>NZ_JBFUAA010000019.1:0-68401 GCF_056406495.1 Arthrobacter sp. P1_B9
CTATGGCGAATTCCCCTGATCCCAGCAACTCCAGCCCGGCTTCCGAAGCTCCGAAGCGCGGCCTTTTCTCCCGTAAGCCCAAGGAAGCAAAGGCCAAGAAGCCGAGCCGGCTGAAGCAGATCGGCGCGAGGTCTTCGCCCACAACGTCGAAACCGTGCCCCGGATCTTCAAGCGGATCCGCCCGGCGTTCCGCTACGAGCGCTCCCTGGACGTCATCACCCAGGGCCGCAAGCTCGGCATGGTCACCAAGTCCAACCTGATCCTCGGCATGGGCGAGACCCGCGAGGAAATCTCCGAGGCGCTGCGGGACCTGCACGAGGCCGGCTGCGACCTGATCACCATCACCCAGTACCTGCGCCCCTCCGAACGGCACCTGCCGGTGGACCGCTGGGTCAAGCCGCAGGAATTCGTCGACCTGCAAAATGAGGCGGACGAGATCGGCTTCCTCGGCGTCATGTCCGGGCCCCTGGTGCGTTCCTCCTACCGCGCCGGCCGGCTCTGGGCCACCGCGATGCGCAAGAAGGGCTGGGAAATCCCGGCCGAACTCGCGCACATCGAAAGCTCCGGAAGCACCCGCCAGGAAGCCAGCTCGCTGCTCGCGGCACATTCCTGAACCCTGCTCTGACACCCTTCCACTTAAGGGCCGGCACCGGATGACTCCGGTGCCGGCCCTTGGCCGTCCATCACGTAGAATTAAGGAACTATGGCGAATTCCCCTGATCCCAGCAACTCCAGCCCGGCTTCCGAAGCTCCGAAGCGCGGCCTTTTCTCCCGTAAGCCCAAGGAAGCAAAGGCCAAGAAGCCGAGCCGGCTGAAGCAGATCGGCGAGGTCTTCCAGATGACCCGCCGCCACGATCCCATGGTTCCGTGGCTCATGTTGCTGGCGTTCCTGGGTGTTGTTGCCCTCAGCCTGCTGGTCGGTTTCCTGCTCGACAACTGGATCACCGGCCTGATCATCGGCATCGCCCTGGGCGCCCTTGCGGCCACGCTGATCCTGTCCCGCCGTGCCGAGCGCGCCGCGTTCGCGCAGATCGAGAACCAGCCCGGCGCGTCAGGTGCCGCGCTGGGCACGCTCAAGCGCGGCTGGATCACCGAGGACCAGCCCGTCGCCGTGAACCCCCGCACGCAGGATGCCGTCTTCCGCGCCATCGGCCGTCCCGGCGTCGTGCTCGTCAGCGAAGGCCCCAGCAACCGGGTCAAGCCGCTGGTCGACGCCGAGCGCAAGCGCCTTGCGCGCATCCTCCCCAACGTCACCATCCACGTGATCGAAAGCGGCCGCGGCGAGGGCCAAGTGCCGCTCAGCCAGATCGCCAGGAAGATGAACAAGCTCAAGGGCGAACTGACCAAGACCGAGGTCAGCGCCGTGTCGAAGCGCATTTCCTCGCTTGGCGGCCGCCTGCCCATCCCGAAGGGCATCGATCCCTACAAGGCCCGTCCCACCCGCGGACGCTAGTCGGGCGGCAGTAACGCACCGCATGATGGAATTGCCCGCAGTATAGAATCGCCCCGGTTCACGGCCGCCTCAGGCCGCCAGCCGGGGCGTTTCTCTTACTGCCCGACGTCGGCCCGCCCGGCGCCGGGCCAGCGGACCCGGGACAACGGACGCGGGACAACGGACGCGGGGTGCAGGACAAAGCGACACCGGACACCGCGAAAACGGACGCAAGAACTCAGGAGATACGCATGAAACTTCCCTCGACCGCCACGATGATCCGCATCTTCCGGGGGCTGGCGATCGCCGAAGCGTTCAGCTGGGCCGCGCTGTTGCTCGGCATGGTGCTCAAATGGATCACCCGGACGACGGAACTCGGCGTGGAGATTGCCGGTCCGATCCACGGGGCCTTCTTCATCGGCTACGCGATTGCGGCACTGAGCCTGTGGGCAATGCTGCGCTGGCCGTTCCGGATTGCCTTGCTCTCAGGGCTCTCCGCCGTCTTCCCCTTCGCGACGGTGTGGTTTGAGCGCTGGGCCGGCCGCCACGGATACCTGACGGAACGGTCGGGAGAGGCTGCGCCGACGCCGGCCCAGGAGACGGCGGGGGTCTAGTCCGCCGAGGACCTCGGGTTTCTGTGCGCCCCGGCACCATCGCTGTGCCCATCTGACGCACATGGCCGCTATGCGGGGCGGGTAGCGGCCATTCGTGGCAAACGGACGGGGGCCGCCGCCAAACGGGGCGGTTAGCGGCCGTTCGTGGCAACCGGACGGGGGGCCGCCGCCAAACGGGGAGGTCAGCGGCCATTCGTGGCAAACGGACGAAGGCCCGGCGAGCCCTGACAACATCGCTGTGCCCATCTGACGCACATGGCCGCTATGCGGGGAGGTCAGCGGCCATTTGCGGCAAACGCACGAGAGCCCGCCGCGCCTGGTTGCCTGGCACCGCCGTCGCGCATCCGGCCGCGGATTGCTACATCCGGACGAGCACCGTATTCATGGCCTTGTCGTGGAGGCCGCGCTGGTCCGGGTCGAAGATGACGGCAGGGATAACGAGGCACAGCAGCAGAGTGCGCACCAGGGCCGCGAGCGGACCCGCCGGGCCGCCGCCCAGCCGGACCACGTGGATTCCCACGATCCGGTGGCCGATGCCGTAGCCGAGGGTGCCGATCAGCAGGATCTGCTCGATGGCAAACACGGCAAGCGTGGCCCAGGAGTCGCCGCCGAAGGCGAAATTGCTGATCAACATCGCGATGCCCCAGTCAATGCAGATCGCCAGGATGCGCCGGCCGGCGCGGGCAATCGACCCTGCCCCGGACTCGGGCAACCCGAGCCGCTCCCCCGGGTACCTGGAGATGCCGGATGTGTCCGGCCCGGTGAGCCATGAACCGATGTCTTTGCGATCAACCACCCTCCAAGCTTATCGGCTCTGGCCTGTCCATAGTGTGGGAGGTAGGGTGTCACATTGTGGACCAGATAGGCCACAGTGTGGACTGGCGACTAGCGTTTACGTGTCAGGACATTCTGTAACCTCCCCGAAACAATGCGGACACTGCGGGGAAATCCCTTGTCCTTAGGGTGGTAACAGTTGCTAGCGACTGCGAAGCGGGGAAGCTTTTTTGCCTTCTCCGCTGTTGGACTGCGCTGGACAAATGTGCCTGACGGCCAGATCTTTCATATGCGTAAGGAGCATAGATGTTCAAGACTGCGGACGAAGTCCTCAAGTTCATCAAGGACGAAGACATCAAATTCGTCGATATCCGCTTCACCGATCTCCCGGGCGTTCAGCAGCACTTCAACGTGCCTGCCAAGAGCGTTGACGCCGACTTCTTCGTCAACGGCCAGCTTTTCGACGGATCTTCGATCCGCGGCTTCCAGGGCATCGCCGAGTCTGACATGCAGCTCATCCCGGACGTCACGACGGCGTTCATCGACACGTTCCGCATGGAGAAGACCCTTGCACTGAACTTCTCGATCGTGAACCCGCGTACCGGTGACCCGTACCACCGCGATCC
This sequence comes from Arthrobacter sp. P1_B9, assembly GCF_056406495.1. Classification (NCBI taxonomy): domain Bacteria; kingdom Bacillati; phylum Actinomycetota; class Actinomycetes; order Micrococcales; family Micrococcaceae; genus Arthrobacter; species Arthrobacter sp. P1_B9. Next base: position 3,447 of record NZ_JBFUAA010000019.1, read on the forward strand.
CCGCGGCGTGGCCGAGAAGGCGGAGGCCTACCTGGCTTCGACCGGCATTGCCGACACCGCTTTCTTCGCTCCCGAGGCCGAGTTCTTCGTCTTCGACAACGTCCAGTACCAGTCTTCCCCGCAGGGCAGCTTCTACAAGATCGACTCCGAGGAAGCACACTGGAACTCGGGCCGTGAGGAAGAGGGCGGAAACCTCGGCTACAAGACCCCGGTCAAGGGCGGATACTTCCCGGTCTCCCCCACCGACAAGCAGGCCGACCTGCGCGACGCTATGTGCGTTGCCCTGGACGAGGCCGGCCTTGAGGTCGAGCGCAGCCACCACGAAGTCGGCTCCGCCGGCCAGGCTGAAATCAACTACAAGTTCACCACCCTGACCCACGCGGCTGATGACCTGCAGAAGTTCAAGTACGTCATCAAGAACACCGCCGATGCCTGGGGCAAGTCCGTGACCTTCATGCCGAAGCCTGTCTTCGGTGACAACGGCTCGGGCATGCACTGCCACCAGTCGCTGTGGACCGGCGGCGAGCCGCTGTTCTACGACGAGAAGGGCTACGCCGGCCTGTCCGACACCGCCCGCTGGTACATCGGTGGCCTGCTGAAGCACTCCTCCGCTGTCCTGGCCTTCACCAACCCGACGGTGAACTCCTACCGCCGCCTGGTCAAGGGTTTCGAAGCCCCGGTCAACATGGTTTACTCGCAGGGCAACCGCTCCGCCGGTATCCGTATCCCGATCACGGGGTCCAATCCGAAGGCCAAGCGCATCGAGTTCCGCGCGCCGGACCCCTCCTCCAACCCGTACCTGGCGTTCGCTGCCCAGCTGATGGCCGGCATCGACGGCATCCGTAACCGGATCGAACCCCCGGCTCCGATCGACAAGGACCTCTACGAGCTCCCGGCCGAAGAAGCCAAGGACATCCCCAAGGCTCCGGGCACCCTCGAGGAGGCCCTGGATGCACTGGCCGAGGACAACGAGTTCCTGCAGGCCGGCGGCGTCTTCACCCAGGACCTGATCGACACCTGGATCGAGTACAAGTACGAGAACGAGATCCGTCCGCTTTCGCTGCGCCCGAACCCGTACGAGTTCGAGCTCTACTACGGCGTCTAGTCCCAAGGGGCCACGCACCGCACAGCGCCAGGAGAGTCCGTCCGGTCTGCCACACATGGCAGCCCGGACGGGCTCTTTTGCTTGCCCGGAAATATCCGTCATAAGTCGGTCTTGATTCATCGATAGAGCGCCATCCTTCTTGTAGCATTTCCCTTTGTCCCTTCCCGGTCACGCGAAGGGCACTATTTTGGGGGAAAATTTGAAAAGCACTCTGTCGCGTGCGGCTTCAGCCGTCGGCGCCGCTATTATCTTGTCCACTATCGGCTTCGCCGGCCCGGCCCAGGCGGCCGTCGCCTGCTGGGACTCCGCAACCGGGCATAGGTGCCGGGACTTCGGCGAGGGTGCCACGGGCCGCACCATGGTCCGGGCGTTGGAGCGCCCGACCTTCACTGGCATCCTCAAGGCAGGACAGACACTCACGTCGTATCCCGGCGAATGGGAACGGGCGCAAACGCTGAAGTATCAGTGGCTGCGCGACGGGGTCAACATCCCCGGCGCCCAGGGCAAAACTTACGAGATCACGGCGCCCGACGACGGCCGGTCCCTAACGCTGCGCGTGACTGGGTCCGCCCCTGGGCTCAAGGATGGGGTGGAGACTACCCTGCCGTCCCCGAAGGTCAGTGCAACCAACACCGCAGCGTATACGGCCCGGCCAGCCATCATCATTACCGGCGAGGCTCCATCTGTGTCGGGTTGGACGAGGGTCGGATTCTCGTTGGACGTCGACGATTTGGGCACCTGGTCCACCGACGTTGTGGCGTTGCAGTGGCAAGCCGATGGGGTGGACATCGAGGGAGCCACCACCGACAGCTACAAGATCAGGACTGCCGACCTGGGCAAAGTGGTTACCCTCAAGGTGACCGGCGGCGGCCCAAGCCAAGGCAGCGTATCGAAGTCAAACACGTCCACGGTCGTTACCCGCGGGTATATCGAGCCCACAGATGAAATGTGGCTTTCTGGCGGCTCCACGGTCGGCGATACTCTCAGTGTGGAGGGCAGCGGCGGCTGGTATGCCGACGGTGAGCCGATTTCCCTCCTCTATCAGTGGGAGCGGGACGGCCAGCCGATCACCGGGGCCACCGCACCCACCTACACTGTCGTGGCCGCGGACCAGGGCCATCGGATCCGGGCCCAGGTTACCGCAACGGCTCAGGGACACGGGCCGAATACCCAATCGTCGCTATACGTCGACATCGTTGAGGGCGGCGAGATCGACGGCGACACGGGCGGAAACGGCGAGATCGACGGCGACACGGGCGGAAACGGCGAGATCGACGGCGACACGGGCGGAAACGGCGAGATCGACGGCGACACGGGCGGAAGCGGCGAGGTCGACGGCGACACGGGAGGAAACGGCGAGGTCGGCGGCGATCAGCCCGCTCCCGGCCCGGCCCCCGCAGAACAGGCCCCCGCAGAACACGCCCCCGCCCCAGCCGGACAAGCTCCCGCCGGACAAGCTCCCGCTCCGGCGCGGCCCGGGAAACAGACCATCCGTCAGGTCAAGGCAGTCCAGCCAACAACCCGGATTGCCCCCGCAAACACCGTCGTTCCTGCGCGTGCCAGCGTTGGTTTCGTCCAGCCGCAGGCAGCCTTGCAAACTGAGTCGCACGTCGCCGATGCTGCCGGCCCGGTCAAGGCAGCGGCCCCGGCCGACGACGCGTCCGCGAAGCCGGCACCGGTTGCCACGGCCAGCCCGGCAGCGCCATCCACGCCCCGACCTCCCGTTGCCACGGCGCAAGTGGCCGGTACCGACCGCTCAAACCCGCTGCCGCTATTTTTCTCGATCGCCGGTGTGCTGATCGTTGCGGGCCTGGTCTGGGTGATCCGACCGCTGCGTGCCTCGGTGATCCGATTCGTGGGCCGAAAGGGAAGTTAGGACCCGCGAGTTACCTCGGGCATCCGGCCGCGGCCTGGGGCCGGCCTTCTGGTTCAGCGCTTTCCAGCACCTCAGCGCTTTCCGTACTTCTTGTGCACGGCCTGCTTGCTGACGCCAAGGCACACCGCAATGGCCTCCCACGACAGTCCGGCCTGCCGGGCACGCAGCACCACTTCGGTTTCCGTGCGCGCCAGTTCTTTGTGGAGTTCCGCCACGGCGTAGAGCGCCTCGGCCGGCCCTTTGCCGTCCATGGAACCTATCAATGTCTGCACGAAGCACCTCCGGCGTCAACGTTAGTTGACACCGGGAGAGGCGTCAACCCTCGTTGACGGCGAGAAGCCGGCGCAATTCCCCTACGGGATCGGGGATCTCCGGTCCGTGGGAAAAGAGCATCCTGTCCGGCTCCAGCAAACTCAGTTTTAGAAGCGACTCTTCGGCCCGCGCAGAGTCCGCTGTAAACTGCTCCGGCGCCCGTCTCATCACACCTCCGGCTGTCCCCACAGCGTCCCCTACGAACAGCATTCCGTCGTCATGCAGCAAGCTGATATGTCCTGCGGTATGGCCAGGCGTCTGCACGATCTGGACATCGCGGACCCTGTCACGTTCCACGAGCGGGCGCAGCGGCACCGCGGAAGGAATCTGGGAAACGTCCGCCACGCCCGCCCAGATCGCTGCCAACGGGCTCCGTTCCACTACTTCGCCGAGGCCGCCGACATGGTCCGGATGCCAATGGGTGAGGACGACGTCGGTGATGTCACTCCATGCTGCTCCGACACGGTCCAAGGCCGCCGCAATCGCATGCTCGCTGCCCTTGAGGCCCGTATCGATTAACAGCAATCCCCCGGTGTGCGGCACAAGGAAACAGCGTACGTCCATCGTCAACTCAACGGGCCCTGCCAGCCCGGCGGGGATGTGGAGCTCCTGGATGACCGGTTCTACCTGCATCTGTGAGTGACCCATCATGCACCTTTCCAGCGGCTGGTCTTGGTTCAATACTGCGGCACGCATCGTCCCAGTCAAGATGCGCTTTCGGTCAGAATGCCCGGTACATGATGCGTTGCGGTCCGGCGTCGCCGCCTTCGTAGCGGCCGCGGTCCTCGAATCCGGCCCTGCGGTATGCGGCTTGGCCGCCGGGGTTCAGTTCGTTGACGGAGAGTACTACGCCGGCCTGGCCGCTGCCGAGGTCCGCCGTCAGTTTGGCGGCCTCCCGCACGGCGGCCTCCGCGGCGAGGGTGCCGAGGCCCTTGCCCTGCTGCCGCCGGTCGATCAGGAAGCCGCGCAGGAGCCAGGCCGTGTGGTCCTCTGGCCAGCCCGCGAGGGTCGCCGCCCCAGCCTGGAGCGTCAGGACTCCCACGGCGGCCCCGTTCTCATCCACGGCGAACGGGTGCCGGGACTCTTCCTCGAGCCCGATCAGCATCATCCGCAGCGGGTCCCCCACGAACTTCTGCTGCCCTGCGCCGAGCTCCAGCAGCGCGATCTCCCCAAGCTTGATGGCCCGGGCGTCGTCGTCGAGATTCTTCAAAGGCAGCAGCCATACATGTCCAGACATGTAGACAGCGTACCCGCGCCGGCGGCGCCCGCCCCTAGCGGAAAGGGGCTACAGCGCAGCGTCTTTGGGCGGTCCGGCCGGATCCATCCAGAAGACTTCCCAGAGGTGCCCGTCCGGGTCCTGGAAGCTGTGCGTGTACATAAAGCCGTAGTCCTGGGCCTCCTCCGATGCCGTGCCCCCGGAGGTCAGGGCGGTGCGGATGACCTCGTCCACGGCTTCGCGGCTCTCCAGCGAGAAGGACATGATCACCTCGGCGGTGCCGGCCGTAGCGGCGACGGACTTCGAGGTGAAGGTCTTGAAGTAGGACTCGACGAGCAGCATCACGTACGCGCCGTCGTTGACGATCATGCAGGTGGCGTTCTCATCGGTGAAGTCGGGGTTGAAGGAAAATCCCAGCGCCGTGAAGAATTCAACGGTCTTATCCAGATTCCGGACGGGAAGGTTCACAAAAAGTTGCCTGGCCATTGGCCCAAGGTAGCACCGCCCGCAGCATGTGTCAGTAGGCCCTGTCAGCAGCCGGCAGGCCGCCGCCGGGCGCTATTGGCCGTAGAAGACCCGCTCGAAGACCGCCCGGGCGCGCCGGCTCAACCGCAGGTAGTCCTCCTCCAGCGCCGCGGCGTTGCCTTGTCCGTAGCCGCACCAGCGGGCCACCGCCTCAAGGTCGCGGCGGGACGAGGGCAGCAGGTCCGAGGGCCGGCCGGTCCAGATGACGTTGGCCGAACGGATCCGGCTCGCCAGCCGCCAGGCCCGGAGGAGGATGACGGTGTCCCCCGCGTCCATCAGGTCCAGGGCCGCGGCCGCCTCGAGCGCGTCCACCGTGGACGTGGTCCGCAGCTCCGGATGCCGGCCGGCGTGCCGGAGCTGGAGCAGCTGGGCCAGCCACTCGACGTCACTCAACCCGCCCCGGCCAAGCTTCAGGTGACGGGCGGGATCGGCGCCGCGCGGCAGGCGCTCCGCCTCGACCCTGGCCTTGACCCGCCGCACCTCCCGGACGTCCTGGTCAGACAAAGACCCGGGGTACCGGATGTTGTCGATCAGCGCCACGAAATCCTCGGCCAGGGCGTCGTCGCCGGCCATGGGGCGCGCCCGCAGCAGCGCCTGGGACTCCCAGACCAGGGACCACCGGCGGTAGTACTCGGCATAGGACTCCAGAGACCGCACCATGGGTCCGCTCTTGCCCTCGGGGCGCAGGTCCGCGTCCACCGCGAGTACCCGCTCGGCCAGGATCGCCGGTCTGAGCGGCTGGGTCAGCAGGCTGGAGAGCTTGCCCACGATCTGCAGGGCCTGAGCCTGTGCCTCCTCTTCCGGCACGCCGGGGAGTCCGCGGTGAACGTACATGACGTCGGCGTCCGAGCCGTAGCCGATCTCCCGGCCGCCCTGACGGCCCATCGCAACCACCAGCACGTGGGTCTTCAGCGGTTCCCCGGCGGTGATGATTGTCTCCGCCACGCGCAGGGCCCCCAGCACGGCGGCCCGGTCCGTGTCAGCGAGGGCTTCCCCCACCTGGTCCTGGTCCAGCAGCCCGGCGCTGTCCGCGATGGCGACCCGGAGGATTTCCCGGCGCCGGATCAGCCGGATCAGCCGCATGGCGCTCTCCGGGTCCGCGTGCCGGGACATCTTCGAGGTGATTTCAAGCCATTGGGATTCGAAGCTGAGCGGCACCAGTTCCTTGTCCGTGCCCAGCCACGCCACTGATTCGGGCGAAACCTCCAGCAGGTCCGCGATCAGCCGGGAGTTGGCGAGCACGTGGCAGAGCCGCTCGGCCGCGGCCGTCGAATCCCGGAGCATGCCCAGGTACCAGTGCGTTGTGCCGAGGGCCTCGCTGACCCGCCGGAAGGCGAGCAGCCCGGCGTCGGGATCCACGCCGTCGGCGAGCCAGTCCAGCAGGATGGGCAGGAGCTGGCGCTGGAGTGCCGCGCGCCGGCTCACGCCGGCGGTGAGGGCCTCGATGTGCCGCATGGCGCCGGGGGGATCGAGGTAACCGAGGGCGGCGAGGCGGCCCTGGGCGGCTTCCGGGGTCAGGCGTGCCTCTTCGCTGCTCAGGGTGGCGACGGTATTGAGCAGGGGGCGGTAGAAGATTCGTTCGTGGAGTTCCCGCACGGAGCGCTTGGTTTTTCGCCATGCGGCGACCAGAGCGTCCGGCTTGGGCCGCTCGGCGGAGAACGGTCCCAGGACCGCCTTGGCGAGGGAACGCAAAGACGCTTCGTTCACCGGCATGAGGTGCGTCCGGCGCAGCTGGAACAGCTGGATCCGGTGTTCGAGCAGCCGCAGGTAGCGGTAGTCGCGGTCGAACTCCGCGGCGTCGGAACGGCCGATATACCCGCCGGCGGAGAGCGCGGCGATGGCCGACGTGGTGTCCCGGCAGCGCAAGGATTCATCCGACTTGCCGTGCACGAGCTGCAGCAGCTGGACGGTGAATTCGACGTCGCGCAGCCCGCCGCGGCCCAGCTTGATCTGCCGCTGCTCCTCATCGGCCGGAATATGCTCGGTGACGCGGCGGCGCATGGCGCGGACGGATTCGACAAAGCCCTCCCGGCCGGCCGAAGACCAGATCAGGGGCGTCAGGGCTGCCTCGTAGCGGGCCCCCAGGACGGTGTCGCCGGCGATGGTCCGGGCCTTCAGGAGGGCCTGGAATTCCCAGCTCTCGGCCCAGCGCGCGTAATAGCTCTCGTGCGAGGCGAGGGTCCGGACCAGCGGCCCCGACTTGCCCTCGGGCCGGAGGTTCGCATCGACTTCCCACAGCCCGGGTTCGCGGCTCGTGGACATGATCGCGCGCGAGATCCCGGAGGCGAGGACGGTGCCGATGGTCGTGGCCCGGGTCTCCTCCAGCGCGCCGGACTCGATCACGTAGATGACGTCGACGTCGGAAATGTAGTTCAGTTCGCGGGCACCGCACTTGCCCATGCCGATCACGGCGAGGCCGACGTCGGCCACCTCCGCGGCGTCGAACTTCTCCGCCGCCTCGGCCCGGGACACGGCGAGGGCCGCCTCGAGCGCAGCCCCGGCGAGATCCGCCAGTTCCGCACCCGCGGCCGGCATGAAGTCCAGCGGATCGGCCGCGCACAGGTCCTTGATGGCGAGCTCCACGAGCCCGCGCCGGTAGGCGGTGCGCAGGGCCGCGTAGGCTTCCTGACCGCTGAGGGCCGCCACCGGCCGGGCAGACTTGGGATCGGCCCGCACCGACTGCAGCAGGCGCGTCCGCAGGGCCACGGCGTCCGCGGGCATCGGTTCCGGACTGACCCGGACGTCGAAGGCATCGAGGTGTTCGGGGTGGCGGATGAGGAACTCGCCCAGCGCCTCGGAGGCCCCCAGGACCCGGTACAGCGGTTCGCTGCTTTCCGGGTCTGCGACGGCAAGCTTGCGCAGTTCCGGGTGCTTCTCGATCAGCCGGACCAGGGACTGCAGGGCCGTGTCCGGGTTGGCCGCCAGCTGCAGCCCCGCGAACAGGGCATCCTGGTCGAGTCCCTCCAGTTCCCGGGCCGCCAGGAACCGCTCGCCCTTGTCGAGATCACTGAAGCCGGCGGCAATGAGGCGTCGTGCCAGGCTCATCGGGGCAACCTACAGAATGCCGAGATTGCGCTGCAGTTCGTAGGGCGTCACCTGAAGGCGGTAGTCCTGCCATTCTGCACGCTTGTTGCGCAGGAAGTGCTCGAACACCTGCTCGCCGAGGATCTGCGGCATGAGCTCGGAATCCTCCATGGTCCGGATGGCGTCGTGCAGGCTGGCCGGCAGCGGGTCGTGTCCCATGGCGCGGCGTTCCGCCGAGCTCAGCGACCAGATGTCGTCCTCCGCCGCCGCGGGGAGCTGGTAGCCCTCCTCGATGCCCTTGAGGCCGGCACCGAGCAGCACGGCGTAGGCCAGGTAGGGGTTAGCGGCGGAGTCGATGCCACGGTATTCGATCCGCGCGGACTGGCCCTTGCCGGGCTTGTACAGCGGGACGCGGACCAGGGCGGAGCGGTTGTTGTGGCCCCAGCTCAGGTAGCTCGGTGCCTCTCCCCCGCCCCAGAGCCGCTTGTAGGAGTTGACGAACTGGTTGGTCACGGCCGTGAATTCGGGGGCGTGCTTGAGGATGCCGGCGATGAACTGGCGCGCCGTCTCGGAAAGCTGGAACTCGGAACCGGCCTCGTAGAAGGCGTTGGTGTCCCCTTCGAAGAGGGAAAAGTGGGTGTGCATGCCGGAACCCGGGTGGGCGGTGAAGGGCTTGGGCATGAAGGTGGCATAGGTGCCCTGCTGCAGCGCGACTTCCTTGATGACCGTGCGGAACGTCATGATGTTATCCGCGGTCTGCAGGGCGTCGGCGTAGCGCAGGTCGATTTCGTTCTGGCCCGGGCCTGCCTCGTGGTGGCTGAATTCCACCGAGATGCCCACCGATTCGAGCATGGTCACGGCGGTCCGGCGGAAGTCCTGGGCCACGCCGCCCGGGACGTGGTCGAAGTAGCCGCCCTCGTCCACGGGGATGGGTGATCCGTCCGGGCCCGGCTCCTGGGACTTGAGCAGGTAGAACTCGATCTCGGGGTGGGTGTAGCAGGTGAAGCCCATGTCCGCGGCCTTGGCCAGGGTGCGCTTGAGGACGTTGCGCGGGTCCGCGGCGGAAGGTTCGCCGTCGGGCGTCAGGATGTCGCAGAACATCCGCGATGTGGCCTCGGTCTCGCCGCGCCACGGCAGGATCTGGAACGTGGCCGGATCCGGCTGGGCCAGCATGTCGGATTCGAAGACGCGGGCCAGGCCTTCGATCGAGGAACCGTCGAATCCGAGTCCTTCCTCGAAGGCGCCTTCCACCTCGGCCGGGGCCAGGGCCACGGACTTGAGCGATCCCACGACGTCGGTGAACCACAGGCGCACAAACCGCACGTCGCGCTCTTCGATCGTCCGCAGGACAAACTCTTGCTGGCGGTCCATACTGGCCTCTTTCCGGTTCTTCCATCCGCCCCGGGCCCGGCATACATGGGCCCCGCGGCTGCTCACGGTTCACTTTACTAAGCATTGCCACCGATTGCTGAAGCCGGACCCCCGCGTAACACACCGTTAACACAAAGCCGGACGAATTCGCGGCGGGAGGGGGCATTGCGCCGTCGCGCAGGCCACCCGTGTGACGTGATTCACGCCGGGCGGGGGCAACCCGCGGTAGCTGCGGCACTTCGTCTCGCACTACGCTCGTGGCATGGCCTCAAGTAACAGCTCCGATTCCAGCACGCCCGCAGAACTTGCGGCCCCCTACGGCAGCGGCCCGGCAGCGGCTTCAGCGGCCGCCTCTTCGGGCACGTCGGCCAGTGGCACAGGCGGGACTGCCGACGGCGGCACCGGCGGGGCTGCGGAGGCGGCCCGGAAACCGGTGGCCAGGATCCGCACGCATCATCTCCAGGCGGCCAAGGCCAACGGTGAGCGCTTCGCCATGCTCACCGCGTATGACCAGTACACCGCAGAAATCTTTGACCAGGCAGGCATCGAGGTGCTCCTGGTCGGCGATTCGGCCTCCAACAACGTCTTCGGCAACGAAACCAGCCTTCCCGTGACGGTGGACGAGCTCCTTCCGCTGTGCCGCGCCGTCGCCCGCTCCGCACGGCGGGCCCTGGTGGTCGCTGACCTGCCGTTCGGCAGCTACGAGGTCTCGGCCCAGCAGGCGGTTGCCACCGGCGTCCGGTTCCTGAAAGAGGGCCTGGCCCACGCCGTCAAGATTGAAGGCGGAAAGTTCTACGCCGAGACCGTCCGCGCCATGGTCCAGGCCGGCATCCCCGTCATGGCGCACATCGGTTTCACCCCGCAGAGCGAACACTCCCTCGGCGGCTACCGCGTCCAGGGCCGCGGCGATGACGCCCAGCGGTTGATCGACGACGCCGTCGCGCTGGCCGACGCCGGCGCGTTCAGCGTGCTCATGGAAATGGTCCCGGCCGCCACGGCAGCCGCCGTGGATGCCGCCGTCGACGTCCCCACGGTCGGCATCGGCGCCGGCAGCGCCACCACCGGACAGGTCCTGGTGTGGCAGGACATGGCCGGTTTGCGCGGCGGAAAGATGGCGAAATTCGTCAAACAATACGCCGACCTCCGCACGTCCCTCAGTGACGCCGCAAAAGCCTACGGCGACGACGTGCGCTCAGGCCAGTTCCCCGGCCCGGAACACTCCTTCTAGTTCCGCTCCAGCGGGCCCCTGACCTCCCGGATCCGGGGCCTCTTTTGCAAGACCTCATCCTTCACGGGCGATGCGTTGCGCCTCAGGTGCGGGCAGGCTGACCAATAAGGTCCGCATTAGGACCTCAAGATGTTCCGCCGGCCCCGACGGTTTCATGCGCTAAGCGTAAGGTCAGGCTCCGGCGGACACGATTCGAGGAGTATCGATGGACACGAATAGCTTCTGGGACGTTCTGCTCTGGAGTTTCTGGTTCTTCATCTGGATCGCTGCGCTGATGGTGTGGTTCCGCTGCCTGATGGACTTGTTCAGCGACCACGAGCTCAGCGGCTGGGCCAAGGCCGGCTGGGTTATCCTGCTGATCTTCGTTCCCTGGCTCGGCGCCCTCATCTACCTGATCGCCCGGGGCCGGAGCATGACCGATCGTCAGATGAAGATGCTGGCCCAGCAGCAGGCTGCCCAGCAGGAGTACATCAAGCAGGCCGCAGGCTCGACGGCCAGCCCGGCCGGCCAGATCGCCGATGCCAGGGCGCTGCTTGATTCCGGAGCCATCAACCAGACCGAGTTTGATTCCCTCAAGGCAAAGGCCTTGGCCTGACACGAAAACGGGCTACGCCCGACATGAGAATCACCTGGCTTGGTCACTCCACGGTGGTTCTGGATCTCGACGGGGTTCGGATCCTCACCGATCCGCTGCTCCGTTCCCATGCCGGGTTGCTCCGACGCCTGGCACCGCGTCCGGACCCGGTCTCGTGGGACCGACCGGACGCGGTGCTCCTCTCTCACCTGCACCACGACCACGCCGAGTTGCGCTCCCTGCGCATGCTGCCCGGGGCACCGCTGATGAGCGCGCCGGCGAACGTGGCCTGGCTGCGTCGCCGAAAGCTGGCGCACACAGTTTCCTTGGGCGACGGCTGGACCCCGGTAGGCAGCGGCGTCCAGATTCGCCAGGTGCCGGCCGAGCATCGCAGCCGGCCAATGCCGCACCGGCCCAACGACGCCAATGGCCAGCTCGTCCGCGGCCAGTCGGGCATCGTGTGGATCGCGGGTGACACGGGCTTGTTCCCGGAGATGGCCGCGCTCCCCGCCATGGCCGGAGGGCCGATCGATGTCGCCCTGGTGCCGGTCTGGGGGTGGGGACCGAGGCTCTCGGCGGGGCACCTGACTCCGGAGACCGCCGCACGGGCTGTCGCGATGAGCGGCGCAAGGTTCGCTCTGCCGGTGCACTGGGGGACGCTGCACCCTCCGTTCGTCACCTACTTTGCCCGGAGCTGGCTCGAGCGGCCCGGCCACCGGTTCGCCACTGCCGTGGCGGAACAGGCTCCCGGCTGCACGGCAGTCGTCCTCGCTCCCGGCCAGACCTGGGTCGCGCCCTCGTAAGCCCAGGGCCTCGAATTGGACCCGCCCCGGGAAATCCCCCCGTTGGTCGCTCAGCCGCGGGACGCCGTCGTGGTGCGCTGGCCACAGGACTCAAGCATCGCCACCAGCACCCGGTGGAGTTCCTCGGCACCCTCGATCCGCTCGGGCAGCCCCGCCATGAGATCGGCCGGGCCCATCAGCACGGCGCGGTCCTGCCAACCCCCCAGACCCCCGTGGGATCCGACGAGGCCTTCGAATGCTGCAACGTCGCCGGTCACGGGATCCACCGCGCTGTTGACATAGAGATCCGGCGCCTCGGGGTGCATCAGCGCGAGATTCAGCACCCGCGCCGCATGCGGCCCGAAACCGGCCAGCGGGTCGGTGCCCTCCACTGCCCCGCTGGTGATATTGACGCGCCCGCCGCTTCCGATCGCCCACGCCCCGCCCTCCTCATCGATGCCGGCCACGAACCCGACGCCGGGATGGCCCGCCAGGCCAGGGACCAGGGCAGGCCACCGATGCTCGAGGGCCTGGAGACTCAGGCGCCGGTCACCGCGCAGGTACACCAGGCCCAGGTTGCCCGAGCCCAACACGACCACCGGATCCTCCGCGCCGCCTGGGCCGGAAGTCTGCTGTGCCGGCGTCTCTTGTGCCTTGGTCAGCACCTCGTCGGCACGGCCGGCGAGCTTCCCGGACAATCCGCCAGAGGCAACGTCGCCGGCGAGGGAGTCCGCGCGCCCGAGCCCCTCGACGGACGCGTCCACGTTCTGAACGTGTTCCTGCATCAGTTCCGCGCACAGATCACCAAGCGCCTGGCCATACCGGTCCGCGAACGGCGTGCCCTGGGACTGGCCGTGGTCCGAGAGCACCACCAGCCGGTAGCGGCGGGGAGCGGACCCGGCGAGTTCGGCCAAGGCACCGAGCGTGCGGTCCAAGCCATCCAGGGCTGCAAGCGACTCGGGGCGGAACATGCCTGCGTGGTGGGCGATCTCGTCGTAGTCAACGTAGTCGACATAGATGCACTTCGTGCCGCGACGCAGCTCCTCTGCCACCAGCGCCGTGTTCAGGTCCCGCAGCAGACCGTTGGTGACTGCCCGCAGCAGGGCGAAGGTCCAGTCCCGCCGCACCCGCGGATTGAGGTCACGTTTGACCTGTCTCCGGGCCTGCCAACGCTCCTTGAAGATCTCGGCGACGGTCCGCGTGAAGCTGCGCATGAAGCCGTTCGGGGTGGCAAAAAACCAGGCGAACGCCCGGCGGGTTTGGGTCGAGCCGCGCCGGACCTCTACCCGGCTCATCGTCAAAAACGAGCGGGGCGCGTCACCGGTGAACAGGTTCGAGATGGAGACGCCGTCGTCGCAGAGCAGTCCTTGGCCGGTGCTGTGCCTGTCCTCGATCACCCGGGCGTCTGCCGGACGGTTGGCCACCAGGACGCGTTGGAGCTCACGGTCATACCACCGGAAGGCCGGGATCCCGGCGACCGTGCCGTGCAGAATGCCCATCTGGCTCGCCGGCGTCGTGCAAGGCAGCTGGGGAGTCCATTCACGGAACTGATAATCCCCCGAGGCCAGCCAGCGGCGGAGATGGGGCACTCCCCCGGACTGGATAGCCCACTGCAGCACCGGGAAGGGGACCCCGTCGAGCTGGACGAACAGGACACCGTCCACCTCCGGATCGGTCACCGTTTCCTGCCGGCGTGCCCGTCCTGCCAGCGAGGTGATGAGGCCGTCATCGGTTCCGGCTGTGGTGGCCCACGAAATGAGCGTGCCCACCACGGCACTGACCCAGGTAGCGGCGAGGGCTGTCAACGGCGTCGACTCGATGCCGGGCACCAGACGGATGGCGACGTACATGATCAGGGCCTGCCCCACCAGGGCGGTGAGAAGTACTGCCACCCAGCCCACCCTGGCCGAGATCTCCACCAGCACGGGGCGCAGGACCAGGCCGACGAGGCCGGCTGCCGCCGCCACGGCGGCGTATGACCACCAGCTGGCCGCCGAGAACCCCGGCAGCAGGGCGCCGGTGATAATGAGGGCTACAGTCGAGGCAGCCCAGGCAAGGGCCAGCCTGGCGAGGTCTGATATTCGGGCGCCGCGGGTGCGGGCAACGCGCGTCGGCATTTTCCCAGTATGGCTGTCGGCAACCGGCTCGCACCCACCCTCACAGGGTGAGAATCACGGGCCGGGAGAAAATCAGTCAGCCTGCGCGGTGTCCGGTCCGCGATCGCCGGGGGACGTTCCCGCGGGCGCAGCAGGTCCGTACGGGCTAGTCGTCCTCGTCCTTGTCCCAAGCCTCATTGCGCGCCTTGACCTTTTCCAGGGCGTGTTCGGCTTCCTCACGGGTCTTGTACGGTCCGATCAGCTGGCTCCAGTCGGACATCGCGTCTTCCTCGATCTCGTGGGTGTTGACGTTGTACCAGTATTCGGGCATCGGGGCTCCTTCATGGCCCGGAGCGTGTCCGGGTGTCTTTACCGGGGTGTCTTTTCCGGGGTGTCTTTTCCGGGCTGTATTTTCCGGGGCGAGCCCGGGGGCTTATATGATCAATCTATGCCTTCTCTAGCCTCAACTGCACCCATCGGCACGCTGGTCCCGGGGACAGTGAGCCCGCAGCTTCCCGTGCCGCCGTCCATCCCGCGTCCGGAATATGTGGGCAAGCCGGCTCCTGCGAAGTTCACAGGCTCCGAGGTCAAGTCGGCGGAGACCATCGAGAAGATCCGGATCGCCTCCAAGATCGCCGCCCAGGCCATCGTGGAGGTCGGCAGGCACATCGAACCCGGCGTCACCACCGACCAGCTGGACCGGGTGGGCCATGAGTTCCTGCTGGACCACAACGCGTACCCCTCCACCCTCGGATACCGGGGCTTTCCGAAGTCCCTGTGTTCGTCCCTCAACGAGGTCATCTGCCACGGGATCCCGGACAGCACGGTGGTCCGGGACGGCGACATCCTCAACATCGACATCACGGCCTTCATCGGCGGCGTCCATGGCGACACCAACTACACCTTCCTGGTCGGCGACGTCGACGAGGAATCCCGCCTCCTCGTCGAGCGCACCCGGGAATCGCTGACCCGCGCCGTCCGGGCCGTGGCTCCCGGACGCGAAATCAACGTGATCGGCCGTACCATCGAGTCCTACGCAAAGCGCTTCGGCTACGGCGTGGTCCGCGACTTTACCGGGCACGGAGTTGGCGAAGCCTTCCACACCGGGCTGATCATTCCGCACTATGACGCGGCCCCGGCATACAACACCACCATGGAAACCGGTATGGTGTTCACGATCGAGCCGATGCTGACCCTGGGCACCGTTGACTGGGACATGTGGGCCGATGACTGGACCGTCGTGACCCGCGACCGCAAGCGCACCGCCCAGTTCGAGCACACCCTGCTCGTGACGGAGTCCGGTGCCGAGGTCCTCACGCTGCCCTGACCGCCTGCTCCACACGCTAGTTCCCGTAACCACCCCGCTCTCTCACCACCGGCCCTGCCCGGTCACTACAGCCCGCCCCTGCCACGAACGGAACGACATTGGCCAAGAAGGACGAAAAGTCGAAGAAAAACGCCCCCCTGATCGGCATTGACATCGGTGGGACCGGAATCAAGGGCGGGATCGTGGACCTGAAGAAGGGGAAGCTGATCGGTGACCGCGTGCGCTTCCCGACGCCGCAGCCCTCCACTCCTGAGTCGGTGGCCGAAGTCGTCGCGCAGGTTGTCGCCGAGCTCTCTGCCCGTTCCGATGCCCCCGACGCCAGCAGCCCCGTGGGCGTGACCTTCCCCGGCATCATCCAGCACGGCGTGGTCCATTCGGCCGCGAATGTGGACAAGTCGTGGCTGGAAGCCGACATCGACGCCATGCTCACGGCGCGTCTCGGCCGCCCGGTGGAGGTCATCAATGACGCCGACGCCGCGGGACTCGCCGAGGCCCGCTTCGGCGCCGGCGAGGGCGTCGCCGGCACGGTGCTGGTGATCACCCTTGGCACCGGCATCGGCTCGGCGTTCATCTTCGACGGCAAGCTGGTTCCCAACGCCGAACTCGGTCACTTGGAGATTGACGGCTTCGACGCCGAGACCAAGGCCTCGGCCGTGGCCCGTGAGCGCGAGGGCCTCAGCTGGGAACAGTACAGCGTCCTGCTGCAGCGCTACTTCTCCCACGTGGAATTCCTGTTTTCCCCCGAGCTCTTCATTGTGGGCGGCGGCATCTCCAAGCGTGCGGACGAGTACCTGCCGCACATGAAGCTGCGCACGCCGATCGTCCCGGCCGAGCTGAAGAACGACGCCGGGATCGTGGGCGCGGCCATCGAGATTGCCCTCAAGCACAAGCTGGCAAAATAAAGGCCCATCGCGGGATTAAAACCAATTGAGCTATCACTCCGGGTCGTTCTGAACGCTGGGAACGACCCGGAGTGATAGCTCAATTTCTTTGTGGAGCGGTGACGTAGAGCCGGTGGTGGCTGCGGCTTCCCCTCCGCTGCCACCACCGGAGTCTGTGGTGGATCCTGGGACGCAGTCGCCAGGACAATCAGGACATTTACGACGGCGCCTGCAGCGGCCGCTTGTCCGGGCTCTTGCCGTCCCGGCCCTTGGTCTCTGCCTCATGGCGAAGCAGGGAAATCGCCGATTCGAAGTCCTCGAGCGATTCGAAGGCCTGGTAGACGCTGGCGAACCGCAGGTAGGCAACCTCGTCGAGACGCTGCAGCGGCTCCAGGATCGCCAGCCCGACTTCGTGGGCCTCGATTTCGGCGGCGCCGGAGCCCCGGATCGCCTCCTCGACTTCCTGCGCCAGCAAGGCGAGATCGTCTTCGGTGACCGGGCGGCCCTGGCAGGCCTTGCGCACGCCGTTGATGACCTTGCTGCGGCTGAACGGCTCGCCGACCCCGGAGCGCTTGATGACGGTCAGGCTCGTGGTTTCCACGGTGGTGAACCGGCGGCCGCATTCGGGGCACTGCCGGCGGCGCCGGATGGCGGAGCCGTCGTCGGCGATCCGACTGTCCACGACGCGCGAATCAGGGTTCCGGCAGAACGGGCAATACATGTCGGTTCCTCCCCTGTCGCAATCCGCTGTGACCTCAGTTTACGACTAGATGTAGCTGAATAACAAGCCTGTAATTACTACATGTAGTGGTCTGGGTCCTGGAACTACCGTGCGGCGAACCGCACCGTGACGGCCTCGCCATGCGCCGGCAGGTCCTCCGCGCCGGAGAGGCTGACGATATGGCCGCTGACCTGCTCCAACGCGGCCCGGCTGTAGTTGATGACCTGGATGGCGCGCAGGAACGTGGTCACATTCAGTCCGGAGGAGAAGGCCGCGGTGCCGCTGGTGGGCAGCACGTGGTTGGAGCCGGCGCAATAGTCCCCCAGGCTCACGGGGCTGTAGTCCCCCACGAAGATCGCACCGGCGCTGCGGATCCGGCCGGCCACCCGGGCGGCGTCGGCGGTCATGATCTCAAGGTGTTCCGCGGCGTACGCGTCGCAGGCGGCAATGCCCTGCTCCAGGTCCTCGACCAGCACCACCCCGGACTGCGGGCCCGAGAGCGCCTCGCGGACGCGGCTGGAGTGCTTGGTGGCAGCGGCCTGCCGCTCAAGCTCCACGCGGACCTCTGCGGCGAGGGCCTCGGAGTCGGTGAACAGCACCGATGCAGCCTTGGGGTCGTGCTCGGCCTGGCTGATGAGGTCAGCGGCCACGAGGGCAGGACTGGCGGTGGCGTCCGCGAGGATCGCGATCTCCGTGGTGCCGGCCTCGGAATCGATCCCGACAACCCCTTTGACCAGGCGCTTGGCGGTGGCCACGAAGATATTGCCCGGACCGGTGACGACATCCACGGGGTCGATCCCGGGGAGGTGGCCGCCGTCGGACGCGTCGGCCGGGATGCCGTAGGCGAAGGCCGCAATGGCCTGCGCCCCGCCGATCGCGTAGACCTCCTCGATGCCCAGCAGGCAGGCCGCAGCCAGGATCGTGGGGTGCGGGAGGCCGCCGAAGTTCTTTTGCGGCGGCGAGGCCAGGGCAATCGATTCGACGCCGGCGGCCAGGGCCGGGACCACGTTCATGATCACCGAGGACGGGTAGACGGCCAGGCCGCCGGGGACATAGAGCCCCACGCGCGCCACCGGCACCCAGTTCTGGCTGACGACGGCGCCCTCGCCGAGTTCGACGTCGATGTTTGCCGGGCGCTGGGCGTCGGCGAAGGCGCGGGCCCGCTTGATGGACTCCTCCAGGGCCGCGCGGACGGCGGGATCCAGGTTCTCGAGGGCTGCTCGCAGCGCCTCGGCCGGGACGCGGGGATGCGTCTGCTCGACGCCGTCGAAAGCCAGCGCCAGCTCCCGCAGTGCGCCGAAGCCCCGCGCGCGGACTGCGGAGATGATATCCAGGACCTTGCCCTCGGCGTCGGCCATCGTCCCGGACTGTGCCCGGGGCACGGCTGCGCGGAGTCCGGCGAGAGACAGGTGCGCACCGCGCACGTCCACCGTGCGGAAGTTAAGGGCGGCGGTCATCGGGGTCACGGGGCTGTCAGGAGTTAGGCTCACCCGATCATTTTACGTGCCCCGCCGCGGCGGGGTTTGCCGCCGTTGCCCGGGAAGAGGCTGTTCAGGAAGATGGCCAGGGCGATCGCTGCCGGCCAGATGGCGAGGACCGCATAGGAGCGCAGGGAGAAGGCGACGCTGGCGCTGGCCGAAGTATCTGCCGGCGCTCCCCACCATTGGGCGCTGAGCACACCGGTTCCCCACGCGATGAGCGCACCGGCAGCGCCGGCGAGGACCACGAGGACAACAGTGCCGGGGCCGGGCTGCTGGTGCTTGTTGCCGGCGACGAACGACCCGGCAATGCACCCTGCGAGCAGGCACAGCCCCGCCAGCACAAGGTCACGGGGCAGCCAGGTGGCGGTGTTGGTGCCGGCGGCGAGGTCAGGGTTTCCGGTCAGGAGGTTCAGGCCCGACGGCGCCAGAAGCCACCAAAGCAGCCCCACCGGGATGCCGGCGGCCGCGATGACCGCGGCCTTCCGCCATGTCCCCCCTGAACCGGGCTGCCCCTCGGGACGCCGCTCGGGCTGTGCGGGCTCCCCGGCGTGGTGGACGGGGCCGTCGACTGCGGACTGTGTCATGCAACAAACCGTAACAAGGATTCCCGCGGCGCATGACGCCGGCCGGCAGCACATGACGGGAGACGTAAAGAAAATGCCGCACTCGATTCCCCTGCGCAATACGCTGGCAGAGTAGAAGTACGACACGCACGTGCAGCAGGGAGTTGGATCGCAGTGGCCACAGATGAAGGTATTTTCGAGGGAACATTCAGGGAAATGTTCCGCCGGCACGCAGCGGGCGTGGCCATCATCACGGCCAACCACAACGGCGTCCCGTTCGGATTCACGGCGACCTCCGTGGCCTCTCTGTCCGCCAAGCCGCCGCGCTTTACGTTCAACATGGCCAGGACCTCCAGCTCGTGGCCGGCCGTGGCGAACACGACCTACATTGGCGTGCACATGCTCGGGCTCGAAAACCAGGAGCTCGCCGACCGTTTCGCCCGGGCCGGCAACCGGTTCGACGGCGACCACTGGGAGCTCGGACCCCACGAGGTGCCCGTGCTCAAGGGCGTCAGCGGGTGGCTGATCGGCAAGGTCCAGATGCGGCTCTCCTTCGAGAACAACGCGGTCGTGGTGGTCGAGGTGGTGGAGGGCCAGGTCGGCGACGACGGTGTTCCCCTGCTCTACCACTCCGGGGCCTACAGCCAGCCCGTTCCGCTCGACTACGAGATCTGACAGACGCCTCTACGGGCCACGGAAAATTAACACGGCACATTAAAACTTCCCCGGTGGTGCATCCGGCGACGGCCTTCGGCCGGTAATAAGGGTGTAAGCACAACCACCGCCCCCATGTGGGCCCCGATGAGGAGTTGGAAATGCGCAAGACACTCTCTGCAGCCACCGGAGCAATGACGCTGCTGGCAGCACTGGCCCTGGCCGCCCCGGCCCAGGCCGGGACCTGGCATCACCGCGACGAGGGGACGGCAAAACTGTCCGTCCTCCACGGCGTTCCGGGCCTTACCGTCGATGTCTGGGTCGACGGCAAACTCGCCCTGGACAACTTCAAACCGGGCACATTGGCCGGGCCGTTGAACGTCCCCGACGGAGACCACAAGGTCGCCATCACCGGCGCCGACGCCACCAGCGCCGACCACCCCGTGATAGGCCCGGTCACAGTGGACCTCGAAGAAGGTCGGGACTACACAGCGGTCGCACATCTGGCCGCTGACGGGACGCCCACGGCCACCCTTTTCACCAATGACACCTCCGCCAGCCCGGATGGAAAGGGCAAGCTGACCGTCCGGCACGTCGCTGCGGCCCCCGCCGTCGATGTCCTGGCCGGTGGCAACGCGGTCATTGAGGGACTCACCAACCGGCATCAAAAGACCCTCACTCTCAAGGCCGGAACCGTCCCGGCCTCGGTCGCAGCCGAGGGAACCACTGCCCCGCTGATCGGCCCGGCCGACATCAAGGTCACTGCGGGGAAAAACACCATCGTCTATGCCTGGGGAAGCCTCGCCGACAACAACCTTGGGGCCGCCGTACAGGTAGTGGACTCCTCATCGCGCGGACACAAAGGCCACCACGAGTAAGCCAACCGGAGCTCCAGCAGGCATCCTGTTTTCTCGCCCGGTGGGGTCGCATCAACCGCGGCCCCACCGGCACGCACACAGTGACAGCCCGGAAGGCTGACCCAGTTGGACCATGGCGGAGTCCCCGCGCGAGCGGCATAATGTGGTGCAACAGGGGCCACTGCCGCTCAAAGGAGCACCTGATGGAGGCTGCCGCATCGCACGATTGGGACTCTCGTCTCGACCACGCATTTGCCGGCGGCGACGAACGCGTCCTCGCGGAGGCGTACCGACGGTTCAGTCCGCTCGTCTACACGCTGGCGCTAAGATCCTTGGGAGAGCGTGCCGCTGCCGACGACGTCACCCAGGAGGTCTTCATTCGGGCCTGGAAATCACGGACCACATTTCGCCCGGAGGCGGGGCGGCTGCCGGCATGGCTGATCGGGATCGCCCGCAATGCAATCTCCGACGCCTTGTCCGCTCGCTCCCGCCAGCGCCATCTCGAACAAGCAGCCACTCTCTTGGTCGTTGACCCCGCTTCCCGCCCGGACGCCGGGGACGTAGAAGAGGTCGCCGACCGCCTGACGTTGGACGAAGAACTGGAGCATTTAGGGGATCCACAGCAAGCAATAATGCGGCTGGCGTTCTATGAAGACCTGACTCACGACCAGATCTCGTCGCGCCTCAACTTGCCGCTCGGTACTGTCAAAAGCCACATCCGGCGCAGCCTCACCCGCTTACGCACCCGCCTGGAGGTGGAACATGGAACACCTTGACGCCGAACTTCTTAGTCTGCTGGCCCTTGGCGAGCCCCTGGGCACGGACGCCGACGCCGACCACCTCGCCAGCTGCCCCACGTGCAGCGAAACCCTCCGAGGCCTGCAACATGCCGTGCACGTTGCCACCCTCGACACCGCAGGCATCGAACTCGAGCAACCCGGCAGCCAGAACTGGGCCGCCATCCATCAGGCCCTCGGCCTCTCGCCGGCCCTCGCATCGGATCCCTTGAGCCAGCCCAGCTCCGGGCACCCTGCCCCGGAGAAACCAGCCGCACCGGAGAAACCTGCCGCGGCGGAGGCGCGCCCGAACCACGGCGGCGGCACAAAGCCCGCACCGATACCACTGCGGCCCCGCGCCAAAGACAGGCATGGCCGTCCCGGTCTGTGGGTTATCGCGGCTGCGGCCGGAATCGTTCTTGGCACGGCCGCCGGATGGACCGCTGCCGGAGTTCTCGGACACACCGGCACTCCCACACCCACCTCCACCCAGTCGGGTCCCGCTTCGACAGTCGTCGCCCAAACGTCCCTGACTCCGCTGCCCGCACATACCGGGAGCGGAGACGCCCGGGTGGAGCAACTCCCCGATGGAACCCGGCACCTGATCATCCGGCTCTCCAACGACCACATCACCGGATTCCGGGGAGTGTGGGTCGGCTCTGCCGACCTGTCCAGAATGGTCAGCCTGGGTGTCCTCGACAATGAATCCGGCATCTTCACCATCCCGGACGGCATTGATCTGGCCCAGTACCCCATCGTGGACGTCTCCAACCAGCCATACAACGGGAACCCGGCCCACTCCGCCGACAGCATCGCCCGGGGAACGCTCAACCCGAAAACATGATCCTCGGATGCTGTGCGTGAACCCTCGCGGGGCGGCGATACTCAGGGTGCCCTGGATCGCTCAGCCTTGCCTGGCCGCCAGCAACCCCCTGCATGTCAGTTATCCAAACAGGTCGGGCCGAGCAGCACCTTCAGATCGCCGAACAGTGACGGGCTCGGGTTGACGCGCAGGTGCACCGGCAGGCCCATGACCTCCACCCGGGTGTCGCCCTGCAGGTGCAGGCGGACCTCCGAATTTCCGCGGTGGGTGCGCAGCACGTCGCCCAGCTCGGTGACCACGGCCTCGGTGGCCTTGTGCGTGGCCATGGTGATCACCACGGGCCCGTTCTGGCTGTCGCTGAGGTCCGGCACGGAGAGTTCCATGCAGTTCAAGGTGACGGCGCCGTCGTCGCGCCGCTGCAGCCGGCCCTTGACCACCACGATCAGGTCCTCCGCGAGCACCGAGGCGATGGGGCCGTAGACCTGGCCGAAGAACATGACCTCCATGGAACCGGCGAGGTCCTCGATTTCGGCCCGGGCGTAGGCGTTGCCGCTGGCCTTGGCGATCCGCCGGCTGAGCGAGGTGATCATACCGGCGATGGTCACGATCGAGCCGTCCGGCGGGCCGTCTTCGGCGATGATCGAGGTGATCGACCGGTCGGCGTGCTGGCTCAGGAGCCCTTCAAGTCCTTGCAGCGGGTGGTCGGAGACGTAGAGGCCGAGCATGTCGCGCTCGAACGCCAGTTTGTCCTTCTTCTCCCATTCCGGCAGGTCCGGGATCTCGGTGCTGAGCGACGCCTCGGGCTCCTGGTCCTCAAAGCCGGCGAAGAGGTCGAACTGGCCGATCGCCTCGTTGCGCTTGAGGGTGATGACGGAGTCGATCGCTTCTTCATGGATCATGGCCAGGGCCCGCCGGGGGTGGCCGAGCGAGTCGAAGGCGCCGGCCTTGATCAGGGATTCGATGGTGCGCTTGTTGCAGACCACTGCCGGGACCTTCAGGAGGTAGTCCTTGAAGGAGGTGTAGGCGCCTTCTTTTTCGCGCGCCGCCACCATGGCTTCGACGGCGTTCACGCCGACGTTGCGGATGGCGCCCATGCCGAAGCGGATGTCGGTGCCCACCGGGGTGAAGTTGAGGGCTGACTCGTTGACGTCGGGCGGCAGGACAGTGATGCCCATGCGCCGGCATTCGTTGAGGTAGATCGCCGACTTGTCCTTGTCGTCGCCCACTGAGGTCAGCAGGGCCGCCATGTACTCCGGCGCGTAGTGCGCCTTCAGGTACGCGGTCCAGTAGGAGATCACGCCGTAGGCGGCCGAGTGCGCCTTGTTGAAGGCGTAGTCGGAGAACGGCAGCAGGATGTCCCAGAGGGTCTTGACCGCGGCCATGGAATAGCCGTTGTCCTGCATGCCCTGGGAGAAGCCGGCGAACTGCTTGTCCAGCTCGGATTTCTTCTTCTTGCCCATGGCGCGGCGCAGGATATCGGCCTGGCCCAGGGTATAGCCGGCGAGCTTCTGCGCCACGGCCATGACCTGCTCCTGGTACACGATCAGCCCGTAGGTCCCGCCGAGGATCTCGGACAGCGGTTCCTCGAGCTCCGGGTGGATCGGTATGACTTCCTGGATCTTGTTCTTGCGCAGCGCGTAGTCGGTGTGCGCGTTGGCGCCCATGGGTCCGGGCCGGTAGAGGGCCAGCACGGCGGAGATGTCCTCGAAGTTGTCAGGCTTCATCAGCTTGAGCAAGGACCGCATGGGACCGCCGTCGAGCTGGAAGACGCCCAGTGTGTCTCCGCGGGCAAGCAGTTCGTAGGACGCCGTGTCATCCAACTCGAGCGTTTCGAGGTCGAGCTCGATGCCGCGGTTCATTTTGATGTTTTCCAGGGCATCGGAAATGATCGTCAGGTTTCGCAGCCCGAGGAAGTCCATCTTGATCAGGCCGAGGCCTTCGGACGTCGGGTAGTCGAACTGGGTGATGACCTGGCCGTCCTGGAAACGGCGCATGATCGGGATCACGTCGATGATGGGGTCCGAGGACATGATGACGCCGGCGGCGTGCACGCCCCATTGCCGCTTCAGGCCCTCGATGCCCAGCGCCGTCTCGAAGACCTTGGCGGCCTCCGGGTCGGTGCTGATGAGCTGGCGGAAGTCGCCGGCCTCGCTGTAGCGCTTGGAGTCCTTGTTCTGGATGTCGGCCAGCGGGATGTCCTTGGCCATCACGGCCGGCGGGAGCGCCTTGGTCAGCGTCTCGCCCATGCTGAACGGGTAGCCCAGCACGCGCGAGGAGTCTTTGAGGGCCTGCTTGGTCTTGATGGTGCCGTAGGTGACGATCATCGCCACGCGCTCGTCGCCGTATTTGCGCGTGACGTAGTCGATCACTTCGGAACGTCGCCGGTCATCGAAGTCGACGTCGAAGTCAGGCATGGAGACGCGGTCCGGGTTGAGGAAGCGCTCGAAGATCAGGCCGTGGTGCAGCGGGTCCAGGTCGGTGATGCGCATCGCGTAGGCCACCATGGAGCCAGCGCCGGAGCCGCGCCCGGGACCGACCCGGATGCCGTTGTTCTTGGCCCAGTTGATGAAGTCGGCGACGACGAGGAAGTAGCCCGGGAAGCCCATCGAGGTGATGACTTCGAGCTCATAGTCGGCCTGCTTGCGGACCTTGTCCGGGATGCCCTGGGGATAGCGGTAGCGGAGTCCCTTGTCGACCTCCTTGACCAGCCACGACGTTTCGTCCTCCCCCTCCGGGCAGGGGAACCGGGGCATGTAGTTGGCGCCGGTGTTGAAGGAAACTTCGCAGCGTTCGGCGATCAGGAGCGTGTTGTCGCACGCCTCGGGGTGGTCGCGGAACAGTTCGCGCATTTCCTGCGGTGACTTCAGGTAGTAGCCACTGCCGGAGAAGGCGAAGCGCGAGCCGCCGTTGTCGTAGGTCGGCTCCAGGAGGGTGGAACCGGACTGGATGGCCAGCAGGGCCTCATGCGCCTTGGCGTCATGCTCGTGCGTGTAGTGCAGGTCGTTGGTGGCCACCAGCGGCAGGTTCAGGTCCTTGGCCAGGCGCAGGAGGTCACCTGTGACGCGCCGCTCGATGTCCAGGCCGTGGTCCATGAGCTCACAGAAGTAGTTCTCCGCCCCGAAGATGTCGCGGAACTCCGCCGCGGCCTCCAGGGCTTCGCGGTACTGGCCGAGCCGCAGCCGGGTCTGGACCTCGCCGGACGGGCAGCCGGTGGTGGCGATGAGCCCTTCCGAGTAGGTGTTCAGCAGCTCACGGTCCAGCCGGGGCCATTTGCCGAAGACCGAGTCCAGCGAGGCGATCGAGGAGGCCCGGAAAAGGTTCCGCATGCCCACGTTGTTGTAGCTGAGCAGGGTCATGTGCGTGTACGAGCCGCCGCCGGAAATGTCGTCCTTGCGCTGGTGCTCCTCGCCCCAGCGCACACGGGTCTTGTCCGTGCGGGCGGTCCCGGGAGTCACATAGGCTTCGACGCCGATGATGGGTCTGATGCCCTGGTCTGTTGCGCGCTTCCAGAAGTCGAAGGCGCCGAACAGGTAGCCGTGGTCCGTCGTGGCGAGGGCCGGCATGCCGAGCCGTTCGGTTTCGTCGAACAGCTCACCGAGCCGGGCGGCACCGTCCAGCATCGAGTACTCGGTGTGGTTGTGGAGATGGACAAACGAGTCGTTGCTGGAAGTCACCGCACCATTCTAGTGCCGTGCCACGACGGCGGCGTGCAGCCACGGCGGTGGGCACCGAACGGCGGCAACGGGCGGCCCGGCAGAACCCCGTGGATTCAGACCGCCCGTGCCGTGCGGCTCAGGCGTTTCCGGACTCCAGGACCGTCAGCGCGTACTGCAGGTCCTGCGGGTACCCGCTGGCGACGGTAACCCGCTCCCCTGTCCGCGGGTGGTCGAAGGACAGTTCCCGGGCGTGCAGCCACTGCCGGGTGAGGCCGAGGGTGGCGGCCAGCCTCGGGTCCGCGCCGTAGGTGAGGTCACCGGCGCAGGGGTGGCGCAGGGCCGAGAAATGCACGCGGATCTGGTGGGTGCGGCCCGTTTCGAGGTGCACCTCCACGAGTGAGGCCTTCCCGAAAGCTTCCAGGACCTCATAGTGCGTCACCGAATCACGGCCGTCCTCGGTCACGGCAAACCGCCAGTCATGGCCCGGGTGCCGGCCGATGGGCGCGTCGATGGTGCCCGCCAGCGGATCGGGAAGGCCCTGGACGACGGCGTGGTAGACCTTGTCCACGGTGCGCTCCTTGAAGGCGCGCTTGAGCACGGTGTAGGCATTTTCGGTCTTGGCCACCACCATGACGCCGGAAGTGCCGACATCGAGCCGATGGACGATGCCCGCGCGCTCCGGGGCGCCCGACGTCGAAATCCGGTAGCCGAGCCCGGCGAGGCCACCCACCACCGTGGGTCCCACCCAGCCGGGCGAAGGGTGGGCGGCGACACCGACCGGTTTGTCGATGACTACAAATTCGTCATCGTCCAGCAGGATCAACAGGTCGTCCACTACTTCCTCCACGATTTCCAGGGGGTCCCTGCGGTCCGGCACCACGACCTCAAGCACGGTGCCCAGGGTGAGTTTGAGGGACTTTCCGACCTTCCCTGCGTTGCTGGTGACGTTGCCTTCGGCGATCAGGACTGCGGCCTGCGAGCGGGAGATGTCCATCAGCCGGGCCAGTCCGGCGTCCACACGGGAACCGGCGAGGTTCTCCGTGACGGTGAAGCGGTGGTGCCCGGCGGGTGCGGTGCCGGCTTCGGCGGCCATATCGGCCGCCATATCAGCGGCGTTTCCTGAGGCAGTGTCAGACATCGTTGGCCACCGTATCCTTCGTATGGCGCGAGCCGTCCAGGGAGATTCCGCGGAGCGTGAGCAGGCAAATGATCACGACGGCGGAGACGACGGCGGAGTCGGCGATGTTGAAGATCGCGAAGTTTGGCAGCTGGATGAAGTCCACCACATGGCCCATCGCGAAGGACGGCTCGCGGAACAGCCGGTCCGTCAGGTTGCCGAGTGCGCCGCCGAGCAGCAGCCCCAGCGCCAGGGCCCACCAGAGCGAACCGAGCTTGCGCAGCTGCAGCAGGATCGCGACAGACACGGCCGCCATGATGATCGTGAACACCCAGGTGACGTTCTCGCCGATCGAGAACGCCGCCCCCGAGTTGCGGATGTAGAACCAGTGCAGCAGCGGGGGAAGCACGGGGATCCGCTCACCCTCGGTCATGGTGGTCGTGACCCAGAGCTTGGTGAGCTGGTCGAACACGTAGGCGAAGACCGCGAAGGCAGCGAACAGGACAAACAGCTTTGCCCGCCGCGGCCGGGCGCGCACGGGCTGTGCCGCCTCGACAGGCTGCATGGCGTCTGGTGATGGTGCGTCAGTCATAGGGCTTTCGATCGGGAGCCAGTGCGGGGACCGGGTTCAGGTACCGGAAAGCGCCGGGCACCTGGGCCGGTGCCGGCACGTTGCGGGAAAAGGGAAAAGCCGGCGGCCGAGGAATCCTCAGCCACCGGCTTTCAGAATACTTGCTTTTTGCCCTAGCTGGCTTCGCCAACCTCGGGGGCCGCGACGGAGCCGCGGGCGTCCAGGTCGCGGAGCTGGCCTTCGATGTAGGCCTTCAGGCGTGAGCGGTAGTCGCGCTCGAAGCCGCGAAGCTGCTCGACCTTGCGTTCCAGGACGGAGCGCTGCTGCTCGAGGGCACCGAGGATCTTGCGGGACTTTTCCTGCGCATCGTTGACGAGGCTGCTGGCCTCGATCTGAGCTTCAGCGATGATTTTGTCCCGCTGCTGCTCGCCGTCGGCGACGTGCTTGTCGTGCATCTGCTGCGCCATGGCGAGCAGGCCGGCGGCGGACTCCGACGCCGGGGTGGCGGCGCTGCGCGCCGGCTCGACAACCTGGGCGGCCTTGGCGGCCTGCTCGGCTTCCTTCTTCTTAGCGGCTTCTGCGGCCGCCTTTGCCTTGGCCTCGGCCTCGGCCTTGGCGGTGTCTTCCTTCTCGGCCTTGACGGGTGCCGGGACCTTTTCCACCACGGGTGCGGCGGCTGCGGAGCTGGCAGGCGTGCCGACGCCGGATTCGGCGAGCTTCTTGCGCAGCTCGTCGTTCTCCTGGTTCAGGCGCCGAAGTTCGACGACGATCTCGTCCAGGAAGTCGTCAACCTCGTCCTGGTCGTAGCCTTCGCGGAACTTGGTCGGCTGAAAGCGCTTGTTGACAACGTCTTCTGGCGTCAAAGCCATCTGGTCACCTCGTTGGTCTAGTTAGTCAGTAGGCCTTCCGGCCGTCAAACTACGGTACCTAAATATGGTCTGGTTCCTCTAATTCAACACCGCAGTGTCAAACCGGAGTTTACTTTCGGTTTGGGCCTGGGCCGGGCAGGTCGCTGCCCGGCTGCGGCTGCGGCCTATGCCGCGATCGGCTGGGCGTACACCAGGCCCTTGACGATCCACATCGCCACGCTCACGGCCACGAACAGCAGCAGGAAGCCTATGTCCAGCGACATTCCGCCCAACCGCAGCGGCGGGATGAGCCGGCGGAGCAGTTTGAGGGGCTTGTCCGTGACCGAATACACAGCATGAGCGGTCACGAGTGCCAAACCGCGCGGCCGCCAACTTCGGGCAAACATCTGCACCCAGTCGTAGACCAGACGGATGATCAATGCCACGAAAAAAAGCAACAGAACGATATAGACGAGCCCCAAAACAATTCCCATGAGCTAACTCATATCTCCATGTTCATTCCGGATACCGAAGTGTCCTAAGGAAAGTGTCACTTCTATTTCAACACGGATAATTCCGCACGGATGCCAGGCAGGTGTCCCCGCCTGGCATCAGTACCGAATATTCGGGCCTAGCTCTGGTTGAAGAAACTTGCCTGCGTCTCGCTGACCTTCTTGTCGTCGCCAATGACTTCGACGTACGACGGCGAGAGCAGGAAGACCTTGTTCGTCACCCGTTCGATGCTGCCGCGCAGGCCGAAAACAAGACCGGCGGAGAAGTCCACGAGGCGCTTGGCGTCAGCCTCGCCCATGTCGGTGACGTTCATGATGACGGGGATCCCGTCGCGGAAGCTTTCGCCGATGAGCTTGGCGTCGTTGTACGACCGCGGATGGATGGTCGTGATTTGCCGGAGTCCGGTGGTCTCTTCGCGGCTCGATGCCGCACGCTTGATGGGTGTCACAGGTGCGCGATATTCCTCTTCAGCGGCGTGGGGCTCTTCCCGGGGGACCTCGCGGACGGGCGCCGGAGCACGTCGTTCCTCGCGGTCCTGCTCCATGGATTCGTCCTCATCCTTGTGCGGTGTGGGGTGCTCAGACTCGTAGTGTTCGTCGCCGTCGGCGAGCCCAAGATAGATCATTGTCTTGCGCAGAGCGCCAGCCATGGTCGACTCCTAATCTTGTCCGTAAGCGGGCCGCTTAGTGACTAGACAGCCTTGGAATCCCCGCCATTACCTTCCAATATGTCGAACTTACCGCAGGGCCGGACGCGGACCGAGAATATCGGAGCCAATGCGCAGGTGTGTCGCCCCGAAGCGGACGGCCTCTTCGAGGTCCTGGCTCATGCCGGCGGATATTCCCGTGGCGTAGGGAAATTGTTCGGCCAGCCGCCCGGAAATGCCCGCCAGCTTTTCGAAGGCAGCCGCCGGGTCCGCCCCGAGCGGGGCCACGGCCATGACGCCGGCGAGCCTCAGTCCGCCGGCACCGGCGACCTGTTCGGCCAGCGCGGGGACTTCGCCGGGCGCCGCGCCGCCGCGGTGGGCCGCTGCTGCGTCGCCGGCCTGCTCGGCCAGGCTGACCTGGATGAAACAGTCCAGGGGCGGGCGGCCGGTGCGGTCGGCTTCGACGGCCATCGCCTTGGCCAGGGCCGAGGCGACGGCTTCCCGGTCCACGGAGTGCACGGACGCGGCGTACTTCACCACGGATTTGGCCTTCTTGCTTTGGAGTTGACCGATGAAGTGCCAGCTCAGGCCAAGGTCCTGAAGCTGCGCCGCCTTTTCCGCGGCCTCCTGGTCCCGGTTCTCCCCGACGTCGGTGACCCCCAGCGACGCCAGCCGCCGGACGTCCAGCGCAGGATGGAACTTGGTGACGACGATCAGGCGCGGCGGCGCCGCCTGCCGGCCCGCGGCGGCCACGGCGGCGTCGATCCGGCGGCGGACGGCCGCGAGGTTCGCCTCCAGCTGGGCCAGACGGGGGCCTTCCAGCGCGTCCGTTCGGTTCTCATGGTTCTCCCCCGGCGCCGTGACGGGCTGGACGGCGTGTGCGTCCGGGCGCTGCGCCGGTTCAGTCATGGCCATACTCCCTTTTCCCGTCAGTCCCGTCAGTGCCGTCAGTCCCGTGGGTGCCGTCCGTCCACGCCAGCCCGGCGAAGCGGCCGGTGTGGCTGTTGCGGCGGTAGGAGAAGAGGGTGTCGTCCTCGAGGGTGCATCCCCCGGAGTATTCGATCGCGACGCCCGCAGCTTCCAGCTGGCTCCGCACTCCGGCCGGCAGGTCCAGACCAGGGCTGCCGGTCGAGGTGGTGCACCAGGTGGCAGGCACGGCCGCGGAAACGTCCGCGCGCAGGCTGCCGGGGACCTCATAGCAGCGCCCGCAGACCGAGGGGCCCACCCAGGCGCTGATGCGGTCCGCACCGAGCTCCCGGAGGCGGGCCACGGCGGCTGGCACCACCCCGGCGGCGACGCCTGGCCGTCCGGCGTGGACGACGCCCAGCACCGGCGCCCCGGCCGGATCCTCGCCGACCAGCACCACAGGCACGCAGTCGGCTACCAGGACGGCCAGCGGCTCAGTCAGGGAGACCATGGCATCGGCCGTGGGCGCGGCCGGACCTTCACCCGCGGAGTCCGCGGCCGTGGACCCAACGATGGTGGCGACGTCACTGCCGTGGACCTGGTTCATGTAACGGAAGGAGCGCCCGCCGAGCCCGGCGGCCGCTTCGAGCTCCGCGCGCCGGCGGCGCACCGCCACGGGGTCATCACCGACATGCAGTGCCAGGTTCCCGGCTCCGGCGTCGGTGAAGGCCACCCATACGCCCGGCCGGACTTCAGCCCGCCAGCAAAACAATCACACCACCGCCATCAACATGTCCGGAATACCTGCGTTCATACAATCCACCGTAACCCGCCGCAAAGCAGCATGGCACCGCCGGACGGCGGTGCCATGCAGGAGCGGAACTATTTACTTCAGGAAGTCCGGGACATCCAGGTCATCGGAGTGCCGGCCGGACAGGTCCGGCTCCACGACGGCCGGAAGGTCGACGTCGAAGCCCGAATCGGCCGGTACGGGAGAGGGACGCTGCTGGCCCCAGCCGCCGTAGCCGGAGGCGCCGACGGTGGCGTGCAGCGGCTGAACCGGGGCGGAGGCGGGTGCCTGCGCCGGGGCGGGGGCGGGGGACGCGGGACGCTGCGGCGCGGCCGGCAGGGACTGGTCCATGGACGGCGAGGTGGCCTTGACGTCGTCGAAGCCGGCGGCGATGACGGTGACGCGTGCCTCGTCGCCGAGGGCGTCGTCGATCACGGCGCCGAAGATGATGTTGGCCTCCGGGTGGGCGACTTCCTGGACCAGGCGGGCTGCCTCGTTGATTTCGAAGAGGCCAAGGTCCGAGCCGCCCTGGATGGACAGCAGCACGCCGTGCGCGCCGTCGATCGATGCTTCCAGCAGCGGGGAGGCGATGGCCAGCTCCGCGGCCTTCACGGCGCGGTCTTCGCCGCGGGCAGAACCGATGCCCATCAGCGCGGAACCGGCACCCTGCATGACGGACTTGACGTCGGCGAAGTCGAGGTTGATCAGGCCGGGGGTGGTGATGAGGTCCGTGATGCCCTGGACACCGGAGAGCAGAACCTGGTCGGCGGAACGGAACGCGTCCAGGACGGAGACGTTGCGGTCGCTGATGGAGAGCAGGCGGTCGTTCGGGATCACGATCAGGGTGTCGACTTCATCGCGCAGGGCGTCGATGCCGGCCTCGGCGGAGCCGGCACGGCGGCGGCCTTCAAACGTGAAGGGGCGCGTCACGACGCCGATGGTCAGGGCGCCAAGGGACCGTGCGATCCGGGCGACGACGGGGGCGCCGCCGGTTCCGGTTCCGCCGCCTTCGCCGGCGGTGACGAAGACCATGTCTGCGCCCCGGATGACCTCTTCGATTTCATCGGCGTGGTCCTCCGCGGCCTGCCGGCCAACTTCAGGGTTCGCGCCAGCACCGAGTCCACGGGTCAGCTCACGCCCGACGTCGAGCTTGACGTCGGCATCGCTCATCAACAATGCCTGGGCATCGGTGTTGATGGCGATGAATTCGACGCCGCGAAGACCGACCTCGATCATGCGGTTGACTGCGTTCACGCCACCGCCGCCGATGCCGACGACCTTGATGACGGCCAAGTAATTCTGCGGAGCTGCCACGTTACGTGTCCCTTGTTCGTGTACTAATGCGAAAACTGATCGAGTCCTGCTTGAAGCTTTGAACCTTAACCTTCGACTTGAAGGTTATAGTTATGTCAAGTAACTCATGTCTGTGACGGTATTTCCTATGCAGGGGACATTCAATAACCGGCGCCGCGTGTCGCGCGATTACCGGGCAAATAGCCCCTGTAAGTAGTCCCGCGGGCAGCTGGACGTCCGCTGGACATCCGTGACGCGGCGGATCCGATTGCCGGCTACCGCGTGACTGGGTGCCGGGGCACGCTGACATCGTAGACCTTCACCGGGTTTTTGGCGTCGGCCGGGACCTTCAGGAGGGCAGAAAGGACCCGTGCCTTCAGCTCCTTCTCCCCCGCGTTGCCCCAGACGATTGTCTGCCCGTCGACGAGTTTGAGTTCGACGGCGTCGGCCGACGCGGCAGAGGCGTTGGAGAGCCGCGCCAGCACATCCGCCGGCAGGGCCCCCAGCACTGCCGTGATGGCCTGGAACAGGTCCTTCGGCAGCGTTCCGCTGCCGCCGTCGATCACCGGCAGCGATACCGAGGCCGCATCGGCGGTGGTGCTGAGCTGGACACCGTCGACGTCCACCAGCTGGAATGTCTTGCCCTGCTTGACCAGGGCCACGGGAATGCGCTCGGTGACGTGCACCTGCAAAGTGGCGGGCGGCAGCGCCTTCGCGGTGACGTCCTTGACCTGGACCAGCGGCTTGAGCAGGGCCGTGACCTCCTCCTCGCTGATCTGCGGCAGCGGCTTGCCCTGAAGGGGCGCGAGGGCGGCCTGGACCTGATCCGGGTGCAGCATCTTTGTACCCTCCACCGTGACCGTGCGCAGGGCCAGCACCGGCGAGTAGACGGCGGCCGCGACGATGCCCGCCATCAGCACGGCCACGATCCCGATGGTGCTCAGCAGGATCCGCCGGCGGCGCTTGCCCTTGGGCTCGGGGAAGGACAGCACCTTGCCGGGACCGTGGTCCGGGGTGCCCTGCGGGTTCTGCGGATTGCGGGACCGGCCGACGGCGGTGTCCGCGGCGGTGTCCGTGGCGGTCTTGGACGCAGAAATGACATCCGTGCCCGTACCGGCGGACGGCGGCCGGGAGCCGGTGCCGGATCCACTCGTGCCGGACCCGCCACGGTAGGTGGGGCGCCTGGTGCTAGGCACCGGCGGCCTCGGCTGTCAGGGCCTCGACAATCAGCGGCCCGTAGGCCGTGACGTCACCGGCGCCGGCGGTCAGCACGATGTCCCCGGGCCCGGCGGCCGCCAGCAGTGCC
This sequence comes from Arthrobacter sp. P1_B9, assembly GCF_056406495.1. Classification (NCBI taxonomy): domain Bacteria; kingdom Bacillati; phylum Actinomycetota; class Actinomycetes; order Micrococcales; family Micrococcaceae; genus Arthrobacter; species Arthrobacter sp. P1_B9. The sequence continues at coordinate 37,285 of NZ_JBFUAA010000019.1, forward strand.
TGCACAGCCTCCCCGTCGGGTCCGACAAGGCGGCCGCCTGAGCCCAGGTGCTCGGCGATCAGCCCGCTGGTGACCCCTGGAATGGGATCCTCGCGGGCAGGATAGATGTCCAGGACCAGGGCCGTGTCCGCGGTGTTGAGCGCTTCGGCGAACTCGCGGGCAAATTCCCGTGTCCGGGAAAACAGGTGCGGCTGGAAGAGCACGTGCACCTTGTGCTCCCCGGCGACGGCCCTTGCCGCGGACAGGGCGGCGCGGACCTCCGTGGGATGGTGGGCATAGTCGTCGTAGACGCGGACGCCGCGGCCCTCCCCCTTGAACTCGAAACGGCGCGAGGCGCCGGAGAAGTGGGCCAATGCCGCCGCGGCGGTGCCGGGCGCGACGCCGAGTTCGATCGCCACGGCGAAGGCGGCGGCAGCGTTGAGTGCGTTGTGCCGGCCCGGAACCTGGAGTTCGACGCCGAACGTGCCCGCCGTCGTCGAGATCCCCATCCGGCCGGGTCCCGCGTCGTGCAGCCGGATGGCGGCGTCGTCGGCGATTCCGTAAAGCACCACGCGGGTGTTGCCGCGGGCCAGGGTGCGCTCGGCCAGTGCCCTGGCCCCGGGGTCGTCAGCGCACGCCACCAGGACGCCGTCCGCCGGGAGCAGGGCCGTGAAGCTGTCGAAGGAGGCATAGACGGCCTCGGCGGTGCCGTAGAAGTCCAGGTGGTCCGGCTCGACGTTGGTCACCACGGCGATCGTGGGGCGGTAGTTCAGGAAGGAGCCGTCCGACTCGTCGGCCTCGGCGACGAAGATGCCCGCCGTGCCGTGTGCCGCGTTGACTCCGAGCGCCGGGACGTTGGCGCCGATCGCGAAGGACGGGTCCAGTCCGGCGCCCTGCAGCAGCACCGTGATCATGGAGGTCGTGGTGGACTTGCCGTGCGTTCCGGCGACGGCCACCACCGTGTCATCCGCCATCGTGGCGGCCAGCGCCTCGGAGCGGTGCAGCACCGGGAGTCCGGCGGCACGGGCCGCTGCGAGCTCGGGGTTGTCGGGCCGGATCGCGGATCCGGCGACCACCGTCTGGGCGTCTCCCAGGTTGCCGGGAGCATAGCCGACGGCGATCCGCGCCCCGGCGGCCGCGAGGTCCGCCATGACGGGCAGCGACTTGGCGTCGGAGCCGCTCACCGGGATGCCGCGGGCCACCATGATGCGGGCAACGGCGGACATGCCGACGCCGCCGATGCCGATGAAGTGGACGCGGCCGAGGGATTCCAGGGCATGCGTGCCGTGTTGGGGCTGGGTCATTGCTCTACTGCTTCCTGCCGTGCTGGTTCGTGCCCTGCTGTTTCGGACGCTGCTGTTTCGGACGCTGCCGGTTCCCGCTGCGCTCGTTCGAAGACGCGACGCCGAGGATGAGATCGGCCATGCGCCGGTCGGCGTCGCGGATGCCGAGCTGTTCGGAGCTGGCTGCCATCCGGGCCAGCCTGTCCGTGTCCAGCAGCAGGGGAATGATGTTCCCGCTGATCCAGTCGGCGGAGAAGGCCTTGTCATCGATTATCAATGCGCCGCCCGCGGCGACCAGGCCCGCGGCGTTCAACGCCTGCTCGCCGTTGCCGATGGGCAGGGGCACGAAAACGGCAGGCACGCCCACGGCGGCCACCTCGCAGACCGTGGCGGCTCCGGCACGGGCCAGCAGCAGGTCCGCGGCGGCGTAGACGGTTTCCATCCCGTCGACGTACTCCACCTGCCGGTAGCCTGGCGCGGCGAGCGGTTTGCCGTCGGCGTCGTGGACGGACTTGCCGCGACCGGTGATGTGCAGGGTCTGCACGCCGGCGTCGGCGAGGGCCCCGACGGCCGCGGCGAGGGACCGGTTGATGCTCTGGGCGCCCGAGGACCCGCCCGTGACGATGAGCGTCGGCCGGTCCGCGTCCAGGCCGAGCGCCTGCCGTGCACCGGCCCGGGCGGCCGTGCGGTCGAGGCCGGAAATTTCGGGGCGCATGGGCATGCCTACGTGCCGGGCGGCGCGGCCCAGTTTGGTCGCGGCGAAGGCCACTGCCACGTGGGCGCCGAGGCCTGCGCCAACGCGGTTAGCCAGGCCGGGACGGGTGTTGGCCTCGTGGACCACGATTGGGATCTTCCGGCGCCGGGCAGCGAGGTACATCGGTGTGCACACGTACCCGCCGACCCCCACCAGGACGTCGGCGCCTGCCTCGTCCAGGATGGAACCCGCCTGCTTCACCGCACCGGCCATCCGGCCCGGCAGCCGGAGCAGATCCGCGGAAGGCCTGCGCGGGAGCGGGACACGGCTGATGGTGGCAAGGTCCAGGCCGGCCGCCGGGACGAGCCGCGCTTCCATTCCCCCGGGGGTCCCGACAGCCAGGAGCTGCACTCCGGGGCGGGACTGCCGGAGGGCGCCGGCAATTGCCAGCAGCGGGCTGATATGGCCGGCGGTTCCGCCGCCGGCAAGGACCACGGACAAGGGCGACTCGGTGTTCATGAAGGGCTGTTTACGCTTTCGTACGGTTCTTGGTGGCGGGGCTCTTGGCGGGGTTCTTGGTGGGGTTCTTGGTGGCTGGGCTCTTGCCCGCGGGGGCCTTGGGCCGGGCGGCCGTGCGGGCGGCGGACCGGCTGGAGGCCGTGCTGGCGGCGGACCGGCTGGCGGCAGTCCTTGCAGCCCGGGCAGCGCGGGCCCTCCGGACGGAATTGGCGAAGGCGGCCGGGCCGAACCTGAGCATCTTCTTCGGCTGCATGCCGGGGTCCATCTGGGCCCGGGCCAGGGACAGGACGACGCCGATTGCGCACAGTGACATCAGCAGGGCCGAGCCGCCATAGGAAATGAAGGGCAGTGGGACACCGATCACCGGTGCCAGCCCGGTGACCACGGCCATGTTGACGCTGGCCTGGCCCAGCAGCCAGACCATGATCGTGCCGGCCAGGACGCGGTGGAAGACATCGTGCTGGGCGACGACCACCCGGTAGATGGCGGTGCCGAGGATGGCGAACAGGACCAGGACGACGATCGTGCCGACCAGTCCGAGTTCCTCGCCGATGATCGCGAAAATGAAGTCGTTGTGCGCTTCCGGGATCCAGCTGTACTTCTGCCGGCTCTGGCCCAGTCCGACGCCGAACCAGCCGCCGGACGCGAGCCCGTACAGGCCGTTGGTGGACTGGTAGTTCAGGTCGGAGCCGTCGGCGCAGGTCTGGCCCGTCCATGACAGGATGCGGCACATCCGGTTCGGGCTCGTGACGGCGAGGATCGTCGCGCCAAGGGCCAGGACCGCCCCGGCGAACCCGAAAAGGTACAGCCGCACGCCGGCGAAGAACAGCGCGGCGGCCACGATGATCATCACGATCATGGCCGTCCCGAGGTCGTTTCCGGCCAGGATGAGGCCCAGGACCGCAATGGCGCCCGGGAGCACGACCGGAATGAGCGCGTGGCGCCATTCGTGGAGGAGCTTGGCCTTGCGGTCAAGCACGGTGGCCATCCAGAGCGCGAGGGCGAGCTTGGCGGCTTCGGAGGGCTGGAACGTGAACGGACCGACGTCGATCCAGTTCTGGTTGCCCAGCGCGCTGCGTCCCACGAGGAGCACCAGGCCCAGCAGCGCAATGGCCAGGAACATGAGCGGCCAGGCGAAGCGCCTGAGCCAGACGACGTTCACGCGGGAGAGGACAAGCATCGCGAAGACGCCAATCGCGGCGAATCCGCCCTGTTTGAGGGCGGCGGAGTACGGCGACTCCCCCGCGGCGATGGCTTCCACGCTGGAGGCCGAGAGGACCATCATGATCCCGATCGCCGTCAGCGCCAGGGTGGAGCCAAGGATCAGGTAGTACGTGGATCCGTTGCGCGACTTGCCGGTGCCTTCCAGCGCGGACCAGAATCCGCGGCTCCAGGCACGCACCCGGGCCGCGGGGGTGACGGCGGGGCCGCCGGCCGTTGGCCGCGCCGCCGAAGGGGCCGGACGGCCGGCGGGCGTGCCACTGGTGGCCCCGCCTGCGGCGGGTCGTGCCGCCGTCGTACGTGTGGGCGTGCTGACCATTGTTACTCCTCGCTGGTCTGAGCCTGCCCTTCCACGAGCTCGCGGACAGCTTCGATGAAGGCATCGCCACGGTGAGCATAGGAAGAGAACTGGTCCATGGAAGCAGCCGCCGGGGCCAGCAGCACAGTGTCCCCGGAGGCGGCCAGCTGCGCCGCCGAGGCAACGGCCTGGGCCATCACAGTCTCGCCGAAAATCGGCGAAGGGCCTGCGTCGGCTTTGGCCGTACCGGCAGTCTGCACGTCTTCAGTCTCGCCCTTGCCCTGCCCGATCACGGGGACATCCGGCGCGTGTYGCTTCAGGGCGGCCTGCAGATCGCTGGAGTCCGCGCCGATCAGGACCACGGCCTTGAGCCGGCTGCCCTGTTCCTGGATCAGGGAGTCGTAATTCACGCCCTTGGACAAACCTCCCGCGATCCACACCACATTCTGGAACGCGGACAACGAGGCGGCGGCGGCGTGCGGATTGGTGGCTTTGGAATCGTTGATCCACAGCACACCCTCATGCCGGGCCACCAGCTGGATCCGGTGGTCTCCCGGAAGGTAGTTCAGCAGGCCCTGGCGCACAGCCGATGGCTCCACCCCGTAGGCCCGTACCAGGGCAGCGGCTGCCAGCGCGTTGGCCACCATGTGGCGCGGCGCCACCGGTCCGAGGTCGGCGATCGAGGCGAGTTCGGCCGCGCTGTCCTTGCGTTCGGCGATGAACGCCCGGTCAACCAGCAGCCCTTCCACGACGCCGAGCATGCTGATGGCCGGGGTCAGTGTGGTGAATCCCACGGCCCGGCAGCCTTCAACCACGTCCGCGTCCTCGACCATGCGTTCGGTCTCGATCTGCTCGGCGTTGTAGATGCAGGCCTTCTTCGTGTTGGCGTAGACCTTGGCCTTGTCGGCGAGGTAGGAGGCGTAGGAGCCGTGCCAGTCCACGTGGTCTTCAGCGACGTTGAGGCACACGCTGGCCACCGGCGACACCGAGTGGCTCCAGTGCAGCTGGAAACTGGACAGTTCCACCGCGAAGGCGTCGTAGTCCACGGGATCGCGCAGGGCGTCCAGGATCGGGGTTCCGACGTTGCCTACGGCGATCGCTTTCAGGCCGGCGGCCTGGAGCATGGATTCGGTCAGGCCGACCGTGGTGGTCTTGCCGTTGGTGCCGGTGATGGCCAGCCAGTCGGCGGTCTTGCGGCCCTCGCGTTCGCGGAGCCGCCAGGCGAGCTCGACGTCGCCCCACACCGGAATGTGCGCCCGCGCCGCTGCGGCGAGCAGGGCCTGGTCCGGGCGCCAGCCCGGGGACGTGACCACCAGGTCCGGCTTCTGCCCGTCGATCTTCGGAACGGACTCCACCGCTTCCTCGCCCAGCAGGACGTCCACGGCGCCGACGATCCGGAGTGTGTCGGCCTGGGCCAGCGCCTTGGCGCTGGTGGCGGCGTCCACCACCACCACCCGGGCGCCGAGTTCAATGAGGGTGTCGGCGGCGGCGAAGCCGGAGACGCCGATGCCGGTGACCACGACGCGCAGGCCGGCCCAGTCGGAATCCCAGGTGGTGAGTCCCTGCAGCCGGGGCGAGGTGGTGAGCGGGGCGGGGATGGGACCGGTCACAGCAGCACCACCCATTCGGCGTAGAAGATGCCCAGGCCGGCGGCGACAAACAACCCGGACAGGATCCAGAACCGGACCACCACCGTGACTTCGGCCCAGCCCTTGAGTTCGAAGTGGTGCTGGAGCGGTGCCATCTTGAAGAACCGTTTGCCCTTGGTGATTTTGAAGTAGCCCACCTGGATGATGACCGAGAGCGTGATGAGGACGAAGAGCCCGCCGATGAAGGCCAGCAGCAGTTCGGTGCGGGACAGGATCGCAAAAGCTGCGACGGCGCCGCCGATGGCAAGGGAGCCGGTGTCGCCCATGAAGATCTTCGCGGGCGAGGTGTTCCACCACAGGAACCCGACCATCGCCGCGCTCAGGATGGCGGCCAGCAGGGCCAGGTCCAGGGGGTCGCGGACCGAGTAGCAGCCGCTGCCGGCCTGCCGCGGGGATCCGCAGGCCTGGTTGCTTTGCCAGATGCCCATGAGCGTGTAGGCCCCGAACACCATGACGGAAGCGCCCGCGGCCAGGCCGTCGAGGCCGTCGGTGAGGTTCACGCCGTTGGTCGCGGCCGTGACGATCAGGTTGGACCACAGCACAAACAAGATGGCGCCGAGTACGGTTCCGGCGAACGCGAGGTTAAGCCACGGAATATCGCGCACCAGCGAGATCTGGGTGGACGCCGGGGTCAGGCCCGCCGCATTCGGGAAGTTCAGTGCCAGCACGGCAAAGATGATGCCAACAGCGCCCTGGAGGATCAGCTTGGCCTTGGCGTCCAGGCCCAGGCTGCGCTGCTTGGAGATCTTGATGAAGTCATCCAGGAATCCGACCAGCCCCATGCCCACCATGAGGAAGAGCAGGAGAAGCCCGGAGGCGCTTGGCCCCGGTGAGTGCGGGTTCATCATCCACATGATCAGGTGCGTGAGCCCGTAGCTGACCAGGACCGCCACGACCACCACGGTGCCGCCCATTGTGGGCGTGCCCCGCTTGGTGTGGTGGGAGGTGGGTCCGTCGTCCCGGATGAATTGTCCGTAGCCCTTGCGGACCAGGAACCGGATGAACAGCGGGGTGCCCACAAACGCGAGGAGCAGCGCCATTCCGGCGCCCATCAGCAGTGCAATCACAGCTGTGCACTCCCTTCTGTGGCGGTTGCGGCAGTTCCCTCAGCAGGTCGCTCGGGAGAGTCTTGGGTGGCATGTGGGGGTAATGCTATCCGATCCCCCAAGTGGCGCAGCCCGATGCCGTTCGAAGACTTGAACAGGACCAGGTCGCCGGGCTGGAGCTCGGCTTGGAGAAGCTCGTAGGCCTCGTCCGCCGTCTCGGCGAAAACGCATTCGTCGCCCCAGGAGCCTTCGTTGACGGCGGAAACATACAGCGACCGCGCCTCCCGGCCCACCACGACGAGCCGCGAGATGTTCAGCCGCACCACCTGGGTGCCGACTGCCATGTGCTCGCGGATGGAATCCGGGCCCAGTTCCAGCATGGCGCCCAGGACCGCCCAGGTGCGGCGGCCGCGGCCCAGCTCGGCCAGCGTCCGCAGTGCTGCCCGCATGGACTCCGGGTTGGCGTTGTACGCATCGTTGATGACGGTCACGCCGTCGGGACGCTCCGTGCGTTCCATCCGCCAGCGGCTGGCGGCGGTCTGCGCGCTGAGCGAGGCGGCGATCTGCGCCCCGGGGATGCCGGCCGCGTGCGCCGCAGCCGCGGCCGCGAGGAGGTTGGCCATGTGATGGGCGCCGATCAGCTTGGCGGCGACGTGGTGCCGGGTTGGCCCTTGCTGTGCTTTCCCGTCCGTCACGTCGGCGGGCAGGTAGAGCTCAAATTCCGGGTGGCCGTCGGCGTTCAGTTCCACATCCGCGGCCCTCACCACATTGGCCTGGGCCACGTCGGCCTGGATGGTGTTGTCCTGGCCTGTGCCGGCCGCGCGTGAGGTGTAGCCGAGCACGCGGGCCCGGGTCCGGGTGGCCATCGCGGCGACGCGGGAGTCGTCCAGGTTCAGCACGGCGGTGCCCCCGGCCGGGAGCGCCTCCACGAGTTCGCCCTTGGCCACCGCGATGTTCTCGACGCCGCCGAACTCCCCGGCGTGGGCGGAGCCGACGCCGAGGACGACGCCGATCTCCGGCCGGACCATGTCCGCGAGGTATTGGATGTGGCCGATGCCCGTGGCACCCATCTCGATGACGAGGTAGCGGGTGTCGAAGTCGGCTTTGAAGACTGTGAGCGGCACGCCGATCTCGCCGTTGTAGGACCCTTGCGGCGCAACTGTGGCACCTTCGGCGCCGGCGGCCGCGAAGATTCCGGCGAGCAGGTCCTTCGTGGTGGTTTTGCCGGCGGAGCCGGTGATGCCGACCACGGTGAAAGCGGCGCCGGCCGCGGCGCGGCTGGTGCGGATCCGGCGGACGGCTTCGGCGGCCAGCGCGCCCATGGCGAGGACAGTGTCCTCAACGACGACGGCGGGATAGTCCGTTCCGGCGGCGTCGGCCACTTCGCGCTCAACGAGCGCCAATACGGCGCCCCGGTCAAAGGCTGCGCCGACGAAGTCGTGTCCGTCGGCGTTCTCCCCCGGTTTGGCCACATAGAGGGAACCCGCCGTGGCCTCGCGGGAGTCGGTCACCACGGAGGCGGGGGTAATTCCCGGTTCCGCGGCGAGCCGGCCGTCGGTTATGTCGGCGATTTCCGCCGCTGTAAATGCAATCATCTCGGTTTAGGACTCTATCCGGTGGTCTTCGAGAACGGTGAATCCCCGTGCTGTCAAGGCGTTCCGAAGCTCCACCCGGTCATCCAGTGCCAGGTTGATTCCCTTGACTTCCTGCCAGACCTCGTGACCGCGCCCGGCCACGAGGATGGTGTCCCCGGCTCCGGCGAGCTCTACTGCCTTCAGGATGGCGGCGTCGCGCGGGAAGACCTCCAGGACTGTGCAGTCCAGGCCTTCGTCGTCCTTGGCCGCGAGGGCCCCGGCAAGGACGTCCGCGCGGATGGCCGCCGCGTCCTCGTCGTGGGGATCGTCGTCGCTGACAATCACGGTGTCCGCCAGCCGCGCCGCGATGGCACCCATCGCGGGGCGTTTGCCCTGGTCCCGTTGTCCGGTGGCGCCGAAAACGATGATCACTCTGGATCCGGGTTCCGGGGACCGGACGGCTTCGAGGGCACGGGCCAGTGCGTCGGGGTTGTGCGCGAAGTCCACCACGGCGGCCGGGGCCGTGGACACGAGCTGCATCCGGCCCGGCACGGCAACGGTGAAGGGATCCGCGGCGTCGAGGGCCGCCTGCACCGCGGCCGGCTCGTGGCCGCCGGCGAGGACCATCACCGTGGCCAGCGCGGCATTGGCGACGTTGAAGCCGCCCGGCAGGCCCGTGTGGACGCGCAGCTCGGCGCCGTCGCGGTGCCGGAGGACGAAGTCGGAGCCGAGGCCCCGCGGAGCAGTCCGGACCACAGTCCAGTCCGCCGTCCGGTCCGTGGTCCCGTCGGCGTCAGCCGGCCCGGCGCCGTCGGTCCCGGCCGTGGCCAGGGTCGTGACCGGGATTTCGGCGGTGGCCGCGAGCTTGCGGCCCCAGTCATCATCGATGGTCACGACGGCGGCGCGGGCGCGTTCCGGCGAGAACAGCCGGGCTTTGGTCTGGAAGTATTCCTCCATGGTCCCGTGCAGGTCCAGGTGGTCCTGGGTGAGGTTCGTGAAGCCGGCGACGTCGAACACCACGGCGTCGACACGGTGGAAGGACACGGCGTGCGAGGAAACCTCCATGGAGGCGGCATCGAGCCCGCGTTCGCGCATGAGCGCCAACAGTGCGTGCACATCCGTGGATTCGGGAGTGGTCAGCAGGCTCGGGATCGGCTCCCCGCCGGCCAGGATCTCAATCGTCCCGATCAGCCCGGTCCGCTTACCCAGCGCCCGCAGCAGGGCATTGATGAAATAGGTGGTGGTGGTCTTGCCGTTAGTGCCTGTCACCCCGAAGAGGGCCGGTGCCCCGGCGCCGTCGGGCCTGCTCTGGTAGATGAGCGCGGACAGCCGGCCGACCACGCTGCGCGGCTCGTGGGCCAGCAGGACCGGGACGGCGATGTCATGGCCCAGGGCCAGCAGGCGCGCCCCGGCGTCGTCTGTCAGAACCGCCACGGCGCCGGCGTCGACGGCCTGGGACACGAAGTCGGCCCCGTGCCGTGTGGCGCCCGGCAGGGCCACGTACAGGTCTCCCGGGCGGACCGACCGGGAGTTCAGGGAGATCCCGGTGACCTGGACGGAGCCGGATGCGCCGGGAACGGCGACGCCGATCGCCGCGCCAATGTCTGCCAGCGGCACTGCGGCAACCGCAGTGGGCCGGAAGCCCTGGGTGGAGTCATGGCCGGACGGCGCGGAAGCATCGGGGTCGGTGAGCTCTGACAAGTGGATCTCCGTTGTGGTGCTAGTGGATCGGGCACTGAACTAATCGGGCACTGAACTAATCGGGCACTGAAAAAAATCGGGCACTGGTAGATCGGGACCTGCGCACGCGGAAATGCTCCGGCGCGCAGGCAATGGGTGTGGCGTCGGCTGGTGACTTCCGGGTGCCAGGTGGAACAGGCGCTACTTGGCGTACTGCGGCAGCCGCGCGGGTTCGCCGGTGGAGGGCTGGACGTTGAATGTGCGCAGCGTCTGGCTCATCACCGAACGGAACACCGGTCCGTTGGTGATTCCGAAGATGCTTCCCTTGGGCCGTTGCAGGACCACCTCAACAATAAACCGCGGATCGTCCATGGGCGCCATTCCGATGATGGAGGCTGTATAGCCGCAGAACCCTGATTTGCCGTCGTCGCAGGGCGATTCGGATGTGCCGGTCTTGGCGCCCACCCGGTACCCGTCGATCGCAGCCTCTTTGATCTCGCCCTCGGTTACGGCGCTCTCAAGGATGTCGCGGACCTGTTTGGCGGTTTCCTTGGAGACGACCTGCTGCGGGGCCTTGGCCGGGACTTTTTCCTCGGCACCGTCCGGGTTGATGTAGCTGTCGATCAGCCGGGGCTGGAGCATCACGCCGTCGTTGGCGATGCTCTGGTATGCCCGGACAGTCTGGAGGGTGGTTTGGGCGACGCCCTGGCCGAAGAGCACTGTGTATTGCTGGCGCCCGTCCCACTGGTCGGCCGGGGTCAGGATGCCCTTGGATTCGGCCGGCAGACCGATGTCGGGGGCAACGCCGATGCCGAACTTCCGCAGCCAGTCATAGCGCTGTTCCTTGCTCAGCCGCTGGCCCACCATGACTGTGCCGGTGTTCATGGAATAGCCGACAATGCCCGCCAGCGTCCGCTGCTCGGTGCCGTGTTCGAACGCGTCGCTGAAGGTCTGGCCGTCCACTGTGTAGGTCGGTGGAATGGTGAACCTGTCCAGCGGGCTGGACTTCCCTTCCTGAATCGCAGCTGCGGCCGTGATCATCTTCTCCACCGAGCCGGGCTCGTAGGCGGCGGTGACGGCCCGGACCCCGCGGTCCTCGGCGGCAACCTTGCCGGGGTCGTTCGGATCCGGGGAATCGGTATCGGCCATGGCCACGATGTTGCCGGTCTTGACGTCCTGGACAACAATCACGCCCCACTCGGCACTGAGCTTGTCCTTCTGGCTTTGGATCGCCTGTTGGGAGAAGTACTGCAGGTCCGAATTCAGCGTGAGTTTGATGTCCTTGCCGTTCACCGCCGGCGTCAATTGGTCCACGCCCACCGGGATGCGCAGTCCGTCGGCGCCGATTTCAAAGAGCCGCTTGCCCGGTGTGCCTTTGAGTACCTCGTCCTGGGTCTGCTCGAGGCCCGCCTGTCCGGTGCTGCCGTCCTTGAGGAAACCCACAATTCCGCCGGCCACGGAGCCGTTGGGGTAGACCCGCTTGCTGGTGCCTTCGGTGACGATGCCGGGAATCTGCAGCTTGGAGACCTTGTCCTCGACGTCCGGTTTCAGGTCCTTGGCCACGATGTAGTAGCGCTGGGTTCCGGTCAGGGCATCGCGGAGGGTGCCGCGGTCCATGCCGAGCACGGCGGCGAGTTCGGAGATGCCCTGGTCCCGGGTGACCTTGACGAGCTCGTCCTTGCCGTTGATGGTCTCGAACCGGCGGAAGGTTTCGGTCTTGGTGTTGACTGTCTGGTCCACGACGACGTTGTAGCGGATGACGCTGCTGGCCAGGACCGCGCCGGAGGAATCGAGGATGCTGCCGCGCTCCGCGGGCAGCACGGTGGGCGTGAGCCTGTTGTTGAGGGCGGCCTCAGCCAGTCCCCCGATGTCCAGGCCCTGGACCATGAACAGCTTGCCGCCGACCACCAGCAGGAGCGCCAGCATGATGCCAAGCCCCACGCGGAGCCGCCGGGTGGGGTTTGGGGCTTTCGCCTTGCTTGCCCTGCCGGAGTTCTTCGCCACGGTGAGTCCTTGCTGCTTGCCTTGCTGGTGGTCAGTGAACGTTACTGCCCCGGCGTCTTCTGTGCGGGGGCGGGAACCGAGCCGCCGTGGAGTTCCACGGCGGGGGCGGCGGGTTTCGGTGCGGGTGCGGGCTTCACAGCTGCCGGCGCCTTGTCTGTGTCCGCCGGTTTGGTGTCGGCCGGCCTGGTGTCCGCCGCCTTGCGCTGGGCGAGAGGCTCGTTCTCCGTGGCCGGCGGGACAACCGTGAGCTGCCCGGCGACGGCCGGTGCGGCGATGACGGCGCCCGGGGCATCACCCTTGACGGCCGGCTTGGCCTTGCCGGTGACATTGAGGGTGGAGAGGTCGATCTGGCCCTTGGCGACCGAAGCCACCATGCCCAGCTCCGTGGCCTTGGCCGCCAGGTTCTGCGGGGCGTCGAAGTTCTGCACCTGCTGGGTGAGGTCCTGGTTCTGCTTGGTCAGTGTGGTCTGTTCACTGCGGAGCTGGACCAGCTGGTACTGGGCTGAGGAGACGGAGATGTTCAGGACCAGCACGGCCATGAGGGCAATCGCCAGGAGCCCGAAGCAGAGCACCACGAACGGTGCGCGGCGCTTGCGCGGCACGGAGCGGACCACCGACAGCGGGGTGCGTGCCTTGCGGGGCTGGTCAAGGCCGGGGCGGAGGCCGGGCAGGGCACGGGCAGTGGCGCCCTGGGCAACGGGGTAGCTGTTGACGGCGGCGGTGCTCATGCGGCTCTCCTGGCTTTGATGCGTTCGACGGCGCGCAGCCGGGCGGAAGCTGCGCGGGGGTTTTCGGCGATTTCAGCGGCGGTGGGTACCTCGGTGCCCTTTGTCAGGGTTTTGAGTTCGGCTTTGTGCTCTTCGAGCTCGACCGGGAAGCCGAGCGGCGCCGAGGACTTCGATCCGGCCTGGAAGAAGCCCTTGACGATCTTGTCTTCCAGGGAGTGGTAGGACATGACCACCACACGGCCGCCGAGGGCGATGGCCTCGATCGCTGCCGGGATGGCGCGCTCGAGGACGTCCAGTTCCTCGTTGACCTCGATCCGGAGCGCCTGGAAAGTGCGCTTCGCGGGGTGGCCGCCGGATTTGGCGGCACCGGCGGGCACCACGGCCCGGATCTGGTCGACCAGTTCGCCGGTGGTGGTGAAGGGCTTTTCGGCGCGCGCGGCCACGATCCTGTTCGCGATGCGGCCGGCGAACTTCTCTTCGCCCCACTTCCGGATGATCCGGACGAGTTCTTCTTCGCTGTAGTTATTGACGACGTCGGCGGCCGTCTGGCCCCGGCTGGTGTCCATCCGCATGTCCAGGGGCGCATCGAAGGAGTAGGCGAAGCCGCGTTCCCGCTCGTCCAGCTGGAGGGACGATACGCCGAGGTCCATGAGCACTCCGTGGACTTCGGTGAAGCCCAGGTCTTCGAGGACGTCCGGGATTTCGTCGTAGACGGCGTGAACGAGGTCGGTCCGGTTCTCGAAGGGCGCCAGCCTGGACCCCGCCAGTGCCAGGGCTTCCTCGTCGCGGTCGATGCCGATCAGGTGAAGGTCCGGGAAGCGCTGCAGGAGGGCCTCCGAGTGTCCGCCCATGCCGAGCGTGGCGTCGATCACCACGGGGGTCTCGCCGCGGCTCCGTGCGGCCTCGATGCCGGGGGCCAACAAATTGATGCACCGGTCCTTGAGGACCGGTACATGGCGTTCGGACGTCGGCTTCGCCTGGTCGGGATCCGTCATGCCTTCGTCCTTTCGTTGGCCTTGTTTGTTTTGAGCTTTGCTAGTTGCGCTTTGCTAGTTGCTTGGTACTGCTCTTACGCAACGTTCCTTGGTCCAGATCCCCATCCGCGCCTATCCTGCGCCGGCCTGGCTCCGGGGAAGTGAGCCAGGACAACAACCGGATGGGCGGCTGGAGATCTCGATCAAGGAACGTTGTTTGCTGGTGGATCAGTGGGGGTTCAGAGAATCCCCGGGATGGCGTCGTCTGTTTCCGAGAAGGCGGTTTCCTTTTCGGCCAGGTACTCATTCCAGGCCTGGGCGTCCCAGATCTCTGCCCGGGATCCTGCGCCAATGACGGCGAGTTCCCGGCCAAGACCTGCATACTCCCGGAGCGCCGGCGGAATCGTCACGCGCCCCTGCTTGTCAGGTACCTCGTCCGAGGCTCCAGAGAGGAAAACACGGATGTAGTCACGTGCCTGCTTGGAGGAAATTGGAGCCTCCCGCATCTGCTCGTGAACCCGGCCGAATTCCGCCTCACTGAAGACGTAGATGCAACGCTCCTGGCCCCTTGTGAGAACCAGCCCGCTGGCAAGTTCCTCTCGGAACTTCGCGGGGAGGATAATTCGACCTTTTTCATCCAGACGCGGCGAATGTGTGCCGAGAAACACGGCCCACCGCCTGTCTGTTTTAGGAAGTCCAACGTCCCCTGTGCTGCCACTACCCTCTTACGTCCTCCACATTACTCCACATCGCTCCACAGTCAACGACACGCCCGGGATGTTTAGACAATTCTGCGGATGTTTATCCCCCTTCTTCCCAGCATTTGCAGGCAATCGGGACTGGTGGGGGAAAGTGGAGCGATTTTTGCCTGCTTGCCTCCCACCCCGCACCGATTGACGGGGCGTACCGGCGCGGGAGCGAATAATTCGGTGCGGTTGTCCCTTTTGCGGCGCCATCGAAGCCAAATTCCAGCAAGGCTGCAGCAAAGGCGCCGGAAATAACCGCGTTAAATGGCGAAAGACCCGCCGAAGCGGGTCTCGCGCCGCTCCCCGGCGGACCGGTGGCGGGAAGTGGAGGACTTTACGGGGCCGTCACTGAGCGGTTTAGGACTCGCCCCCGTGCCGTTCGTCCCAGCGCTGCTCGAGGTTGCTCATGAACGAACTCCTGGGCTTGCCCTGCTTGCGTCCGCCGGCTGCCCTGGCCTTGCCGACCGCAGAACTGCGCATCGTGGCGAAATAGACGCCGGCGCCCATCACAACAAAGCCGAGGACCCCGACAAAGATGTTCTGCATCGACACCCCGACCAATAACAGCAGCACGCCCGCGAGAGTCGCGAGCACGCCGATGACAAGGTGGCGGGTGGACCATGAGCGTCCGGGGACCGATCCCATTGAGCTTGCAAACTTTGGGTCGTCCTCATGCAGCTGCTTCTCAAGTTGCTCCAGCAACTTCTGTTCGTGTTCCGAGAGCGGCATCACGACCTCCTCAAGTCTGCCAACGTCCGGGCATGACGTGGCCATTGCCCTAATTCCCTAACGCCCGGGATTCCGAAGTGGTTCCCCCGTCACCGCCATTGGTGAAAAGGGGGTCAAATCAGCTCTCCCGCGCCGGTCTTAGCTGGCCAGGTCGCCCTAACGGTCGATCCAGTAGTCCTAAACCTAGGTATTAATAAGGATAGATTGTTGCGGCCTGTTCTGAAAGACAGTCTTAAGGCCCTTTCGCCGCCGGAACCCTTGGGAACGGGCGGCCCGACGGGGGTTCCGGCCGGGTTCACTCAAGGGCGCCCCCGGAATCCAGGAGCCGGGCCGGAAGGACGGACTTGTTGCCGAACTTCCGGGTGACAGCATCGAGGGCTTGTTCGGCGGCCCGCCAGTTGTCGTCCCGGCGGTCAAGACTGAGCTGAAGCGGGGCATCGGCGGCCTCTTCCAGCTGCTCGGCGCGGATGCCGACCAGCCGGACCGTCATGGGCCGCTGACCCACAGATTCCAGGAGCTGCACTGCCACCGCGTACAGGAGTTGGGCGCTGTCGATCGGTGTGCTCACGGTGCGGCTGCGGGAAATAGTGGAAAAGTCGGCGTAGCGCAGCTTGAGCGCCACGGTGCGGGCGTGCATACCGGCACTGCGGAGGCGCTCCGCCGTCCGGTGCGAAAGGCGCAGCAGCTCCCTGTGAAGCAGCGCGTCATCCGCGGTGTCAGTGGCGAACGTCTCCTCGGCACCAATGCTCTTTTCCAGGCGGACCGGCGTCACGGGCCGCGGATCGATGCCCCAGGAGAGCCGGTAGACATGCTCCCCCGATGCGCCCAGCAGCTTGCGCAGCGAGGGCAGCGGCGACGCTGCGACGTCCGCCACCGTCCTGATGCCCCGTCGGGCCAGCACCTCCACGGTCTTGCCGCCGACTCCCCAGAGCGCACTGACGGGAAGGCTGTGCAGGTAGGGGACGGTTTCCTCCGGCCGGATCAGCAGCAGCCCGTCCGGTTTGCAGCGGGTGGACGCGATCTTGGCCACAAACTTGCTGGCGGCGATGCCCACTGATGCCGTAATGCCCAGCTCCCGGAACACGCGGGCCCGGATGAGTTCGCCAATCTCCCGTGGCGGCCCGAGCCTCCGGATGGCTCCCCCGACGTCCAGGAACGCCTCATCCACGCTGAGCGGCTCGACGAGGTCGGTGATGGAACCAAAGATTGCCATGATCTGGCCGGACACTTCGTAGTACAGCTTGTGGCGGGGCTCGATGATGACAGCCGAGGGGCACATGCGCGCCGCCACCACCATGGGCATCGCCGATCTGACGCCGAAGGCGCGGGCCTCATAGGACGCGGAGAGCACCACGGAGCGGTCCGCCGGGTAGCCCACAATCACGGGCTTTCCCTTCAGCTCGGGCCGGCTGCGCAACTCCACGGAGACAAAGAAGGCGTCCATGTCCACGTGCATGATGCTGCTGCGCCGCAGTTCCAGCAGTGAGTCCCCGCCCAGGCTGCCGGCAGGCTGGATCTGGGGCTGCGCATTCGAGGGCCCGTTGGGGTGCATATTCCTCTGCGCTCCCTGCTGATTCTCTGCGTCCGGCCCCACGTCTTCAATCCTATGCCCGGGGACTGACTAAACTGGAGGCTGATTCCGCTTCAACCCCAGGAGGAAAGTCCCTGTGAAGGTATTTGGACAGCGCAAACGTGCCGCAGCCGCCATCGCGGCGGCTGGCGCGCTATTGGCCTTGGCCGCATGCACGCCTGCCGGCACCGGGAGCCCGGCGGCGTCGCCGGCGTCGACCCCGGACGCCTCTGCGCAGTCCTCCACCACGGCTCCCCCCAGCCCTTCCGCGGAGCCCGGCACGTCAGCCACGGTCGGCGCCCTCGTACCCGGCTTCCCGCAGAAACTCCTGCCGCTGATGCCAGGAGCCCAGGTGGTCTCCAGCAGCTTCGACAAAACCACGGTGCCGGCAACCGCGGCACTGGTCGGCAGCATCACCGCCCCGGCCGCCGATGTCCTGGCTTTCTACGCCAAGGGGCTGCAGGCGCAGGGATTCAAGCCCGTACCCGGGGAAACCGTCGGTGCCCTGCCTTCCAAGGACTTCCTGCGCGGGGACAACGAAACCGTGAACATCTCCGTCATGCAGACAACAGGGGTGTCCACGTTCACGATCGGTGCGAACGTCGCTGCCGAGTCCGTCAAGTGAGTCTCGCCGAACAGCTGCGGCTCGAGCAGGCGGATTACGTGGCCGCCGTCGCCGGCAAGCTCACCGAGTTCCTGACCAGCCGACAGGCCATCATGGCCTCGATCTCCCAGGACATCGATCCGCTCATGGGCTCGATCTCAAACCTGGTCACGGGCGGAAAGCGCCTGCGGGCGCTCATGTGCTACTGGGGGTGGCGCGGCGCCGGCGGAGAAGCCGGCGCGGCCGAGGTGGTCACCGCCGGCTCGGCCCTGGAGCTGTTCCAGGCCGCGGCCCTGATCCACGATGACATCATTGACCGCTCGGACACCCGCCGGGGCGGACCCAGCGTCCACCGCAGGTTCATTGAACTGCACGAGGCCCAGGGCTGGGCGCTGGACAGCGAGCGGTTCGGCCACGCGGCAGCGATCCTGACCGGGGATCTCTGCCTGTCCTTCAGCGAGGAATCGTTCACGGAGATCGGACACCGTGCCGCCTCCGGCAGCCCGGCACGGCTGATCTTCAACCTCATGCGTGCAGAAGTCATGGCCGGGCAGTACCTCGACATCCTGGAAGAGGTCGCCGGGCCCCGGCGGGACCGCGCCGGGGCCGTCAGCCGGGCCCAGTCCATCATCCGGTTCAAGTCGGCCAAATACTCCACCGAACACCCGCTCGCCCTCGGCGGCGCCCTGGCCGGCGCCGGCGACGAGCTGCTGCGCGGCTATTCCGCGTTCGCGCTGCCGCTCGGTGAGGCGTTCCAACTGCGGGACGATGTCCTTGGCGTCTTCGGTGACCCCGTCACCACCGGCAAACCTGCCGGGGACGATCTCCGTGAGGGCAAGCGCACGGTCCTGGTGGCCTTCGCCCTGGACCAGGCCTCCGCGGCCGAATCAGAGTTCATCGACGCCAAGCTGGGCAGCCCCGATCTCGGCGACGCGGACATCGAGGAGATCCGGCGGATCATCGTGGACTGCGGCGCACTCCAGGCCACGGAAGTGCTCATCGAGGAGTTCGGCAAGGCCGCCTTCGCCGCCCTGGACCTGCTGCCGCTTCAGGAGCTGCCCAAAACCGCGCTCCGCAGGCTGGCAGAAGCCACGGTCAGCCGCGCCGCTTAACCCGGCCCTCACGGCAGCAATGCCTTTTTAAACGGTGCCTGGAAACGCGGCGGGCCGTGCACGGCGCTTGCGCTGTGCACGGCCCGTCATGGCACGTCCGGGGGATGCTGCCGGCGCAGTTGCTGCCGGTCTGCTTTTACCAGGCCAGTGATTGCGCCCTGCGGCGAATTTCGGTCTTGCGCCCTTCCCGCAGGGCGTCAATGGGCCGGCCGCGGAGGGAATCGTCCGGCGTAAAGAGCCAGTTGATCAGTTCCTCATCCGAGTATCCGGCGTCTGAGAGAACAACAATGGTGCCTTTCAGGCTCTCCACCGCATGCCCGTCCTGGATGAAAGCCGCAGGCACGGACCGGATGCGCCGGTCGCCGATTCTCACGGCCGCCAGCGCACGCTCGTCCAGCAATGCATGGACCTTGGTGATAGATACGTTCAGAAGCTGTGCGACATCGGGCAGGGGCAGCCATTCGCCCACGAGGCTTTCTACATTACTCACGCATAAAGATTGCCACGGCCGGTGCCCCGCCGCCTAGTCGGCATCCGCAGAATTCACGCTGCGGTCATGGCCGGTCCCGCCGCGCCGGAATGCCGCCCGGCTTCACCGGGGGACTCCCCTGGAACGACTTTCGGACGACACTCCACCGGAAACGGGTTTGCGGAATGTCAAACGGTTCTTGTGCTAATTGCCAATTCATGAGAGATTCACATAGATCACATTTGTAACAGAAATAACTTTTGTCACACTGGTAACACCAGTTCTACCGGCCTGACCGCAGCGTTGCCGCTGAGAAGAGGATCTTTCCAATGACAACCTCACGTTCGCCACAGCTCCGTCCGGGGCGCAGCCTGCCGCTCATCGCGGCGACGACGGCGGCGCTTCCCGCCGTCGTGCTTTCCTCCCTGGCGATCGCCCAGCCTGCCGCAGCCGAATCGCGGGTGCGCTCGGTCCCGGCAACGCTCGCGGCCGCCATGCGTGCCCAGGCGAAGGCTGACGCGGCGACATCCCTGAAGGCGGCAGTGATCCCGGCCGCCTCCGTCCCGGTGACGCTGCCGAGCGCCTTGCGGCCCGCGCAGACGGCCGCTCCGGCCGTCTACACGATCGCCCGCGGCGACACCATCAGTGCCATTGCCGGCCGCTACGGCCTGGACACGTTTGCCGTGCTCAAGCTGAACAACCTGCAGGCGAACACCATCATCTACCCGGGGCAGAAGATCAAGCTCACGGGCTCGACGCCGGCGCCGGCAGCGCCCAAACCGTCCGCACCGGCGAAATCGACGCCGACAACGCCCGCCTCGGGCGGCGGCAGCGTGTACGTCGTCAAGTCCGGCGACACCCTGAGCGCCATCGCCACCCGCCACGGCGTTGGCCTTTCCGAGATCTTCAAGTGGAACGGGCTCGGCATGAGCTCCGTGATCTATCCCGGCCAGAAGGTCAAGGTCGGCGGCGGTTCCAGCACGCCGGCCCCCTCCGCACCCGTGACGGCCGCCGCACCCAAGCCGTCGGCGCCCGCGCCCGCCAGTTCCGGCTCCTACACCATCAAGGCCGGCGACACCCTCTCCGGCATCGCGGCCCGCAACGGTGTCAGGCTCTCGGACGTCCTGTCGGCCAACCGGCTGACAATGTCGAGCATCATCTACCCCGGCCAGAAGCTCGTCATCCCCGGCGCGTCGACCATCGCACCGGCATCGAGCACGCCTGCCACCACCACGCCCCTCGTGCCCAGCACGTTCCTCGGGTTCAGCTACCCGGCCGCGGTGGTCAGCTCGGCCAACCAGAACAAGGCGCTGCTCAATGCCTCTCCGGTGCCCACCCGCCAGCAGATGAAGTCGATCGTCGCGGACACGGCCCGGCGCATGGGCGTGGACGCCAGCCTTGCACTGGCTTTTGCCTTCCAGGAATCCGGCTTCGACCAGCGTGCGGTGTCACCGGCCAATGCGATCGGCACCATGCAGGTCATCCCGTCCTCCGGCGAATGGGCCTCCGATCTGGTGGGCCGCCAGCTGAACCTGCTCGATCCCTACGACAACGCCACGGCAGGCATCGCGATCATCCGCCAGTTGGTCCGCACGAGCCCGGATGTGGACACCGCAATCGCCGGCTACTACCAGGGCCAGTACTCGGTGAGCCAGAACGGCATGTTCGAGGACACCAAGGGCTACGTCGCCGCCATCAAGGCCAACCGGCAGCTGTTCGGCTAAACCCGGCCGCTCGGCCAACTACAGACTCCAGCACAGGCTCCCTTTCGGCGGAGCGTGACGCTACGGGCCCGGATCGCATGTTGATTCGGGCCCGTTTCTGTCCAGCGACTACGATTGTAAGGTGCAGGAATACGTGTCGGATGCTCTCGTAGGGAACCTGGTGGACAACCGCTACCAGGTTCAATCCAGGCTTGCCCGCGGCGGGATGTCCACCGTGTACCTCGCCACGGACCAGCGCCTTGAGCGTGATGTCGCGCTGAAGGTGCTCCATCCCCATCTGGCTGACGACCCGCAGTTCCTCGATCGGCTGGGCCGCGAAGCCAAGGCTGCCGCCCGGCTCTCCCACCCACACGTCGTGGGCGTCCTGGACCAGGGCGAGGACGGCCGGCTCGCCTATCTGGTCATGGAATTCATCAAGGGCCACACGTTGCGGGATGTCCTCAATGACAAGGGCGCCCTGTCGCCGCGGCTGGCCCTGGCGCTGATCGATCCGGTCGTCGAAGGCCTCGGCGCCGCGCACGCCGCCGGAATGATCCACCGGGACATCAAGCCCGAAAACGTCCTGATCGCCGACGACGGGCGGATCAAGCTCGGCGACTTCGGCCTGGCACGCGCTATCTCGACGTCCACCAGCACGGGCGCCCTGATCGGGACCGTCGCCTACATCTCCCCCGAACTTGTCCTGGGCAAACAGGCAGATGCCCGCAGCGACATCTATTCCGTCGGGATCATGCTCTACGAAATGATCACGGGCCGGCAGCCGTTCGAGGGCGACGTGCCCATCCAGGTCGCCTACCAGCACGTCAATTCCACCGTCGCAGCGCCCTCGCTGGAGGTGCCCGGGCTGGCCGCGGAGATCGACGAACTCGTCCAGTGGTGCACGGACCGGGACCCGGACAAGCGCCCCGTCGACGGCAGCGCCCTGTTGTCCGAGCTCCGGCACATCAGGACCAACCTCAGCGACGCCGAACTCGACCTCCAGCCGCCGGCGGCTCGCAGCACCCTGCCGGCCGTGGCAGCACCGCCAACCCGGCCGCCAGGCGGTACCGGTCCGGCGTCGGACGCGCAGGAAACGGCCCACGTGCTGCCGCCCACCGGAATGCCCACGGAATTGCAGACTGAGGTATACGGCAGCCTCGCCCGGCCCACCGAGATGCTTTCCCGCACCAGCGGCAACCCGACCACTGTGATGTCCGGTGCCCCGCGGCGTCCGGCCTACGGACCGTTGTCCACCCCGGACGAGGCGGCCTACGACGGCGCCGGGTATGACGGCCCGGCGGAGGGCGCGGTTGCCCCCAGCAAACGCGCCCAGCGCAAACTGGACCGGGACGAGGAGAAGGCGCGCCAGCGAGCCGCCGCCACGCCCACCAGGACCCTGCACGAGGGCAACCCCCGGCGCCGCGGCTTGCTGTGGATCGTCCTGCTCGTCGTCGCGGCGCTGCTCGCCGCCGTCGCCGGCTGGTTCTTCGGCATGGGTCCGGGGTCGCCGGGAACGATTCCCCCGGTGGCGAACAAGACCGTTGCCGAGGCCCAGGACCTGCTCCGCACCGCCGGCTTCCAATCCACGGTGAAGGATGTCTTCGACGACGACGTCTCGCCCGGGCTCGTGGTCGGCTCGGAGCCGACCGCCGGGGAGGTCATCCGCAAGTTCCAGCCCGTGTCGCTGGCCGTGTCCAAGGGCCCGGAGCTGTTCCCGCTGCCGGAACTGGCCGGCAAGAGCCTGGACGAGGCCAAGACCACGCTCAACGGCGCCCAGATGGCTTTGGGCCCGATTACCGAGACCTTCGACGAGAAGGCGCCTGCCGGAACCGTCCTTGCCCAGGCTCCGCGCAGCGGCAACCCGGTCAGGCACGGGACGCCCGTGGGCCTGACCGTCTCGAAGGGCCCGCAGCCCATCCCGGTCCCGGATGTTCGCGGGCAGGCGCAGGACGCCGCTGTTAAGGCCCTGGAAGCCGCCGGCCTGAAGGCCGTGGTGGCCCCGGAAGCAGTCAACGACAGGAACGTCCCAGAGGGCGCGGTGCTGGCGCAGGACCCGGCCTCCGGCAACCTGACCAAGGGCGGCACCGTCACCTTGACCATCTCGAAGGGCCCGAAGCTCGTCGAGGTCCCCAGCTTCATCGGCAAGCAGGCCTCGGAGGCCCAGGAAGCCCTTGAGAAACTAGGCTTCAAAGTCCAGGTCGATAACATCCTCGGCGGTTTCTTCGGCACGGTCCGGGACCAGAATCCGGTGGACACGAAGGCCCCGGAAGGCTCGACCGTTACGCTTACCGTCGTCTGACAGGCACCCCGCTCCGGCCCCTGCCATCGCACAAGAAAGCTCCGCCCGGCTGCTGTAGCCGGGCGGAGCTTTTTCTCAGAATGCGTTCTGTGGGAAACGTTCTGTCGGAATGCCTTCTGCCAGATGCGTTCTGTCCATCAGTGCGTCAGCGCTTGGAGAGCGCTCCGGCCACCAGGAACGCCATCTCGAGCGACTGCATGTGGTTCAGGCGCGGATCGCAGACCGACTCGTAGCGGTCCAGGAAGGCTTCCTGGTCGATCGGGTCGGCTCCGCCGAGGCACTCGGCGACGTCGTCCCCCGTCATCTCCACGTGCAGGCCGCCGGGAACGGTGCCGAGCGCGTGGTGGACTTCGAAGAATCCGCGCACTTCGTCAATGACGTCGTCGAAATTGCGGGTCTTGTAGCCGTTGGGCGAGGTGACCGTGTTCCCGTGCATGGGGTCGGTGACCCAAAGGACCTGGGCTCCGGAGGCGGTGACGCGCTCGACGATCGCCGGCAGCTTCTCGCGGATGTTGCCCGCACCCATGCGGGTGATGAAGGTGAGCCGGCCGGGCTCCCGGTTCGGATCCAGCTTGTCGATCAGGCGCAGGGCGTCGTCGCCGCTGGTCGACGGGCCGAGCTTGACGCCGATCGGGTTGCGGACGCGGGAGAGGAAGTCAACGTGTGCGTGGTCCAGCTCGCGGGTCCGCTCCCCGATCCAGAGGAAGTGCGCGGAGGTGTCGTAGGGCAGCCCCGTGCGCGAGTCGATGCGGGTCAGGGCGCGCTCGTAGTCCAGCAGCAGGGCCTCGTGGCTCGCGTAGAATTCCACCCGCTTCAGGGCCTCGAAGTCGGCACCGCAGGAGGCCATGAACTTGATGGCGCGGTCGATGTCCCGGGCCAGGGACTCGTAGCGGGCGTGGGCCGGGTTCTCGGTGAAGCCCTTGTTCCACTGGTGCACCAGGCGCAGGTCCGCGAAACCGCCCTGGGTGAAGGCGCGGATCAGGTTCAGCGTCGAAGCGGAGGTGTGGTAGGCCTTGAGCATCCGGCCGGCGTCGTGGGCGCGGGACTCGGGCGTGAAATCGTAGCCGTTGACGATGTCGCCCCGGTAGGCCGGCAGGGTGACGCCCTCACGCGTTTCATCGTTGGAGGAGCGGGGCTTGGCGAACTGGCCAGCCATGCGGCCCATCTTGATGACGGGCATGGCCGCGCCGTAGGTCAGGACAACGGCCATCTGCAGGATGGTCCGGACGCGGGCGCTGATCTTGTCCGCCGTCGCGGCTTCGAAGGTCTCGGCGCAGTCGCCGCCCTGGAGCAGGAACGCCTTGCCCTGCGCGGCGGCGGCGAGCCGTTCGCGAAGAATGTCCACTTCGCCGGCGAACACGAGGGGCGGGAGGACGGAAAGTTCCTTGACGGACGCCTCGAACACAGCCGGGTCCGACCAGGTGGGCTGCTGCGAGGCCGGGAGCTCCCGCCAGTTGTCCAGTCCGGGATAGTTGGCGGCTCCGCTCTGGGCGGTGCTGGTCAGCGGGGAAACTGGTTTCTCAGATAGCTCGGTCACTATCTAAGGATAGTTGCCCCATCAAGGTTCGGGGGCCCTGCCTGTCATTGACAGCCCGGCTGCCGTCATATGGCACCCGTGGCCCGCTCATGCGGGGCCGGGAACCTCCGGCCCCGCATCCCCGGCAGCGGCTTCATTCGGGGTTTCCGTTGGGGCCGTGTTTGGGGCTTCGTTCGGGGTATTGCCGGCGGCCGCATCCTGCACCGCGTCAGGGCCCGCAGGGGGTTTGTCCGGGGCCGCGTCCTGCGCTTTGCCCGCCAGGCGGAGCTTCACGACGGCGGCGTACTCATCCACGTATTCCTGGCCGGAGAGGCGCATGAGTTCGTACATGATCTCGTCGGTCACTGAACGCTGGATCAGCCGGTCATCCTCCATGCCGTAATAGCGGCTGAAGTCGAGCGGTTCGCCAAAGATCATGCCGATGCGGCGGATGTTGGGCACGCGCTTGCCGATCGGCTGGACTTTGTCCGTTCCGATCATTGCCACCGGGATGACCGGGACGCGGGCCTGCAGCGCAAGGCGCGCAACCCCCACCTTGCCGCGGTAGAGGCGCCCGTCGGGGCTGCGGGTCCCCTCGGGGTAGATGCCCAGGAGGGAACCCTTCTTGAGCACGTCCATGCCGGCGTTCAGCGACTGCGCGGACGCGGCGCCCCCGGACCGGTCCATGGGGAGCTGGTTGGTGAGCCGGAAGAAGGCTGCGGTCAGCCTGCCCTTGATCCCGGTGCCGGTGAAGTACTCGGATTTCGCCAGGAACGCGACCGGCCGCGGCACCATGACCGGCATGAAGATGGAATCCGAAAAGGAGAGGTGGTTCGAGGCAAGGATCGCGGCGCCCTCGGCAGGGACGTTGTCGAGGCCCTTGACCCAGGGCCGGAACAGCAGCCTGAGCACCGGCCCCAGGACAAACGTCTTCATGAACCAATAAAACACTCGGTGACCTCTCCGGAAGGCGTCTGGCCTGCGGCCCGAACCGGGTCCGGCCAGGCTTCAATGGACACCTTACTCTAGTGAGTTTTGGCGCTAAGGGTGACACGATGGGCTCATGACTGAAAGCAGCACCCCCCCTGCGCCCGCCGCTTTCAGCTACCCGGGCCACGGCCCCAACGCCCGGACCGGTGTGGCCATCTGCCACGGCTTCACAGGCAGCCCGCTCAGCGTCCTGCCGTGGGCCCGCCACCTCGCCGCCCAGGGCTTCGCCGTATCGGTACCGCTACTGCCCGGGCACGGCACCCACTGGCGGGATCTCGCCCGGCAGGGCTGGCAGGACTGGTACAGGAGCTTTGAAACGGCGTACCTGGACCTGGCCGGCCGGACTGATGACTGCTATGTCGCGGGACTGTCCATGGGCGGCACGATCGCCCTGCGTACCGCGGCCCGCCACAGCGTGGCCGGCGTGGCCGCCGTCAACCCCGGCCTGAGCTTCTATGACCGCAGGGTCCGGATCGTGGGACTGCTCAAGTACTTCCAGCGCACCACCACGCCCATCCAGGAGGAGAATTCCACGGCGGCCACCACCGACGACGGTGACTACTCCCTGACGCCGCTGGCCGCCGTCCACCAGTTGCGCCGGCTGTTCGCCGCGACCCTCCGGGACCTGCCGTCCGTCTCCGCCCCGGCCCTGGTGTTCAAGTCGGACACCGACGCGGTGGTCCCGCCGTCGTCCCTGGCGCTGCTGCGCAGGCGGCTCGGGTCCCGGGAACTCACGGTGGTTCCCCTCCCGAAGAGCGGGCACGTTGCCACCCTGGACGCCGATGCGCCGCTACTCTTTGAAGAATCAGTGCGTTTCTTCCTGCAGCACGCCCACGCCATTTCGCCGCCCCGCGCCCCCTCGGAGTCCCCATGAGCATCCTCCCGGACCATTCGCCGTTCAGCAGCCCGTTCACCGGAACCATCCCCCGGACCGGGGTCGTGGTCTCGCACGGCTTCACCGGCAGCCCGCACGGTGTGCGGGACTGGGCGTTATCCCTGGCCGGTGCCGGGTTCGCCGTCCGGCTGCCCCTGCTGCCGGGGCACGGAACGAGCTGGCAGGAGCTGGCCAAGACCCGGTGGCAGGACTGGCATGCTGCCTTGGACGCGGCCTACCTGGAGCTTGCGGAAGAATGCGACGTCGTGGTCGTGGCGGGGCTGTCCATGGGCGGCGCCCTCGCGTTGCGGATCGCGGCCACCCGCCCCGTGGCGGGGGTAGTGGTGGTCAACCCCGGCCTGGTCATCGATGATCCCCGCGCCCCGCTGGCGGGCGTCTTGAAGTTTGTCCTCAAGAGCACCCCGGCGATCGCCAATGACATCCTCAAACCGGGCATGGACGAGTGCGCCTACCCGCGCACCCCGGTGGCCGCCGCGCACGAGCTCAACAAGATGTTCAAGGACACCGTGCGGCTGCTGCCCCGCGTCACGGCTCCGGTCCAGGTCTACCGTTCCACAGTGGACCACGTGGTGTCCGAGTCCAGCATGGAGGCCCTGCGCCGCGGGTTGACCAACGCCCCGCTCGAGGTGGTCCGGCTGGAAAACAGCTACCACGTCGCTACCATGGACAACGACGCGCCCGAGATCTTCCGTGGCACGGCCGAATTTGTCCGGTCCGTTGCAGCCGCAGCCGGTCCGGGCGCCGCCCGCGCCAGCCGGAAGGACACGGCCAATGACTAAACCGGACCCCGACGTCCCTGACCCCGAGACCCCTGACCCCGACGACGCCCGGTCGCCTGGCGCTGACGCATCCGGCCTCCAGCGTCCGGGCACCACCCCGCCCCCTGAGGCGCAGGACCCGGCCGCCGCGGACGAACCGCTTGCCGATGACGACGCCGTGTGGCTGGATCTCGTCGCCAGGCTGGAAGGGGTCGGGACAGGCGGGGACGAGGCAGTGGGGGGAACTGACGGCCCGGCCGGCGAAGCGGACAGCGCCGCCGGCACCGGCGCTGGCTCCGGTGCTGGCTCCGGTGCTGGCACCGGTGCGAACAGGTCGTTCAGCGATTTCGACCCGCTGGGCCTCGCCGGCGTCGCGCCGATCGAACTTTCCGCCAGGGAGCGGCTCGCCTCCGCCCCGGGGAACCCGGCCGCGGGCAGCAGTGAGGCACCGGACACCGCATCCGGCCCCCGGGACTACGAGGCCGACGACGACGATGGCGTGTTCGTCCCGGAGGAGCCGCCCAGCCTGGCCGGTGCAGATCCGATGACCGTCCTTGCCTGGATTGGCGCGGTGGGCGGCCCGATTGCGCTCGTGTTCTCGGCGATGTTCTGGCGGTCGGCCCCGACGCTGGCGATCGTGGGCATGGTGGCCGCGTTCGCGGCCTCCGTGGTGTTCCTGATCATGAAGCTGCCGGGCGAGAAGGACGAGCACGACGACGGGGCGCGCATCTAGTCCACCCGGTCAGGGCGCCAGGCACCGCGCTGGCTGGTTCAGGGCCCAGGAAGGCACGCTACTGGGTGTGCATGCGGCTGCTGACCCGGGAGAGGTCGGCGGCGCCGATCAGCCCGGCGTTGGGTCCCAGGGCCGCCAGTTCGATCTCCGCCGCGGGGCGGAAGCCGCGGCCGGTGAGGTTCCGCGCGAAGGCCTTCCGGGCCGGCGCGACGAGCAGCTCGCCGGCGTCGCACAGTCCGCCGCCGATCACGAACTTGCCTGGGTCCAGTGCCGCTGCGAGGTTCGCCAGGCCAAGGCCCAGCCACTCCCCGACGTCCTCGAGGAGTTCGCGGGAGGTCTGGTCCCCGGCCTTGGCCAGCTCCGTCACGATCACGCCCGTAATGCGTGCCACGTCGCCGTCCACGGCCTTAAGCAGTTCCTGGGCAACCGGGGAATTCGCGGCGGCCAGTTCCCTGGCCTCGCGGCCGAGCGCATTGCCCGAGGCGTATTGTTCCCAGCAGCCGCGGTTGCCGCACTCGCAGCGGTGCCCGCCCGGCATGATGATCTGGTGGCCAAACTCCCCCGCCACACCGAAGCGGCCGCGTTCGAGCCGTCCGTCCATGACCATGGCCCCGCCGATTCCGGTGCCCAGGGTGATGCAGACCAGACGGTCCTGTCCCTGCCCGGCGCCGAAGCGCCACTCCGCCCAGGCGGCGGCGTCGGCGTCGTTGGTCAGCAGGACGGGGCGGCGCAG
The DNA here is from genome assembly GCF_056406495.1 of Arthrobacter sp. P1_B9. NCBI lineage: Bacteria > Bacillati > Actinomycetota > Actinomycetes > Micrococcales > Micrococcaceae > Arthrobacter > Arthrobacter sp. P1_B9. The sequence continues at coordinate 65,791 of NZ_JBFUAA010000019.1, forward strand.
CAGCCGCTGCAGGTTCTCGCGCAGCGGTTCATTGCGCCAGGCCAGGTGCGGGCTGAAGAGGACAGTGCCGCCGTCGAGGTCCATCCAGCCGGCAGCGCCGATTCCGACCGACCAGATCCGGTGTCCGGCGCCCAGCTCTCCGACGAGTTCGACAATGACCTGCTCCACGGCGCGCGGGTCGTTGCCCGGGGTGGAGCGTTTGGCCTGGCTGAGGATCCTGCCCTCGGCGTCCACCACGCCGGCAGCAACCTTGGTTCCCCCGATGTCGACGCCGATCGCCAGGCCCTTGCGGCCCAGCCGCAGGTGTGAGCGGAGGTCGTGCCCGGCCGTGGCGGCCGCGGCTCCGGCCAGGGTCCTGCTTCGCCAGGCGGCGGTCCGGCGGCGCAGGCCGGGCTGCCGGCCGGGTGTTGGTGTCTGCATGGTGCCCCATTCTATTCGCCGGGGCCGCAACGGCAGCGAAAGCCCGGCCGAATGACGCGGCAGCAGAGCGCCGCGCACGTGCCCGCAGCATCCCCGACTGGCGGAACGGCGGCCCCGACCGTAAAGTTACTCGCCAGTAGGTGTCGCAGAACACACCTTCGGGGGGCCGCATACTAGGCTTAGCGGTACCCCTTGCGGGCCTATGGATACCAAAGGAGCTGTCGTGCGAGAAATCATTGTCCCGCCCCTGGTGAATGTCGATCCGGACACCAATGTCACCGATCTCGTGGTGCGCCAGGCGGCCAAGGCCTCCAACCCTGCGCTGTTCTCGCGGCTCGACGCGGCCGGCCAGTGGCAGGACGTCCGCGCCACGGAATTCCTGGCCGACGTCTCGGCCCTCGCCAAGGGCCTCATGGCCAGCGGTGTGGCCGCCGGCGACCGGGTGGGCATCATGTCCCGCACCCGGTATGAATGGGCCCTGATCGACTTCGCCATCTGGTTCGCCGGCGCCGTCTCGGTCCCGATCTATGAAACCTCCTCCCCCTCCCAGGTGGCCTGGAACCTTGGCGACTCCGGCGCCGTGGCCGCGTTCGGCGAATCGGCGCACCACGAGGACATCATCCGGCAGGCGGCCACCTCCGAGGGCCTCACCGCCCTGGGGCATGTCTGGCAGCTCGAGGGCGACAGCCTGGACGAGGTCCGTGCGGCGGGAGCCGGCGTCAGCGATGCCGAGCTCGAAGCACGCCGCAGCCAGGCGTCCCTGAACGATGTCGCCACGATCATCTACACGTCGGGCACCACTGGCCGGCCCAAGGGCTGCGAGCTGACGCACGGCAACTTCGTGGAACTGTCCGAGAACGCGCTGGTCACGTCGCTGGGCACGATCGTCCACGAGCAGGCGCGGACCATCATGTTCCTGCCCATGGCCCACGTCTTCGCACGCTTCATCTCTGTGCTGGCAGTCGCGGCCGGCGTCACGGTGGCGCACACCCCGGATATCAAGAACCTGCTGCCGGATCTGCAGAGCTACAAACCGACCTTTATCCTCGCCGTCCCGCGCGTTTTCGAGAAGGTCTACAACTCGGCCCTGACCAAGGCCGAGGACGGCGGCAAGGGCGCCATCTTCCACCGCGCCGCGGACACCGCCATCGAATTCTCCCGGGCCCGGCAGGCCGGCAAGGTCGGGCTCGTGCTGAAGCTCAAGCACGCCGTGTTCGACAAGCTCGTGTACAGCAAGCTACGGGCCGCCATGGGCGGGAACGTCTCCCATGCCGTTTCCGGCGGCGGCCCGCTCGGTGAACGGCTGGGCCACTTCTTCCAGGGCATCGGCATGCAGATCCTGGAAGGGTACGGGCTGACTGAAACCACGGCGCCGATCACCGTCAACACCCCCGACCTGATCAAGATCGGCACGGTCGGCGCCCCGATTCCGGGCAACTCCGTCAGGATCGCGGACGACGGCGAGATCCTCGCCAAGGGCGTGTGCGTCATGCGCGGCTACTACAAGCGCGATGACCTGTCCGCTGCAACCTTCGAGGACGGCTGGTTCCGCACCGGCGACATCGGCCAGCTGGACGAGGCGGGGTTCCTGACCATCACCGGGCGCAAGAAGGAAATCATCGTCACGGCCGGCGGCAAGAACGTCGTCCCGGCCCTGTTGGAGGACCAGATCCGCGCGGACGCGCTCGTCTCGCAGGTGCTCGTGGTCGGTGACAACCGCCCGTTCATTGGTGCCCTGGTGACCCTGGACGAAGAAGCGCTGCCCGGCTGGCTGGGCCGCCACGGGCTCCCGGCCTCGACCTCGCTCGCCGAGGCTGCCGTCAACCCCGCCGTCATGGCCGCGGTCCAGGAGCTCATCAACCACGCCAACCAGTCCGTGTCCCAGGCCGAGGCGATCAAGTCCTTCCGGATCGTGCCGGCCGACTTCACCGAGGCCTCCGGACATCTGACCCCCTCCATGAAGGTCAAGCGGGCACAGGTGCTCAAGGACTTCGAGAACGTGATCGAGGAAATGTACAGCGCCAAGCGTCCCACCCTCGCCTAGGCTGCAACCGCGACCGCCCCGCACCGAAACCCCGCACCAGAGCAACGCGGGGTCAGATACGGCCCATCCGGCGCCCCCTGATGGGCCGTATCTGACCCCGCGTTGCTTTTGTTCGGGAGGCAAGGTTCGGCAGAAACAGAAGGGTCC
>NZ_JBFUAA010000020.1:0-66950 GCF_056406495.1 Arthrobacter sp. P1_B9
GCCCGCTGCGTCCGGGGCATCACCGCCAACACCGAACACCTCCGCCTCACCGTCGAACAATCCATCGGCCTCGTCACCGCCCTGAACCCGCAACTGGGCTACGCCACAGCCACGGCCATCGCCCAGGAAGCCCTCGCCACCGGCAAGGGCGTCGCGGAACTAGTCCTCGAACACGGCCTGCTCACCGACGACCAGCTCACCGAGCTCCTCAGCCCGCACCGCCTGGCCAACCTCACCCAATAGCCTCCGCAGACCGACGACCCCGCCCGACCAGGGAGCAAGGGGCACGCCGTCGTGCCCAAAATCCCGACCGACTACAGAGAAAACGGAACTCGATGACGAGGACCGTTCCAGCACCGGGCCACCAACCCGGCCTCTACCCAAGGACTGACTATGAAAAACAAATCAACGATGTGGATCCTGGCAGCGCTCCTGTTCGGAATCCTCAGCGGTCTGCTCTTCCACTGGCTGCTGCCGGTGGACACACGCGAATCCGTCGTGGCGGTCCTCGACACCGTGACGCACATGTTCCTGAACCTCATCAAAATGATCATTGCCCCGCTGATCTTCGCCACCCTCGTCTCCGGCATCGCAGGAGCAGCCAAATCCGCCGGGGTGGGCAAGCTCTTTGGCCGCTCAATGATCTGGTTCCTGACCGCCTCCGTCCTGGTGGGCGCGTTCGGCTTCATCACGGCCCATGTACTCAACGTCGGTGACGGGCTCCACCTGATGCCGGGAGGCGACGCGGGGATGGAAACGAAGCCCCTCGATTACCAGGCGTTCATCACCCACATCATCCCCACGAGCGTCTTCGCCGCACTGACCGAAAACAACCCCCTTCAGATCCTCGTATTCGGCGCCCTCTTCGGCATCCCGCTGCTGAACCTCCGGAAGAAGGGCCGCTCCTCCATAGCCGATGCCATCGACGAACTGATGGGCGTCATGCTGAAGGTCACCGGGTATGTGATGCTGGCGGCACCCGTCGGCGTTTTCGCCGGCATCGCAGCGGCCTTCACCTCCCAAGGTCTCGATGCGTTTGCCACCTACGCGTCGTTCATCGGCGGGTTCTATGTGTCTCTCTCGGCCCTGTGGGTCATCATGGTCGGCGTCGCCGTCGCCTTCCTCGGACGGGCCGCCTTCCGACTGGTACGGATAGTGCGCGAACCCATGGTCATCGCGTTCGCCACCTCCAGCAGTGAAGCCGCCCTGCCCAAGCTCATTGAAGGCCTGACCAAGTTCGGCATCGAGAAGCGCACCACCGGTTTCGTGCTGCCCCTGGGTTACTCGTTCAACGTGGACGGTTCCATGATGTACATGACCTTCGCGTCGGTCTTCCTGATCAACGCCTACGGCATCGACATGGACCTTGGCCAGCAGATCGCGATGACCGCAATGCTCCTGCTCAGCAGCAAGGGCATGGCCGGCGTTCCACGCGGGTCACTCGTCGTCGTAGCCGCCGTGGTCCCTGCCTTCGGCATCCCGGCCGCCGGAATTGGTGTCCTGCTGGTGATCGACCAACTCCTGGACATGGGACGCACCGCCACCAACATCTTGGGAAATGCCATCGCCACCGCGGTCATCGGCCGGAACCACGACAAGTCCACGTCCCTCCTCGAAGCGTCACGCCCGGAAGCCTCCCAGGATGCGCAGGTCACTGAAGATAGCAGGGAGTTTGAGCGTGTTCCGATGCACTGACCGGATCCCGCTCGGCCAAATTTTCAAACCTGCGAACCTACCCTCACACCGGATGAAAGGCCATGGCCAATGACCGCTGACTTTGACCTCCAGAGCCCGATGGACGTTCACCGCATTCAGCGGACGAAAAGAGCCAGAAACACTCCGATCAGATCAAAAATCATCGACTACCTGGCAAGCCATGGGGCAAGCAAAGTAGCTGACATCAGCGACGGCATCGCGTCCTCGCGCGGCGCAGTCAGATATCATCTGGCAGCGCTGGAGAGCGCTTCGATCGTCCGTTCCAACATTTCCCCCGGTGCCAGGAGTCGTTTCACGCCCTTCTACGGTCTCGCCCCTGGAAAGACGGAGCCCGCCTCCTAGCCGGACAGCGCTGACTGCAACTCTTGCGGACGACGGCGGGACCTCCCGCCGTCGTCCGCCGTGTCCTTACGGCCGGAATCTCATGTCCTCGCCCCCAACCAACCTCGCAGTTTGGGCGGGCGCCACGTCCTGGGCGAACACCCGGACGCCCCCGGCGAAGACTGGCACCTTCCCAACGACCCGAAACCCGCAGCACCAAGAACTGGTTGACGCTATATACCGCCAAGCCGGACAGCAGCACACCAAGCTTCGCTCCGTCCCGGCACTGCTCCTGCTCGCCATGGCACTCACCAACCCCGTCGTGTGTGAACTCCTCCAAATGAGCGCGCTGCTCTGGGGCTTTCCCTTGATGTTTCGGCCGCCGGGGTATGGACGAGCTGAAGGGATTGTGCCCGGTGCAATACCGGGCGCAATCCCTTCAGTTCCAGCTCCTTGGGGAGCCCGTCAGGCGGCGGGTGGGGTCACTTCTTTTCAGCCAGGAACATTGCCTTTTCAAGCGGTGTCACGGTGAGTGATTTGAGTTGGGCGGTACCGCCTTCTGCAAAGAGGGCCATCTTGTCGGCTCCGGCGTTGGGGAATACCTGGTCGGTGATGGTCCGCAGACCGTCCTGGGCGAAGACCTCTACTGAGGAGCGGTCGAGGTAGACCCGAAGGGTGACGTAGCCCTTCTTGTCCAGGGTGACGGGGGCGTCCTCTATGGAAGCGAAGGACGGGTGGAACGCGGTGTTGCCGGAGTTAGTGCGGCCAACGAAGAGCTTCCCGGTCGTGGCGTCGTAGCCGATGACGGTGGATGCGGCTCCATCGCCCAGCACGGTGATGCCGGATTTCTTGGCCGTGCCCGGCGCGAAGGTGATGTCGACTCGTTGGACCTGGCCGGAGGCGGCCGCGGGCAGCGGGGTTGTTCCCTCCTCGATCGGGATGCCCTTCGTCGTTGAGTAGCTTGGCTCTTGGGCCAGCTTGTCGACCTGCTTGACGGCGCTTTGGGTGAGCCGGGGCCCTTCCGGGGTCTGGGTCAATTTCACTTCGCGCGGCAGGGCCATGGCGCTGCGCCACGGGTTGGTGGGGATGTTGTTGGCGTAGTCCCAGTTGTTCATCCAGCCCAGCATGACCCGTTTGTTTTCGGGCATGTTGGCGAAGGACACGGAGGCGTAGTAGTCGCGTCCGTAGTCCAGCCAGTCATAGGTGTCCAGGGCCGACTGTGCCGGTTTCGAGGAGAGCATGAAGTCGTCCGCGAGAATGTGGCCCCAACCGAATCGGTTATTGTCGACCACTTTGATATGTGCTTGTTGGCCAACGAATTCTTTGACATTCCATGATGCCCAGTCGAGCTTTTCACTGTCGTTTCCGGTGGCCGTGCGGACCACTTGTCCGTTGACCACGAGGTTTACCGATTCCTCGTCAGACCGGGGAACGGCCGGGCCGTCAGTCAGCATGACGTGGTCAAGGGTCAGGTGTCCCCACCCGCCGGTGGCCTGGTCAACTACACGCAACTGTGCATTCTGTCCCGCGAACTCGGCGACATCCCAGCCTTTCCAGTTCAGGATTCCGGAATTGTCTCCTGCGAGGGAGCGGACCACCTTGCCGTTGACGAGCAACTGGGCGGCCAGGATCTGTCCGGAGTCCGCGGAGCGGTTGCCGCCGCCGACCAGCATGCTCATGAAATTCTTGGTGATGGGGAATTCCGGTGATGTCAGGGTGCCCTGCCGGTCATCGCCCGGTGCGGTGCCGGTCTCGAAGGTGTTGATCCGTTTGGCCCCGAGGTAGAAGTCCCCGCCGCTGGTGGAGGGCTGGAAGTTGGGGGTGAGGTCGCCGGTCCCGGTCCAGCCGGTGTCGGCCAGCGATGTCCCGGCGGGAACCTCGAAGCCGTCAAACTTGAGCTCCCCTTCGGGCGGGGTGTTGTCCAGCTTGTCGGAGACGCGGGGGTGCTTGCCACCGCCCACGAGGAAGTTCAGGTAGTCGTCGGTCACGGTGAAGTTAGGTGACTGCATGGACCCGAGCGGCCAGTCGCCGTCGTTGAAGGAGTTGATCAGGCCACTGCCGCCAAAGCCGGTCACGGGGCTCTGGCCGGGAAGGGCTCCGTTTGCCGGAGTGCTGCCGAATGGGCCGTTCTTCCAGTTTCCTGGCTCGTTGTTGACGGTCCAGCCGTTGTAAGTTCCGTCGTTGAATCCGGCCAGGACCGTCCCGGGAGGGGGCGTGGCCACGGGTTTGGTGGTTTCGGAGGTGAAGGTGGTGCCGTCGAAGTTGCCCACGAAGTACTGGCCAGCGGAGCCGCCGGCCACGCCGCCGGGGTTGATGTTGACGACCATGACCCATCTAACGTCCTTCGGGTCGCCGTCCACGGCGAGGGGAAACAGGTCGGGGCATTCCCACTGCCCGCCGGTGGCATTGGCTGGTCCGAATTCACTCAGGGCGGTCCAGTCCTTGAGATTGGCGGACTTGTAGAAGACGACCTTGTGATCCTGGGCTTCGACCGCGGTCATGAGCCAGTAGCCTCCGCCGCCGGGTTTGTTGTACCAGGAGACCTTAGGGTCACGGAAGTTGGCGGAGTTTCGGTTCAGTACAGGATTGCCGGAGTACTTGGTCCAGGTCTGGCCGTCATCGAGGCTGTAGGCCAGGGACTGCGCCTGCAGGCCGCGGTGGGGCGAGGCGTCCTTGTAGGCGCTGGTGAAGATCGCGATCAGCGGTGGGTTCTCTTTCGTACCGAAACCGGTCGTGTTGTCCTTGTCCACGACGACGCTGCCGGAGAAGATGTCCTGCTCTGCATCGGTGGAGATCGCCAGCGGCTGCTCCTGCCAGTGAACAAGGTCCTTCGATGTGGCGTGGCCCCAGGACATGTTCCCCCAGGTGTTACCGGAGGGGTTGTGCTGGTAGTACATGTGGTAGACGCCCTTGTAGAAGACGAGCCCGTTGGGGTCGTTCATCCAGTTCTTTGCCGGCGTGTAGTGAATGGCCGGTCGGTAGGGTTCGTCCCCGGGGTCTGTCGCGGCCGACGCCGGCAGGGAACCTGCCAGTGCCGCGGCCAGCGTCAGTCCCGCGAGCGTCAGTGCAGAAACGGCATGCGTCCTGCGGGTGGTCGTGTTCTTCATTCGTTTGATTCGCCCTTCGTTGCGCGCGTCGTCGGTAGACAACGTTGTCAGTGCGAAGGACACTAAGTGATGTCCGTCAGACAAGTCAACGGTTTTGGCGGCGCGGGAATGAGGCCGCCCGCCGCGCGGCTGAGCCGGGCGAAGCGATGCGCGGGCAGCAGAAAATTCCCTCCCAGCGGCAGGGCTGGAAGGGTTATTTCCGGTAGGCGGCCCCGTTCAGCCCTCTCCGTGGGTCCTGGACGCAGCAGCTCCCGCCGACCGTGGATCGGCTGGATTTGGCTGAGGGCTATTCCAGCGGCAGAAGCCAGGTCAGTTCCGAGGCGTCGCCTTCGATATGGCGGGCCAGTTCCTCGTTGAATCTGGCGCCGTAATCGGCGCCGATGTGTTCCTGGAACGCGACTTCATCGCGGTAGACCTCGAAGACAAAATACTCCCGGGGGTTCTCTTCCCTGGTATAGGGAAGGAACAGTTCGTTGCCCGGTTCCTGGCGGACGTGCCGGGTCAGTTCAAGCATCATCTCCGCGACACGTGCTTCGCTGCCGGGCTTGACGGTGAATTCGGCGTACAGGGTTTTGGTCATCATGATCCCATTCAGGTCAATGTGTTTGGCAGATTGTTCATGAAGGTCCCCGGTGTCAGGCCGGAGGGCGGAGTTCCCCGGAGCCTCTTTGTATCAGCTCAGACGGGACAACATAGGTATGCGGGGGCTGCTCGTCGCCATCGATCCTGGCCAGGAGCCGCTCTGCTGCCAGCTTCCCGATTCGCTCGGGGTGCTGGGCGATGACTGTCACGCCGGGATCCATCATGTCGGCAAGCGTGAAGTCATCGAACCCGATTAAGGCCACGCGTTTGCTCAGCCCGAGCTCTCTCAGAGCGCGCATGGCGCCGAAAGTGATGAGGTTCTGGCTGGAGAAGATCGCCGTCGGTGGTTCGGCAGCGGTGAGAAGTTCCAACACGGCCAATCTGGCCGATTCCTCATCGTGCAGGTTTTCACGGACGGGAATCGTGGAAGTGGGAATTCCCTGCCGGCCGATCTCCTCAATGAACCCCCGCCGGCGTTCCCGGGCGGTCTGGATGTCGGTGCGGTCCCCCAGATAGGCGAGCCTGGTGTGGCCGCGGCTGATCAGGTGAGCAGCTGCCCTCGCGGAGCCTGCGGCGTTGTCGGTCACGACGGCATCTGCTTCCACTCCTACCGGTTCACGGTCAATGAAGACCAAAGGCAGGTCACGGGAATGCTCCGGGATCACATACGCCTGGCTCCTGGCGATGGGCGTGAGGATGAGCCCGTCGACACGCCGCCCAAGAAATGCCGCCACGATGTCCTGCTCCCGCTGGGGGTCATCATCCAGGCTCGCCGCAAAGACCGCGATTCCCCTGGCCCCAAGAGCATCTTCTATGGCCCGGTTGATCTCGCCGCTGAACGGGTTGGAAACACTCGGCAGCAACAGCCCGACCGAGAGCGTCCTTCTGCCCGCGCGGCGCAGGCTGCCGGCGGCCATGTCCAGCTGGTAGTTGAGTTGCCGTGAAGCGCTGAGCACCTTTTCCCGGGTGGCGTCCGACACGCCAGGTTCGTCGTTGATCACGCGGGAGACGGTCTTTATTCCGACGCCGGCAAGGGCAGCCACGTGGCGCATTGTCGGACGACTGGCGGAAATGGTCGGCTGGCTACGATCGGACATCGTTGTCAAATATATCGCTCCTTCTAAGTTGCATCTATTGACTCTCTGGTGTGATGCTGATTACATCGTACATGACATCGTTGTCGAGGCCAGTGAGGGCCTCAAACACCAGGAGATTCAATGTTGAGTTCCAAAGCACCCCGTTCAACGGCCACCCGCCTGTTCGCTGCAGGAGCAGTGCTGACTCTGGGAGCGCTCAGTCTTTCTGCCTGTGGTGGTAGTTCCCCGTCCACCTCATCAACCGGTAGCTCGTCAGGGGACAAGGTCGGTGTCTCCCTGATCGTGAAGACGACGACCAACCCGTTCTTCGTCGCCATGGAGGACGGGGCGAAGAAGGCGGCCGAGGCCGGCGGCGTGGACCTTAAGCTCGCTGCGGGCAAGGCTGACGGCGACGAGGACACCCAGATCCAGGCCATTGAGAACGCGATCTCCAAGGGTGACAAGGGCATCCTGATCACCCCCAACGGCCCCTCCGTAGTGGACGCCCTGAAGAAGGCCAAGGACGCCGGGCTCTTCGTCATCGCTCTGGACACCCCGCCGGATCCCGCCGACGCAGCCGACATCACGTTCGCCACTGACAACTTCGCCGCCGGGGAGCTGATCGGCAAATGGACCGCAGCTCAGCTGGACGGGAAAAAAGCGACGATTGCCCTCGTCGATCTCTTTGATGACAAGGTCGTCTCGGTTGACTACAACCGGGACCAGGGCTTCCTGACCGGCCTCGGTATCGACACCGCGGATAAAAAGAAGAACGGCGACGAAGCCAAGACCGGCAAGTACACCGGCGGCAAGGGCGGCGACTACGAGATCGTCGGTAGCCAGGCCTCCCAGGGCGCCGAAGACGGCGGACGCACCGCCATGGAAACCCTCCTGGCCAAGAACCCGAACATCAACGTCGTCTACACCATCAACGAACCTGCGGCAGCGGGTGCCTTCGAGGCACTGAAGGCCGCCGGCAAGGAAAAGGACGTGCTGGTCGTCTCGGTGGACGGCGGTTGCACCGGCGTGAACAACGTCAAGTCCGGCGTCATCGGCGCCACGGCCCAGCAGTACCCGGTCAAGATGGCCGAACTGGGCGTCAAGGCCATCGTTGACCTCGCCAAGACCGGCCAGAAGCCGGCCAACTCACCGGGGCTGGACTTCTACAACACCGGCGTCGAGCTCGTCACAGACAAGCCTGCCGACGGCGTCAAGAGCATCACCACCACCCAAGCCTCCGACATCTGCTGGGGAAAGTAACCCACCCAGCTTCACTGCGGGGCGGGGACCCGGCGCCCGCTATCGGCCTCCCCGCCCCGCATCTCCCGAGCTAGGGCCTCCCCTAGCAACCATCACGGAAGATCAGGACCAATCGTGACCCAGCAACAGACCGCCGGCCCGCCCAGCGCCGGGCATGCCGACCTGGCAGAGGAATTCCTTGACCGCCAGACACCGCTCAGCCGGATACGCAATACCCTCCACCGCTACCCCGCCCTCAGTCCCGCCCTCGTACTTCTCATCGCGGTGGTGGTGTTCGGCCTCCTCAATGACAGGTTCCTGCGGGTTGAAAACCTCTCGCTGATTACCCAGCAGGTCTCCGTCGTCGGCACCCTGGCCATCGCCCAGACCCTCATCATCCTCACCGCTGGCATCGACCTCTCCGTCGGCGCCGTCATGATCCTCTCCTCCATGGTCATGGCCCAGCTCGCCGTCAACAACGGACTGCCCGCACCTGTTGCCCTGCTCGCAGGCCTGGTCGTAGGACTTGCCGCCGGAGCACTCAACGGATTCCTGGTCACCAGGTTCCGGCTCCCGCCGTTCATCGTCACCCTCGGCACGCTGAACATCTTCATCGCCCTGACACTGCTCTACTCCAACGGAGCGACCGTTCGCGGCTCGGCCATGCCTCCCCTGCTGACCTGGACCGGCACCACCTTCCCGCTCGGCCCCGTGCGGATCTCCACCGGCGTCGTCATGATGCTCCTGCTCTATGTCGCGGTCGCCTTCATCCTGGGCAAGACGGCCTGGGGCCGGCATGTCTACGCCGTGGGCGATGACAAGGAAGCCGCCCGCCTGGCTGGCATCCCCGTCAACCGGGTTCTCATGAGCGTCTACCTCGCCGCCGGCGCCGTCCTGGCCGCCGGCGCCTGGATCCAGATCGGGCGCACCAACGCCGCCAGCCCCAACGCCGGCGTAGACCTGAACCTGGACTCCATCACCGCCGTCGTGATCGGCGGAACCAGCCTCTTCGGCGGCCGCGGCTCCATCTGGGGTTCACTGCTTGGAGCGCTGATCGTGGGTGTCTTCCGCAACGGCCTCTCGCTCGCCGGGCTGGACGTGCTGTACCAGACGCTCGCCGTGGGCGTCCTGATCATTGTTGCTGTGTCCGTCGATCAGTGGATCCGAAAGGTCAAGTCATGACCACGACAGAATTTGAAGCCCCCCACGTCGCCACGCGCGAGCCCATCCTGCAGGCCCGGAACCTCGTCAAGACTTTCGGCCGTGTCGTGGGACTGGACGGGGTCAGTCTCGACCTCTACCCGGGCGAAGTCCTCGCGATCATCGGCGACAACGGCGCAGGCAAGTCAACCCTGATCAAATGCCTCACCGGAGCAGAAGTCCCGGACTCCGGCGAGCTCTTCATGTCAGGACAGCCCGTGCACTTCAAGCGGCCGCAGGACGCCAGGGTCCACGGCATCGAAACCGTGTACCAGAACCTCGCTGTCTCACCGGCCCTCGACGTCGCCTCGAACTTGTTCCTGGGTCGGGAGGAAAGGCGTGCGGGACTCCTCGGGAGCGTGTTCCGGATGCTTGACACCAAAGGTATGCGCCGGAAGGCCAAGGAAGAGCTGACCCGGTTGGGCATCTCCACCCTGCAGGACGTGACAGTGCCGGTGGAGAACCTCTCGGGCGGCCAGCGCCAGGCTGTCGCCGTGGCCCGCGCCGCAGCGTTCGGTTCAAAGGTCGTTGTGCTGGATGAACCGACGGCGGCACTTGGCGTCCGGGAATCGAACCAGGTGCTCCAGCTGGTCAGGGACCTTCGCGACCGCGGCCTGCCGGTCATCTTGATCAGCCACAACATGCCCCACGTCTTTGACGTAGCGGACAGGATCCACATCCAGCGCCTGGGCAAGTGCGCTGCCACCATCACTCCGCAATCACACACCATGACCGACGCAGTGGCGATCATGACCGGCGCAGCCACCGCCTGATGGCCGGCTAGTACCCTCCCGCTCTACCGGAGCTCCCTTCTCCGTCCGCGGACCTCCCCCAGGTCCGCGGACGGATCCATACCGGGAGTTCCCATCATCACCATCCCACGAGAGACAGACCATGGATTACCTCACAACAGCCCGGAACGACGCTCACCAGACGCTCGACGTCATGGTCATAGGCGAAGCGCTGATCGACGTGGTCACCACGTCGCACGACACGGTGGAGCACCCCGGCGGCTCACCGGCCAACGTCGCTTACGGACTTGGCCGCCTCGCCGTCACCACAGGTCTGCTCACGGCCATCGCCCCGGACGCGCGTGGGATTTCCATCGAAAACCACCTCAGCAGTGCAGGCGTCATACTTCTGCCCGGATCAAAATCCCTCACCAAAACGGCATCGGCCACAGCAACCCTTGGACCCGACGGCTCCGCTAAGTACGACTTCGACATCTCCTGGGACCTTGCCCCGACAGCCCCCGCCTACTTCCCAAAAATCCTGCACACCGGATCCATCGCCACTTTCCTTAATCCCGGTGCCGGCGCCGTGAAATCCCTGCTCGAACAAGCCCGCACACACTGCATGATCACCTATGACCCGAATATCCGTCCAGCCCTGCTCGGCAGCCACAGGGAAGCTTTGGCCACCTTCGAAGAGCTCGTGCCCCTAACCGACGTCGTCAAACTCAGCGACGAAGATGCCTACTGGCTGTACCCCCAAAAAAGCCTGGACGAAACCGCAGCACACATCCTCGGTCTGGGCGCCGGACTTACCGTCATCACCAAAGGCGCCGACGGCTCACAATTCACCACCCCCGCCGCTAACATCAGCATTCCCGCCGTGAAGTCCAAAGTTGCCGACACCATCGGCGCCGGGGACTCCTACATGTCCGCCCTGATCCTGGGTTTTCTCACCCGAGGAACCGAAGGTTTCGCCCCAGCTGTCTTGGAGCAGCTTGGACACACCGCAGCTGCAGCCGCGGCCATCACCGTGCAGCGCCCGGGAGCAAACCCCCCGACCCTGGAAGAACTCAACATCGCAATCGAAGCCCATTCCGGTGCCCAATACGGGGGTTCCTGAACCACCTAATCAAATGACGGTTGTCCCGGATACCGCTCCTTCAGCGCCACCCTCGCCCGCCTCCCAGACCGGAAAATCCTCTACTGACGCCGGGATTCCGGATTCGCTTATGCCCCGCCGGCCAAACTGTTCCGCTTAGGCAGCTCAACCGAAACGCAAAAACGGATACTTCGTGAATGGCAGTCCGACCAGGTCAGCTCCCCCGAGGCCCTAGGCAGACACCCGGTCGGCACCGGAACGAATCAAAAAGCACAGGACGTCCGACGCCGGATATCTCCGACGACGGCGACCGGCGCCCTCGCCTCCGACCACTCACGCCCGGCCGCTCATCGCCCTCGATGCCACTGTCTGACGACACGCGAGAGAAATAGAGACGAGCCGGTGTGGTGGTAGAGCACAATCTGGCAGTCATGTCGAAAACCGCGAATCCAGGGATGGATGAACACTGGACTCCCCCGGGAACATGCGAGGTCCGGCCCGATCCGACCCACATACGACTCGATCCGAAGGCGGAAGTGTGGACAATGTACACACACCGCAAGTTCGCCGTTTCAGAGCGTTCCGGCCACCAGCCACATCCCAGACCGCAGGGGCGCGGCCCTTCTTTGCGCGCCTCAGGAGCTGCGCAACTGCCCGTCAGACGTGTCCGCAAGCCGGTCCTGAAGCGCGACACGTTACGTCCCCTCCCCCGCCGCGAGAACTTCCCTAGATGTGAATCTGTGACTGTGGGCTGAGAATGGCGGGTTAATACACAGCTGGGATGGCGGTTTCGGTGCTCCGTGTGGAGAAGCATCGGTGCTGCTGCACAGATCCCGTTACATCGTTACTCAATAGGGGACATCGCCACTCAGGTTAACTGCGTAGAGGCCAAGTTCGTGACGCGTCAGAAGTTCCTTGCGCCAGCAGCACCAAACGGTCGATATCCAGGTTTGTAACTTTCTGACAGCGCCGTCACGGCGGCAATATCCTGGGGGGTCGTTCGACAGCACCCGCCAACGAGCCGGGCACCAAGTTCACGCCAGATTGGCGTTCCCTCCGCAAGGCTTGCGGGCTGTTTACTATCGGGGCCCGACGGGCTCGCCGCGGCCGGCCCCCACGTTTTGGTGACTGCGTCATAGCTTTCGCCCGAATTCGGATATGCGATCAGGGGCGTATCAGTGGCTCTGCCCAGGGCCTCCAGCGATGGGGAGACCAGCTCCAGCGGCACGCAGTTCACGCCGATAGCCGCCACGAGCGGCTCTGCCGTCAAGAGCTTTGCCGCCTGAGCCAGCGGCGTACCGTCGCTGATGTGGCCGCCATCCCGTAGCGTGAAGGAGAGCCAGGCTTCGACGTCGAACTCTTTCATGAGTGCCAACAGGGCCCCGGCCTCCGGCAATGAAGGCAGCGTCTCACAGGCAAGAAAGTCCGCTCCGGCCTCCACCAGCGATGCGATTCGGGGCCGGTGGAACTCCAAAAACTCGTTTCGGCTGAGGACATAGTCGCCCCGGTATTCCGATCCATCGGCAAGGTACGCGCCGTAGGGCCCGACCGATCCTGCAACAAGCAGGGGGCCCGCATCCGGGTTTTCCGCCAGGTACTCGCGGCGTGCCTCGTCGGCCAGGCGCACACTCAATGCCACCCGTTCCAAGGCCGCTTGCTCGCCGATGCCGCGGCGCGCGAATCCCAGGGGTGTGGCTTGATAGCTAGCCGTGATGGCGACAGTGGCTCCGGCGCGGAAGTAATCGTGGTGTACGCGCTTGACCAGTTCCGGTTGCTCCAGAAGGACTTTAGCCGACCACAAAGGGTCTTCCAGATCGCAGCCGTGCGCTTCAAGCTCGGTGGCGAGCGCACCGTCCACGGTCAGGTTCGCTCCGGCGTCGAGCATGCGGGAAAGGATGGTACTGGGCATCGTTCAGGGCTCCAAGCATTTCGGTTTGTTCTTTCCTGCGGGGCAGTTGCGGCGCCTCGTGGCCCGGCAATGCAAGGTAGCACAACGTGGAGTGCCAAAAAGAGCAGTGCAGCCCGGGGCTTGCAGATGACGGTCAGCAGCCGCTTGCAGCAACCGGTGTTCCGCGGCTCAGTCACGCCCAAAGGCTGGCGGATGTGCCGAGTGAACGCGAACACCTCTCAAGATTGTGCGTAATAAGCATATATTCATGCTTGTAATGAACATCACTCTCTGCCAATATGGCATTCTGACACCTTTTGCGAACTGCCCAGGAAGAGGCTTCCCTTGAAAATTGCAATGAAATCAGTCCGCAAGCTGCGCGTGCATTGGCCTATAGCTTCGGAAACCTTCTCGCGGCTCGCCACGGGGGACGCAGAAGCGTTCAAAGATGAAGCCGGCATCGCGGCCCTGCTCCAGGCTTCGTCGGAATCCACCGACTTAGGGGATTTTGGCAACTACAGGCATGTATTTGAATCCGGCCTGGGTTACGAGGGTTTCACCTGCACTGAAGGCGCTAACCCTACGTTGGGGCAGGTGGGGCAGCGGACAATTTCGCCTACCTTTGTCTTCACGACGTATTTCGATGCGGCGCTCCCTGACGCCGCCGTGGAACGCTTCCTGCAGCACATCGTGGATATCCATCCCTGGGAGGTACCGGTCATCGAACTGACAGGCCCGGTCAGCGTCTCCAGCACAGCCCTTCCCGCACTCTTTGAGAGCGAGGCCGCATCATGATTGAAGCCACCACAGCTGGACTTTGGGACGGTCTGCAGGCGTTGCTGGCGGGAAGGTCATTCACCGACCTGACGCACGCCTTCCACCCCGGCCRGCCGCATTTCCCGGCCTTCCCCGACGAAATCAGGGAGGCGGTCTTCGACCTGGAGAAAGGCGACGGTTTCACCGCTCACCGGTATTCGATCATCGGCCAATGGGGTACGCACGTTGACCCTCCCTCGCATTTCATCCGCGGGGGACGGACCTTGGACCAGATTCCTGTGGAGGACATGGTCCTCCCACTGGTCATCCTCGACATCACCGCCCGGGTCACCGTAAATGCGGACGCCACTCCCACGATGGAGGACATTCAGGCATGGGAGCGCCGCAATGGTGCCATCGCACCGCGGTCCTTTGTGGCGTTGCGGACAGGGTGGAGCCATCGTTGGCCCGACGCCGACGCCATGGCAAACAGGGACGATGAGGGTGTCAGCCACACACCTGGCTGGTCGCAGGAAGTCCTCTCCTTCCTGATCGAGGAGCGGTCGGTAACTGCCGTCGGCCACGAGCAGACGGACACAGACCCGGGGCGGGCTACGTCCTGCCAGGATTTCACCTTGGAGACCTATGTCCTGGCGCGGAACCGGTGGCAGATCGAGCTGATGGCGAACCTGGACGGACTTCCAGAAGCCGGCGCGATCCTCATTGCAAGCTGGCCTAAGCCACTGCAAGGCAGCGGCTTTCCAGCCCGTGTCTTCGCCATCCACTAAGACACGTTCGTGCAGTGACTAGAATCGGATCCATGTCTAAGACGTCCAGCATGGGCCGGGGAATCATGGCTGTCCTCGCTGTGGGCTCCCGCAACGCAGAAGGCCTGTCTGGCGGAACGGTCGCTGATATAGCAGCCGATCTGGGCAGGGACCGCAGCCAGGTTTCGCGCAGTCTCCGGACCGCCGAGCAGGAGGGGTTTCTGGCACGCGGAGACCATCGGTCCTACACAATGAACTGGTCGCTCCTGACAGACGCACAGCTGTTGACAGAGCAACGGCTGCAGACCGACGGCGTAACCGCTCTGGAAGGCTTGGCCGGTGAAACTAACGAAGGATGCTTCCTTGGAGTTATGAGCGGAAACAGTACTGTCACCATCGGTGAGCGTGTTCCGGCAAGTAGCAACATGGTCGGTTCGTGGCTGGGCCGGCCCTACCCGGCGTTTTGTAGCGATGCCGGCCAGGCCCTGCTGTGGGAAGCCCCGGACGCCGAGGTCCGAACCATTTTCTCCGGCGTACCTTTCGTGCGCCATGGCCCCAATACACCGCTTGACGTCGAGGACTTCCTGTCACGACTGCGCGGGGCGCGGGCACGGGGGTACTCCATTGTCGACGAGGAAGCCGAACCAGGACTTTACTCGCTGGCCGTTCCGATTCGCGACTTCAAGGGCGATGTGGTGGCAGCGCTTCAGGTCGTCGGCGCCAAGACACGCTTGGAGCCGCGCCTGGAGCTATGCGCCACGGCTCTCGTGTCCTGGGGAAAGTGGCTTGAGTCAACGCTGGGTCACGCGGCGCCGCAGAACCGGCTCTAGCTGGCAAGGCCCTTCCGGACCGCGTTGTCCCGGGGACGGCCCTCAAAGGACCCCAGCCGCTCGGCTGCTGCCGTAAGGGCCTTTGCAATGCCATTGGTGCTGGGTTTGATCTCGGCCCGGCTGCCGAGGACGCTGAGCGCGGCAAGAATCGATCCATCAGCGTTGCGGACCGGAACGGCCAGTTCGTAGATTCCGTGCTCGAATTCTTCCTCCGCGACAATGAAGCCCCGCGCCCTGTCCCGGTCCATCAGTTCGGCGACTTCTTGCGGCGAATGGGCCGCCCCCGGACCGCCTACGCCGATAAAGTTGACATCCTGGAGAAGGACTTCCACGGCTGGCTGTTGGTCGTCCCACAGCAAGGCCCGTCCGGAGCCGGTACACCACACGGGCGTCACCATGCCGGGTTTCACGAAGCTGCCGGGTACCGCATCGTTACTGGAGGCCCGCAGTAGAACGACCCGGAAGCCATCACGGACGGAAACTCTGGATCTAAGGCCGAAAGAAGCCACTAAAGCCTCAAGTTCGGTTTTTGATTCGCGGACCCAGCCGGTATTCAGCGCTGCGGCCAGGCTGAAAAAACGTGGACCGGTTCGGAAGGGACCGCGTTCGACTCGCTCCAACAGTCCCAGCTCACACAATTCCTGCGTCAGCCGTGAGACGCGGCTTTGTTCCATATCCAGCTCGGATGCGAGCTGGGAAACGCCGAGAAGCCGCCTGCCCTGCTTCTCCCGGTCTGCGACCAGCCGAACTATTCGAAGTCCTTGGGCCATGGACGACGCTTCCGAGGAAGAATCCATGCTCCGTGCTCCTTCCGCCCGATGACTACGCCTATTCTCACATGTCTTCATTGTTGACCAGGACGCGGTTTCCTTGCGCCCACACAGTGTAGAGGTCAGCGAGTATCGCTGAATTCGCTGCTTCCAGGTCTGCGGGAGCGATTTCTGCCCGTCCCTGCCGCCCGAACAGCACGACTTCGTCTCCAGGGGAAACTCCCGCCACGTCGGTGACGTCGACAACCATGGAATTCATCGAAACGATGTCGACTATGGCAGCGCGTCGGCCGCGGACAAGTATGCTGCCTTGGCTGGCCAGTGCCCGCCGGTAGCCATCTCCGTAACCCGCTGTCACTGAAGCCAGCCTGGAGTTCCGGTCCAAGGTGTGGGTGAGCCCGTAGCCGACCTTAGTGCCTGCTGCATAGCTATTAATGGACGCAATCCGGGCTTTGAAGGCCAAACACCGTTGGAAGTGCGCTGTTGCAGGTTCCGAATCGCCGTAGAGGACTGCCCCGGCACGGACCATGTCCAGCCACGAGCCGCGTACGTGCAGGGCGGCGTATGAATTGGCGCAGTGGAGCAGCACTTCCTCCCGGGGAGTTCGGGTCAATTGAAGCAGTGTCAACGCCTGGCTTTGGAACCGCAGAAGAGTCGTTTCGATATGGCCGTCGTCGTCCTTGGGAAAATGCGTCATGATCCCGGCCAGTTGAAGCCCCGGGTGGCTCACGATTCCTACCGCGGATTCCCGGCCAAGCGAGGATGAGACGTCGAGGCTGTGCCTGCTGATCCCGGTAGAGTTGATATCGAGGTGGATGCGGACCACCTTCCCAGCCACGGCAGCGATCTTGTGTATCTCCCACGCGCTCTGCGGGTCGGCGACAAGTTCCTCGATGTCGTGACGCAGGCCTGCTCTGATCTCCTGCGGCGCCGCGGCACGGACACGCAGGATCCGGCCCTCAAAACCGCAGCGGCGTGCAATGGCTGCCTCCTCGTTGCTTCCTACTCCGATGAATGGAACGCCCAGACGAACAAGGGACGGGAGTAAGAGGTCAGCTCCGTGCCCGTAGGCATGGGACTTGACCACTGCGCATAACAGCGCCCGGTCATCGATCATGGACAGGAGGGTCCGGACGTTTGATTCGAAAGCGGCGGCGTCAATCTCCAGCCAGCTGCCGGCGTCCTGGACCGAACTGCGCACGTGTTGCATCAGGCCTTGTGAGTTCATGGTTTATCCCTTGAACAGCCTCGTGGCCGGGAAAGAAAGACCCCGGCCACGAAGCTGAGAAGACGATGGTTGATGATGGCGTCAGGACAGCTGGTCTGCGCGCGCCTTGCGCCCGTATTTGAAGTAGAAGAAGGCGTAGCAGGCACCAACAAAAGAGATTCCGAAATAGAGGGCTGCTACCTGATTCGGGTCAAAGGCGATGCCGATGAGCGAAATGAGGCAGAGCGAAAAGGCCAGGATGGGCACCAGCGGGAACAGCGGGGCCTTGTAGGCAAGGGCGGCGACATCGCCGCCGTTCTTGACAAAGGATCTCCTGTGGAAGAAGTGCGAGGCGGTGATGGACATCCAGACCCCGACGACGGCGAAACCTGCCACTGAAACGAGAGCCAGGTAGACCGTTTCGGGCGCAACGACGCTGCTGATGAGCGACGCAAGGCCTCCGAGCATGCTGACTGAAAGCGCGATTAGGGGGATACCGCCCCGGGTCAGTTTCTTCAGCGCCCGGGGGGCGTGCCCCTCGTCGGCAAGGGAGTAGAGCATCCGTGCGCAGGAGAAGAGGCCGCTGTTTCCGGCGGAGAGGAGGGCGGTGATGATGACGAAGTTCATGATGTCGGCGGCAAAAGGAATGCCTATGGATGAGAAGACAGTCACGAACGGGCTTTCATCCAGGCCTACCTGATCAAAAGGGATGGTAGCTGCGATGACAGCGATTGCCCCGACGAAGAAGATCAGCAGGCGGATCACTGTGCTGCGCATCGCTTTGGGGATGCTGGTGGCGGGGTCAGCTGTTTCGCCCGCTGCCACACCGATGAGTTCCGAGCCGGAGAAGGCGTAGAACACTGCAAGTGCAGTGACGAGGACGCCGCTGAAACCGTTGGGGAAGAGGCCGCTGGAGGTGTTGAAATTCTCAAACATGAACGGGTGGCTGCCTCCCTCACTGAGCGGGTGGATGCCGAACAACGCCGCGCCACCAAGAACGATGAGGACCACGATGGCGCCGACTTTGACGATGGCAAACCAGAACTCGGACTCGCCGAAGAACTTCGAGGAAACTGCATTGAATCCGAAGAGGACCGAGGCGAAGATGACGCACCAGACCCAGACGTCAACATCCGGGAACCAGCGCTGCATGAGGAGACCGGAGGCAGTGAACTCCGATCCGATGGCCACTGCCCAGCAGAGCCAGTAGAGCCAGGCCGTGGCGAACCCTGTGGCCGGCCCGATCGACCTCGCCGCGTAAATGTGGAAGGCGCCTGAGACCGGATACGCGATGGCAAGCTCGCCGAGGCAGGCCATAACCAGGTACACAACGAAGGCGCCGATCAGATAGGCGATGACCGCGCCGAGCGGTCCGGCCTGGGAAATGGTGTAGCCCGAGCTCAGGAACAGCCCTGAGCCGATCACCCCGCCCATGGCGATCATGACCAGATGGCGTGCCCCCATGGACCGCCGGAGCCCGGAGTCGGTCGACGGGGGCAACGTGGGTTGTGTGTCTAGCTGGACAGGTGATGAGGGTTCCATGGTTTCTCCCCGGTGAGTGGATAGGTCTGATGCGAAAGATGCGCACATCGCCCCGGCTTGGGGGACAGGGCGCCTCGGGCTGTGCAGTGGCGGTAGTGATGAAAGTAACACGAAAACGGCCTTTGGGTCATTAAAAACATTTCAACATGCTTATGTTGCACCTAAGTTACTTCGAGGCGCTGCTGCCGAATCGGCGTACAGATGGTCAGTTCGCCCTGCTGTTCGGTCACAATGACATGCACTGACGGACATGGAATGCGGTGAGCATTGGAGGACCGATGTATCTGACTTAAGGAGCACCATGACCACCTATGACATTGCGCTGATCGGCTTCGGCGGCGTCAACAGGACGCTGGCCGAACTGGTCGCAACACGCGGTGACACACTCCGTTCCGAGCTGGGCTTCGGCCTGCGTGTCGTCGCCATCACCGACCTGCGTCTCGGCTCGCTGGTCCAGCCCGAGGGGATCGACCTCGGCATCGCACTCAATTTGGACGGTGGAAGCGAAACCTTCGCCGCCCATGGCGGGTCCGCGGACACCAATAACGAATCAGTTATCCGTGACTGCACCGCCGACATCATCTGCGAGGCCACGTTCACGAATCCCGACGACGGCGAGCCAGCAGTTTCGCACGTACGCTGGGCCCTCGAATCCGGCAAGAGCGTTTGCACGACGAACAAGGGCCCGGTTGCCCTCCGCGGCGCCGAACTGACCGCCCTGGCCGAACAGAACGGCGTTCACTTCGAATTCGAGGGTGCCGTCATGAGCGGCACTCCTGTCATCCGCCTGGCCAAGAAAATGTTCGCGGGGCTGAAGCTGAACGGGTTCGAAGGCATCCTCAACGGCACCAGCAACTATGTGCTCGGGCGGATGGAATCCGGACTGGACTTCGAAGAGGCCGTCAGCGAGGCACAGGAACGCGGCTACGCCGAAGCCAATCCCGCAGCAGACATCGAGGGATACGACGTTCAGCTCAAGGTACTGATCCTCGCCAACGAGCTGCTCGACGCAGGCATCGAACTAAAGGACGTTCAGCGGGCGGGGATTTCGACAGTGACGCCGGAGAATATCCAGAAGGCAACCCGCGAGGGACGCCGCTGGAAGCTCGTGGGTTCAGCGCGGCGGAACCCGGACGGGTCAGTGACCGCAGGCGTCTCCCCCGTAGCGCTCCCCCTCGGCCATGGGCTGGCCGGCGTTTCCGGCGCAACCAATGCCGTGTCCTTCGACACCGACCTTCTGGGCCCGGTCACCGTCTCCGGACCGGGAGCCGGCCGTGTGGAGACCGCCTACGCCCTGCTTTCTGACATCATCGCAATGCACGCAGCCAGGACGGAAGTAGCCGCAAATGTCTGAATCAACGCTGTGCTCGACGGAAACGGCGCTGCCGCAGTTCCGCGACGTGATGAGCCCCTACGACGGCAGAGTGGTCGGCGCGGTTTCGCTGACCGAGGCCACCGCCGGCAAAGCCGTGATCGAAACGGCCCGCGTCGGCGCCCGGAAGGCACGGGCACTGTCCCGCAACGCCCGCGGGAAGATACTGGACGGCGCCGCAACGGAGATCGAGCAGCGCAGCGAGGAGTTCGCGCAAACGATTGTGTCCGAGGCCGGGAAAACGATCCGCCAGGCACGGAAGGAAGTGATGCGCGCGGTCAACACGCTCCGCCTCTCCGCTACCGAAGCGCGCCGGAACGCAGGCGAAGTCATACCCTTTGACTCGTACGAGGGCTCAGAGGACCGCACCGGCTGGTACTCGCGCGAACCACTGGGCATCATTGCCGCGATCACTCCTTTCAACGACCCCCTCAACCTGGTGGCACACAAGATCGGCCCGGCAATCGCCGGAGGAAACGCCGTGATCCTCAAACCCTCTGCATTGACTCCCCTGTCAGCCCAGCTGCTCACGGACGCCCTCGTGAGCTCCGGCCTCCCGCCGGAAGCCCTCACGATTGTTCACGGCGACCGGGACGTGGCCGAAAAAATCATTCGGTCCCGGGACGTACGAATGGTGTCCTTCACCGGGGGGTTCTCCACTGGGGAGAGTATCGCCCGCACCGCAGGCCTGAAGAAGCTTTCCATGGATCTCGGCGGAAACGCACCCGTGATCGTCCTGGACGATGCCCACATCGAGAAGGCCGTGGAATCCTGCGTCTCCGGAGCGTTTTGGGCCGCCGGCCAGAACTGCGTGGGGGTGCAGCGGATCCTCGTAGCCGCCCCAGTGTACGGCGCGTTCCGCCAGCGCTTCCTGGAGGCAACGGCGCGGTTGGTTGCCGGGGATCCAATGGATGAACAGACGGATGTCGGACCCATGATCAGCCCCACAGCATTGCAGGAGCTCCAGTCCAAACTGGACGTGGCCCTCGACGCCGGCGCCGTCCTGCTCTCAGGCAACGTCACGGACGGCAATGTGCTTCAGCCGACCGTCCTGGAAGCCGTCCCGGCGGACAGCAGCCTGTGGAGGGAGGAGGTTTTCGGCCCTGTGGTCATGCTTCGTAAATTCAACACCTTCGAAGAGGCCATCGACGTCGCCAATGCCATCGAGTTCAGTCTTCATGCGGGCATATTCACCGACTCCCTGGCCAGGGCCATGGATGCGGCCCGCCAGCTCGAAGCAGGCGGCGTCATGATCAATGATTCCTCTGATTACCGGTTCGACGGCATGCCATTCGGCGGGGCCAAGTACGGGAGCATGGGCAGGGAGGGCGTCCATTTCGCGTATGAGGAGATGACCCAGCCCAAAGTCATCTGCATCAAGAACTGATCGAACTGGAGGGGCGCGGCCGAGGGCCCGCGCCCCTCCAGTTCCTCCGGGCAGCCGGCACAAAACTGCGCACCACCCAAACTTCCACACGGAGGACAGAAAACCATGGCCACCCGCATCGAGACGGATTCGCTCGGGAGCGTTCCTTTTCCGGCCACAGCCTATTGGGGAGCACACACCGCCCGGGCCTTGGAGAACTTCACCATCAGCGGGATCACTTTCACTCCGTGGCGCGGGCACCTCCGGCGCCCCGCCTGATGAAACTGGAAAGCGTCATGGCCGTCACTGTGTCCGTGACTCCGGGAATAGCAGCGATCTGCTCCCAGATCTCCTGCACCCTCTCCAGCGACCGGGCCTCGAGCCTCACCAGAAGATCAAAGTCACCGCTCACGACATCGCACAGAACCACCTCGGGAATCGACCGCAACACGGAGATGACGTCCGCCCCCCGCACCCGGTCCTTCCTGTAAACCATCAGGAAGGCGGACACCAGGCCCTGGCCCGGAGGGCCGGCAACAATCGTGTACCCCTGGATATACCCTTGCCGTTCCATCCGCTCGATCCGCTGGCGCACAGCGTTCCTCGAAAGGAGGACTTTGGTCGCCAGCTCTGCATGGCTCATGCGAGCGTTCTTCGTAAGCTCCGCAAGAATCCTCTGATCAATCTGATCAAGACTCACTCGATCCATGCCTGCCCTTCACCGCAATAATCCCCCGGACCCAACCGGAACGGAAACAACTTCAAGACCGAAAGCCTCGAAAAATGACACTTCATCAAGCCCGGCCGTCTCTCACTGGCATTAGCTGCATCTTGTTCGACATGGACGGCACGCTCCTGGATTCAGCACCGGGCGTTACAACAAGTGCTGCACAGGCATTGGCAGCTGTGGGCGCGCCGGTCCCCAGCATGGACATACTGCGCCGATTCGTTGGTCCGCCCATGATCGAGTCCTTCAGAACAGTCTCACAACTGGACGAAAAGACGGCCCAAAAGGCCCTCCAACATTATCGCAAAGCGTACGCCGATCATGGCGCCGAACAGTCCAGCCCCTACGACGGGATCATCGATCTACTCGAACGCCTACATTCGGCCGGCATTCCGATGGCCGTAGCCACATCCAAGGTTGAAGATCAAGCAAAAAGACTGGCACGAATGTTCGGAATTGATTGCCACTTCATCACCGTATGCGGAGCGTCAGATAGCGAGGGAAGAGCGAGCAAGGCAGACGTCATCGCCGAATTGCTGCTTCGGCTCCATTCCACAGGCGTAGACATCTCCAGTCCCGCAATGGTCGGAGACCGAAGCTACGACGTCGCGGGAGCAGCTATACACGGAATCCCCACAATATTCGCACTCTGGGGATACGGGGAGGCCGAGGAAGCCTCGCAGGCCGCCGCCGTTGCTGCCTCCCCTGCGGCCCTTCTGCCACTGATCCTGGAGAACCGCCGGCGGTCAGCCGCGCAGCATCCCTCGTGCGATGAGTCCACGAATGCGACCAGCAGTCATCCACATTCCACTGTTTGACGAGCCGTCGAAGCCTGCGTTTAGGGTTCGCACGCATTCCTCCCCGACTGTGGAGCTCCCGCACTGGCTGGGAGAGCGCAATCGTGCCCTAAATGGGGCCGGAGACTCTCAGGGATGGACGAACTCGAGCGGCGCTAATCGTGATGGTTGTATTCGAACCGTTCGATGATAATGCTGCCGCGGGTTGCCGCCAGTCCGACAACGCGGCCGGTGAACCCGCCGGCGACCTCTGTGGACAGATACCGGCCGTCCATCCGCGCGAGCGTCGTCAGCTCGCCGTGCTCTCGAAAGCCCAATGTGACTTCGTCCGGCCCAGTATTTATGCCCGGTTGGCCCGCCAAGGGTGAGTCGTTGCATGCGATTTCCAGCTGAAATGGTCCAGGGGCTGGGTCGATTTCCGCTGTCGCTACCACCTGCTGAAGGGGTCCGATCTGGGCCACGACCCGGATTTGGCGTCCGGAGGCTTCGATGCCATACCAATGGAAGTCGTCCATCCTCAGGAGGAACCTGACCGCCTCGTCACCCGAGAGAAGAACCGACGCGCGTGCACCCCAAACGTGTCCGAGGACCCTGGTTGCCAAGATGTGAACGCTGCCAGTCTGGCTCTGCCTGATAAGGAGACCTTCGGGGGTTTCGGCCGTAAACGAAGCGGGGTCCTGGCCGGGTGAAATCCACCGCGGGTGAAGGCTGTCTGAAGAGAAATCATCAATAAACGAAGACCCGACGACGGGAACCTGATAACGGTCCTCATCGAACCGCGGCCAACCCTGGTCCCAGGAGATACCCGCAACAAAAGTTTCTCGACCCAGGACGTGAAAGCCAGGAACAACGCCTCGGGGACGAACACCGAGGTAGACCGCGGCCCAATCACCATCGACCGTTTCGACCAGGTCCGCGTGGCCGACACTCTGGACGGGCGCCGCCATGCTGCGATGACTGAGGATGGGGTTGTTCGGATGCGGTTCGAAAGGACCTGCGGGACTGCTGCCACGGCTGACAGAGACGGCATGACCGCGTTCCGTGCCGCCTTCGGCCAAAACCAGATACCAGCAGCCGCCCGCCTCATACAGGTGCGGCCCCTCCGGGTAGGCCAGCCCTGTTCCCTGCCACACCTTCCTGGGAGATTCCAAGAGGCGGCCAGCGTCGGGATCCAGCCGCGCCTGGACGATACCGGACTCATTCTCGCCGGGGCCGAACCCCACCCAGGTGAGGTAACAACTTCCGTCGCTGTCCCACGCGATATCCGGGTCGATGCCCAGCGTTCCCGGTATCTGTACCGGGTCACTCCACGGGCCAGCAGCCTCCTTGGACCGCAACAGCAAATGACCGCCACCGAAGTCGCTCATGTTCGTGGTGACGAACCAGAATTCACCGTTGTGATGCCTGAGCGTTGAGCCGAAGATCCCGCCTGAAGGACGCCCGTCCCCAACAGCGAACTGGCTCCGCCGGGTGAGGATGTTCCCGATCTGATCCCAAGTTACGAGGTCCCGGCTGTGGAAGATCGGCGCTCCGGGGAAGTACTCAAAGCTCGACGTTGCCAGGAAATAGTCGAAGCCGACCCGACAGATTGTGGGGTCAGGGTGGAAACCCGGAATGACCGGTGTGATGGCTGCGGGAGATGCTACTTGCCGAACCTGCTCGACTGCAGTGTCAACCAATGGGGCTCCGTCCGTTGCTGGCATTGACTACCCGGTCTGCGGGAGTAGAGGAATTTCAACCCTAGGATGTCCCGCCTTGCAGTCCCACCTGGACTTTCACTGGTTGGAACACCTTCCCTGCCTCACACCCGCATCACAGCCGGGGACGCCACGTCATTCAGCGCTGCCGCTGCATGGTCCAGAGCGTTGCACCAATTGGCCACGATGCCTTCAAGGGACGCGACGGTACCTGCCCGGCTGCCTTTCGATCACATGGAAACGCCCCGGACCAGCGTGGTCCGGGGCGAAGCAGACGGAATGGAAGATGCCGTGGACGGGGCGATGCGTACCGGCCTGATGGTAGCCAGCCGAATCGGCGAGCAGCTTGCCAGAATGCGCGAACTGGAACAGCGCACCATCGCCGCAGCAGAGGAGGAGAACCCCCTATCCTTGCTGCGGTGGTCCACGTGCCCTAGCCTGTGCATTCAGGCCAACACGGGCATGGGTAACCCTGAGGGCGTGGCTGAAATTAGTGCGGTGCTGGCAGGACTGACGGCAGAAGAACTCGAGGAGATCACCGTCCTGGGGCCGAAGGGACATCTTGGCCGGCATCTGATCGCCGTCATCGACAGAGCTACCGGAGGCGCGGACGCCGGACGGGGGTTTTACGTGACGGACGGAACGGTCAACGGCAACGGTGGACAGTTCCACGTCCTCCACAGCGACCTGAGTGACCGCATCTTCCGAGTCGGGACAGGCCAAAGCTAAGCCGGCAACCCCTTGAGCTATCGTGTGCCATTACTGTCCATTTACTGAGGCCTGGCCTGATTGACCCCAAGCCTGCCAAACGGAACCGTGCAGGCAAACTTCATTTCCGGCGTGGCGCCGGCCTGAATGTCATTACCAGACTGTAATAATTCAATTTGTTTTACATATTGCTGCTGCAGTCGCGGTCCCATAGAGTCGGGCCATCAGCTGGTCGGGGCAGCGACGCTTCAGCCCAGCGATCATTGGGGGACTATTTCACTTCACTTCGCTGTGCGCCCTGATGTCAGCTAGCGGAGTACTGAAATTGGGGGATTCAATTGAAGAAGATTCTTGGTGCGACACTAGCTGGCATTCTCGTAACGGGGCTGATGACCCTTGCATCTCCGGCCCAGGCTGCCCCGGACACAGGGGGGGTGGTTAGTCCACAGGGGCTATGTGACAGCTCGACGGTCTACAAGACGGTCACGTCCAAGCAAAACTACTATCAGGCCATCGGCCCGGTGTACCACGCCATTAACGGGACGAGCTATGCGAACACTGTCACGTTTACGAATACCTTGTCTGGCACGATAGGAGCGACAGTGGGCGGATATATTGAAGGCGGCGTGAGCGGTGGAATCGCGACTGCTAAGGCACAGGTGTCCGGCAGCATCACGGCCTCCGCTTCCTATACGACCTCAATGTCGGTCCAATACACCGTGCCGGCTTTGCGGACCGGCTACGCGCAAATCGGAACCAGCAAATGGAAGGTAAACATCCGCACTTGGAAATACAACACCAATTGCGTTAGTTCGACTATTGGGACGGGGACGCTGGATGCTCCCACCAGCATCGGGTGGAAGACTTGGAATGGCTGATAGATCAGCGGGGATGATGCTGGCCGGGGCCGGGCTTGCTGCAGTGTGCCTTGCCCTGGTGGGATGCGACGCCGTGCCGCCGCTGCCTCCCGGTACGGCCACAGCTACGGCAAGTCCGTCGAGCACGCCGCCCGAGTCAGTAACTTCTCCGACGACCGTGAACCACCACATTCCCAGCGGCGAAAAAGTGGTCGGATCGCTGGACAACCAGACTGCAACGATGAGCCTTGGTCAATTCAGCGTGGAATCGAAGTTCATCAAGGTATATCTGACGTGCTTTGGCCCGGGGGAAGTACTCATAAACGTCGATGGGGTAGGTAAGTTCCCGCTGCCCTGCAATCAAAACGATGTGGTTCCTTCGGAAAACCAATTCGAGGTCAGCCACCTCAAGTCCTATTCGGTAGGCATCGAATCGGCTGTGGGCCAGCGCTGGGCAGCGACCCTGGCCATACCAAAGGCGTAGCGTTGGGATCAGCCGTTGCGTGGAGGCGGCTGATCCCAAAGGCCGGTCGCCGCAGGGAGATACTCGGATCATGACGCGACTGGAGTTCTGGACGGACTACGGTCCGGGACCGCTATGGACCGATGAAGGCAAACCCGTCGATTTGACCTCGGGTCTCGGTGATTCTGCTCGTGGCCGCAGATCGGCTGCACTCAACTGATTCCAACGCCGATATCGGAGATTATGGCGAGCGGCCACTCAGAAGCGGCTACGACGGCAGGTTACGTGAACACTATCGATGAGCCTCGTCGGGCACTTGTGTCCCAGGCAGGGAATAATGCCGGGGCGCCGTGAAGCCGGCGGCTCGGTTTCTGGCCGGTTATTCTTGGCCGGGCGCCGGGACGGTCGCGGGTGTGTGCTCGATGACGAGTGTGCTCCGCTGGCTTCCTGCTGCTACCAGGCGGGCATTGCGTTCGTCATTGCCGGTTRCACGCCATTCGGCGATGGCGGGGTCCTTGTCGAACCTCAGGTGCCGGGCGGTGAGCCGGCGCAGGCGTTCGCCCTGTTCGAGTTCGACGAACCAGGTTTCATCCAGGAGGGATGCGACCTCGTTCCATGGGGCCTCGTCCAAGAGCAGGTAGTTGCCCTCGGTGATGATCAGGCGTGTTTCCGGCSGGACGGCGATGGCCCCGGCGATCGCGTCGTTGACTTCGCGGCGGAAGACCGGWGCGAAGATCTCCCGCGAGRTMTCTGAGCGCAGCCGGCGGAGCAACGCGACGWASCCGGCACCGTCGAAGGTSTCCGGAGCGCCCTTGCGGTGCTCMAGCCCGCGGGCCACGAGCAGCGACTGCGCCAGGTGATATCCGTCCATGGGGACCAGGGCGACCTGCCGGGGATGGTCGGTGAGCAGGYGCTCCAGCAGCCATTCGGAGATGGTGGATTTTCCGGCCCCGGGCGCCCCGGCAATTCCGAGCAGGCACCGGCTTCGCCGCTGGAGCAGCGCTTCAGCCCKGGCGAGGAGCTGCTGCTGGCCTGATTCGTCCCAGCGCAGGTATGGAGGGGTGTTCATCGCTTCTCCTTTCCGGCTCTCGCCTGGACCAGGGCAGGAGGTCACCGGTGTTCTACGGCATCACGTTACATCGGCGTGGACAATGTCCACACAACCTTTGCCGGACAAWCGCCCGCTCACCTCTCCCCGGCCAAGAAAAGGAACGAATSGAGGACCAGACAATCTCCCAGAAACWTCCCKCAGGTCATGTCATCACCACAACTCCGGGAGATGAAYAGGTRCAAGGCCGACCACGTCCGGCACAAACAGCAAGGAASGAGGCCCGAGTGATCCCGAGTCGCAGCAAGTCAGGCCGTTCCAGGCGCTCCCGGCCATGAACGCGTAAGCAGCAACAGCGCTGTCCACGCCAAGACAAGGAGCCGCCAGACCAGCCGCCACCAACAAATATGGGCCCCTGCAGGGGCCCATAAAAGGAGATTTGTACACATTCAGAGGACTACAAGCCCCTGGACAGGGAAAACACGTGCCCGAGGTGGGACTCGAACCGCATTCCCACCCTGCAACCACTGGACTCCCCCGGAAAAGTAACGAATCCGAGCCAGTCCGGCACCATTCCGACCCGATCCGAAGCCCAAAGTGTGTACTTTGTACACACCCCAAATTGCCCAGCGCGGAGCATCGCAGCCATTAATGCGCTCACCGCTCTCCTCCGCGTCGTCGACCTCGGCGTCGACGCCCGTAAGCCCTTGACCGTCACACAGATCAACACCATCGCAGCTTGGAGGGAACGGGACGAGGAATTCGGAGGTCAAACCTGCCGCCGCGAAGCAACGCGGCTCGCGAAGTAGATCCTGAAAACCCTTGGCGTTCTAAGACGGCTTGGCACCATTCACGGATTTGAACTGGCCGCCCCCAAAGGTCAGTGGACTCATACTTGCACAACGCCAGGTAGAAGCATCCAAGACAGCCGGCTCCGTCTCACCACGAGACTGGGTCGGCTTTTCTCAGCTCCGGACGACAAAGGGCACCGCGACAACCTGCCCCGGACACAGGAGCGGCCGTCATCCCCTCTGTGGGTCTTAGACGCAAAGAGGAAATCTGCGGGTTCAGCCTGACTGAACTGGTGGTAACGCTGCCGCGGCGGGGAACGTTCATTGGTTCCGGAAAGCGCGGCAACAAAAGCACACCACGCACGGCCGCGCTATGCGGCGCGGCATCCGGCATTTTCGAGTGCCCGCACGCCCTCAGGTACGTCCGGGTGCAGCCCGAGTCCGGCCGGGCCGTCCATGACGTGGTCCACTGCCTCGTCCAGGTTCCTGTCCAAAGACACCCCGCGGAGGAGCCCGCCCAGGACCTCGGCGCCAATGTCGGCGAACCGGCCGCTGCCTCCGGCCGCGGCAAGGGCGAACCCGTCCCTGAGCAAGGTTGCGAACCAGAGCGCATCGAAGCTAACCGGGCGGGGCGCCGACGTCGGCGCGCCCGGTCCTATCGCAGGACCCGGGAATAGGGTCATCAGGTTCCGGGATCCCTTCGGCCGAGGGAGGGGCCCGGCTGGACCCGGGACCCTCCTGTGAACCCGTTCCTACATTCCGGGGATATCGAGGGCCTGGAACACCTGGATCGTCGCGCCGGGCATCATGAGGTGAGGGTGGCCATCCATCAGAGCCACGGCCTGCTCCACACTGTCCGCCTCCAGCAGCGAGTAGCCGCCCACGTTCGCGTTGGCTGCGGACACCCCTGCCGGGGTAATTTCCTGCCCGTTGCCCAAGGGAGCGCCCATGTCCGCCAGATGCTCACCGGTCCGGCCGGCCCAGTCCATCCAGAGCTTCATTCCTTCAGCCGCAGCCGCAGGATCGTTGTTCTCCATGGTGGCCTCGGCCGACTGCGGAGCATTGTAGAGAACGACAAACTTAGCCATGCTTCCTCCTTGAATCCGGCACCACATCTCGGGCACCAACCACCCGGAACACTACGGCCTGAAGCCATTCTCCGGAAGTGGCCGGGGCTGGCAATAACCTGATGTCGGCACACTCGGCGGGACGCGGCTCGCTCCGCCGCAGCCAGGCACCGGCGGGAATGGGGAGCACCGGTTAACGGTGGGTCCGCGGCATCATTTTTCCGCATACCGTAAGGATTCCGGGGCGAATCGGCGCTGCCGAATCCGTAGCCTTGAAGCATGTTTGAAATGACCGCCTGCATGGTTGACGTCGTGTTGCCGTGCCTGGACGAGCGGGGCGCCCTACCGTGGGTTCTGTCCCGTCTGCCGCACGGGTACCGGGCCATCGTCGTGGACAACGGTTCGGTGGACGGTTCCGCTGAGTTCGCGGAGAGCATGGGTGCGACCGTGGTCCGGGAGGACCGGCGCGGGTTCGGGGCGGCCGCCCATGCCGGGCTGCTCGCGGCAACGGCGGAATTCGTGGCCTTCTGTGACTGCGACGGCTCCCTGGATCCGGCCCAGCTTCCGGCGCTCCTCACCCCCATCATGGACGGAAACGCGGATCTGGTGCTGGGCAGCCGCCGGCCGCAGCCCGGCTCGTGGCCCCTGCACGCCCGCATCGCCAACCGTGTCCTGGCATCGCGGATCCGGCGCATGACCGGGGAACACGTGACGGATCTTGGACCGATGCGGGCCGCACGCCGCGAAGGGCTGCTCTCCCTGGCCTTGGAGGACCGCCGAAGCGGCTACCCCCTGGAGATGCTCCTCAAGGCCAGCCTGCACAGTTGGCGGATCGTGGAGTTCCCAGTGCGGTATTCCCCGCGCACCGGCAAATCGAAAGTCACCGGCACCCTACGCGGAACGATTACGGCGGTCCGGGACATGTCGGCCCAGCTCAGGGCGGCCGCCGCTGAGCTGCCGCCGGGACCGGCCCGGATGACCGGCCACCGCGAAGAACCCCTATGAGGGCAACATGGACCTGACAGTGGCCGTCATCGCCAAAGAGTGCCTGCCGGGACGGGTCAAGACCCGGCTCAGTCCCCCGCTGACGCCCGAACAAGCTGCAGCCCTGGCCCAGCTGAGCCTCAGCCGCACCCTCTATTCGGTGCGTAGCCTCCCGGCCCGACGCCGGCTGCTCGTGATGGACGGGGCACCCACCGCGCGGGACGCCACCAAATTCACTCTTGTCCAGCAAGTATCCGGAGGCCTGGATGAGCGCCTGGCCGCCATCTGTGACGCAACCAGCGGCCCCCTGCTCATTATTGGCATGGACACCCCGCAATTCTCCCGCCGCCATGTAGAGCCGCTGCTCCATGACTGGTCCACCTCGCAGCCCAGCCACGATGCCTGGATGGGCACGGCAACGGATGGCGGCTTTTGGTCGCTGGCGCTGCGCCAGCCGGACGGAGCCCTGATCAGGGGCGTTCCCATGTCCACGACGACAACCGGGGCCCGGCAGCTCGCCCGGCTCACCGCGGCCGGCCTCAACGTCGGAATGCTCCCCGAACTGCGGGACATGGATCACTTCAGTGACGCCCAGCAGATCGCGGCGGAGATTCCGGGCAGCGCGTTCGCCAAGGCGGTGGCCAAAACCGTCGCCTGCGTGTCGGGCGTGCGGCAAAAAACAGAAGCACCCCGGTGATGACCGCCACCGCGGCACCTGCCGCCTACTTCGGCCAAGGCGAACGTGAGCCATTCGCCCTTGCCCTGCTGACCGGCTCCGGGGCCTTGACCCTCCGTCCGGAAAGTGCGCACTATCCCGCGGAGCCGGTGGAGTTCGACGTCCGTAACTGGTGCGAGGACGCCGACGCCACAGAGAGGTCTCTCCTGCAAAGCCTTCTGGGGCCGGTCCTGGACGTCGGTTGCGGGCCGGGACGACTTCTGGCTGCTGCCCAGCTGCTCGGATTGGCAGCCCTGGGCATCGATGCCAGCGCCGAGGCGGTCCGGCAGGCGCGCAACCGTGGTGCCCGCGCCCTCGAACAGTCAATTTTCGCCCCTGTACCGCAGCCGGGCCATTGGCAGTCCGTCATCCTGCTCGACGGCAACATTGGAATCGGGGGAAGCGTCACGGCCCTGCTGG
Source organism: Arthrobacter sp. P1_B9 (assembly GCF_056406495.1). NCBI lineage: Bacteria > Bacillati > Actinomycetota > Actinomycetes > Micrococcales > Micrococcaceae > Arthrobacter > Arthrobacter sp. P1_B9. The sequence continues at coordinate 31,847 of NZ_JBFUAA010000020.1, forward strand.
GCCGCTGCCGGCAGCTCATCGCCCCTTCCGGGACACTGCTGGTGGAAGTAGACGCCGACGAAAACATCGACACGGCCTACTCCGCTTTTCTCGAAGACAGGCACGGGAACCGAAGCGAGGCGTTCGCCTGGGCGCGGATCGGCACGAACGGTCTGGCGTCGCGGGCGCCGGCCGCCGGCTGGTCTGTAGCCGCCATCCAGCGCCTTCAGGGCCGCGTCTTTTGCCGACTCTCGCCCCGCCGCATGCCGGTCCGCTCTATCCCATAAACGAGTACGGCAACCACCGCTGCCAGCACCGCCCAGAACCAGAGCAGATTGGTGGCATAGTCGCCTTCCAGGGCGCTGGTATTGCGGGCCACGGACTGGGCCTTCAACAAGATCCCGGCAATCACGGTCACCACGGCCCCCGTCATGAGCCCGCCACGCAGAACCGCGCCCGACGCTGGGCGGAGCCCGGATCCCAGCCGGGTCAGACCCCCGCCGGCAAGGGTGGAGGCCGGCACGATGACGCCGTCGTGCAGTAGCACGGCCACCGCCATCCACACCAGAAGCCCGAGCAGCTGGGGCGGGCCGAGTTGGGTCGGCAAACCCAAGAGCCCGTACCCGAGCAGCGACACACCCGCAATTCCCAGAACGATCCTCCAGATGCCCGCAGCTCGTCCCGCCCCGGCGGGTTTGCCGGCGCCAGCCGGCATCACGGGTTTCACAGGACCTCCACAGTGTGCAGCCACTTTGTTTGGAGGACGCCGGGGCGTCCGGGGGCGATGATGCGCGCCGGATACCCGTGGTCCAGATCGAGCGTCTGTCCGTTCAGCTCCAGAGCCACCAAGGTCCGTTCGTCCTGTGCGTACGCGGCTGGCATGTCCATCGTGCGGTAGGCGCCCTCGGGTTCGAGGCTTGTGACCCGGAGCGAGGACGACGGCGACGCGCCGACAGCGGCCACCAGGTCCCGGATCCGCACACCCCGCCAGGTGGCCGTCTGGCTCCAGCCCTCAACGCAAGCGATGGGAAGTTCGTGCTCATACTGGGGCAGGGCCTGGAGCTCCGCGAGGGTCAGGATGCGACGGGTGTCCTCATGGCTCACGGTGAGCGCCCAGTCCTTTGCTCCGGCCAGGTCGGCGACCTTGGCGTCGGCGGCGGTGCGGTTCACCGGGACGGCTTGTGGGCCGGTTCCCATCTTCCGCGGTGCAAAAAGGTTCAGCGGGTCCAGCCAGGAAAAGGACTGCCCGGCCGTCGTGAGTACGACGGCGCCCGTGGTAACGCCGACGGCGGCCAGAAAGGCCCGCCGGGACCAGCGACCCGGCATCGAAGGCGCCGCGCCGTCGTCAATCACCGGTGCTGTGGAACCGGCGCCGGCAGCCACTTGGGGCCGGGTGCCCGAACGGGAACGCCAATGCTCCATGATCAATGGAAGTTTCACGGCGATATGGAGCAGCAGCGACCCCCAGATCACCCAGGCCAACCAGAAGTGTGTCTGACGGAAGGGGAAAGGCCACGGGTACCACTTGTAGGTGTTGATCAGGCCCGTGGTCAGCTGCAGGAGCGAGGAAGCGATGAACAAGGCAATGGATGCCCGCTCCAAGGCGTGCGTCACGGATTTGACCGGCGGCCACTTCAGCAGCTCCGGATAGACCGACCACAATTTGGCCAGCAGCAACGGAATGGCGGCGATGCCCGTGGTCACATGGATTCCCTGAGTCAGCTGATAGATCCAGACGGGGCTGGTTGGGAAGAACATCCACGACGGCGGCTCCTGCAGCCCGTGACTGAAGAGCCCGGTCAGAAAGCAAATGGTGAAGCTGAGCCCGAGCCAGCGCCCCAAGACCACCGTGAGCCGGGTGCTGCGCGTCGGTGAAGCGAACCGTGCGGCCAAAGCGTTGGTTAGCTTTTCCATAGTTCGATCACACCACCAATTCAGTCCCCCGGACCTTACGATTCGCTGAAATCCTTGGCCCGTCTGCAGCGCGGGCACCGGACATGGGGCAGGATCGGAGAGTGGGCGTCACTGCAACAGAATCCAGCCGGACAAGCGGAACCAGGATCAAGGTCCTCGTGCTCCTTCCGCTTGTGTTCCTCACAAGTGCTGCACTGCTGTGGTGGATGGTGGTCCCCGGAAACCCGCTCGAAACGGCGCAGATCATCGCCACCTGCCTGTCATGGCTGTCCCTCATCGCGGCCGTCAGCCTGCTACGGCACGTGCCACGGCGTCATGTGGGGGCCGTCATCATCACGGGAACGGTCCTGCTCGGACTCGTTGCCGTGAGCGCCCCGCCCCGAACCAGCAACGATTCGGCCCGGTATGCGTGGGACGGCATCGTTCAAAAAGCCGGAATCTCCCCCTACTCGTATGTGCCCATCGATGAAACGCTCAGCAGGCTTCGCCCCGGCTGGCTGTTCGCCCCCGGTTCCACAGGCCCCGACGGCAAGCCCGTGTGTGCCCGAGACCTGTTCGGAACGGAATCCGTCGCCGCATCCGGTTATCCTTCCGGGGACCCGCTGTGCACGGCCATCAACCGCCCGCACGTACCCACGATCTACCCGCCCACAGCCGAACTGTACTTTCTGGGCGTGCGCGCCACGGTCCCGGACACGGCCGGTTTCATGGCTTTCCAGGTTGCCGGCCTGCTCCTTAGCGTGGCAATGGCACTGATGCTGCTCCGCGCGCTGGCCAGCCGCGGATCACCGCCGTACCTGGCCGCCGTGTGGGGGTGGAGTCCGTTCGTGCAGCTGGAAGCGGTCAACAACGCCCACGTCGACGTCCTGGCCGGAGTCCTCATCCTTGCCGCCGGGATGCTGCTTCTGGGCGGCAGGCCGATCCGCTCGGGGGCCGCCTTCGGGGCCGCCGTCGCAACGAAACTCATCCCGGTCATTGCCGCTCCCGCGCTGCTGTGGCGGCGCCCGGCCCGGTTCATCACCGCAGCCTTGGCCACGTTCGTGCTGCTCTACCTGCCCTACGTGGCGATCGCCGGGGCCGGCGTCCTGGGCTTCCTGCCCGGCTACCTCAAAGAAGAGAACTACAGCCAGAGCGGCGGCATCCGCTTCGGTCTTGCACAGCTCGTCTCCGCCGGCCCCTGGCCGCCGGTGCTCAGCGCGGCGGCCCTGGCCGTCGTCGCCCTCTGCGTGCTGCGGCGCACCCAGGCGGGGAATGTCTGGGAACAGCAGACCGTCATGATCGGGCTGACATTGCTGATTGTCAGCCCAAATTACCCCTGGTACGGGCTCATGCTGCTGCCGTTCATCGTGCTGAGCCGGCGCTGGGAGTACGTGGGGGTGATCCTCGCCCTGGACATCATCTATATGGTCCCCTCCGGACCCTGGAGCGAGCCACTCAACCAGGGCGCCCTGCTCCTGGCGGCCGCGGCCATCGCCGGAGGCACCTGGCTGCGGCGCCGCGACGGGCTGCGGCTGGCTGCCCTTTCCGGACTCACGACCGGGGCGCCGGACCCCGCGGGCCGGTGACCGGAACAGACCCGTCATGGACAAACACCGACGAATGGCAGGATTACATCATGGACACACCACTTCCCGGGCCGGCCCAGGCACGCATCGGCATCATTGGCGGTTCGGGAACGTACCGGCTTACCGGGGCAACTGTGCGCGCGACCGTCGACGTCGCGACCCCTTACGGGCCGCCGTCCGGTCCGGTGACACTGACCGACATGGGCGGACGAACCGTAGCGTTCCTCCCCCGCCATGGCGGCGAACACTCGCTTCCGCCCCAGAAAATCAACTACCGGGCCAACCTCTGGGCGCTCAAGAGCCTCGGGGTCGAGGCAGTGATTTCCTCCTCTGCGGTGGGCGGGCTGCGGAAAGGCTTCGGTCCCGAGACCTTCGTCGTGACCGACCAACTCATCGATCGCACCTGGGGACGCGCCGATACCTTTTTCGACGGCACCGTCGCCGACGGCGTCACCCCGGCGGGTGTCCAGCATCTGCCCGCCTCGGAACCGTTTTGCCCGACACTACGGTCGCACCTGGAGGCAGCTCTTGCGTCACGGGGCCTCCCCTACGCCCCGTACGGCACCGTGGTGGTGATCAACGGACCGCGGTTCTCAACGAAGGCCGAGTCGGCGTGGTACGTCACCGGCGGTGCCGACATCATCAGCATGACCCAGTACCCCGAGCCCGTGCTGGCCGCGGAATTGAACATGGGCTTCGCGAACCTGGCCTTCATCACAGACTCTGACACCGGCCACGACGGCTCGGAACCGGTCACCGCCGAGGCCGTCTTTGCACGGTTGAAGAAAGCCCAGCACAGCGTCCTGGCCGTGCTGGAGGCCACGATCGCGGCGATCCCCGAGGACTACGCACCGCGCCCGCTGATGGATCGGACCGCCGTCGCCCGGATCATGGCACTCCCGGTCACACACGAGTCCGTGCCCGCACAGTGAGGCTCCTCGTCACCGGCGGTGCCGGATTCATCGGTTCGCACATCGTCGACGCCGCCCTCGCCAAGGGATGGTTCGTACGCGTCCTGGACTCCCTGGACCCGGGCCTCCATCCGGGGCCGCCGGCCCTTGATTCGAGGGTGGAGCTGCTGACCGGCGATCTCACGGAACCGGACACGGCAGAGCGTGCGCTCGAGGGGATCGACGCCGTCTGCCACCAGGCCGCGAAGGTCGGGCTCGGCGTCAGCTTCGCTGACGCGCCGGACTACGTCCGGAACAACGACTACGCCACCGCTGTCCTGCTCGCCGCCATGGAACACCAGGGCATTCTCGGGCTGGTCCTGGCCTCCTCGATGGTGGTCTACGGTGAGGGTGCTTACATCGATTCCGAAACCGGCCTCGCGGTCAGACCGGGACCGCGCGCCGAGGCCGACCTGCGCGCCGGCATCTACGACCCCCGGAACCCTGCGTCCGGCGCGATCCTTATTCCCTCCATGGTCAGCGAGGACGCGCCCCTGGATCCGCGGAACGTCTACGCGGCATCAAAAGTCAGCCAGGAGCATCTCGCCGCCGCGTGGGCACGCAGCGCCCGCGGGGTGGCGATCGCCCTGCGCTACCACAACGTCTATGGTCCCCGGATGCCGCGCGACACCCCCTATGCCGGTGTTGCCTCGCTGTTCCGCTCGGCCCTGGCCCGCGGTGCGGCACCCCGGGTCTTCGAAGATGGCGCCCAGCGGCGCAGCTTCATTCATGTCAGGGACGTGGCCGCCGCGAACATCGCTGCGGCCGAGGCGCTGTCCGCGGGCGGCGCTGCTGCATTCCGGGCCTACAACGTCGGCGCCTCCGAGGTGCACACCATCGGCGATGTTGCCGCGGCTCTTAGTAATTTCAGTGCCGGACCTGCCCCGATCGTGACGGGTGAATACAGGCTGGGGGATGTCCGCCACATCACCGCATCCTCCCACCTGATCCAGGCCGAACTCGGCTGGGAACCGACCGTAGGCTTCGACGAAGGCATGCGTCAATTCGCCACAGCTCCCCTGCGCGGCGAGCCAGGCTGACAAGCGCCTGTCCCGAAGGTCCCATATGCCGGCATCCTCCGCTCGCTCCCCCCGCCGCGAGAAATCCCTTACAGATACGGGTCTCCCGAATGCGAGTAAACCCTCCCACAGGTCCCTGGCGGGCCGGCTGCCATGACCCCGAGCCAGTTCCCGGCAGTGAGACGGAAGACGCCGGCCGGCTTGCCGCTGATCCTGTCGAGTCAGTGCCGGCCGAGGTGGGCTGCGTCTTTCCAGACGCCATCTGCCGGCATTTCTAGCCGGTCGGTCATACCCTTCCGCCAATTCGGGGTCTCTACCGGCTCCCCCCAGTAGTCCGTGATGTGGGTGATTGTGCCGTCGACGAGTTCTCCAATGGTGACGTTGCGGTAGAGGCGTCCGTCGCCGTAGTTGCAGGTCCATTCGACGACGATGGTGGTGCCCAGCCGGTGCCGGCGGCCGATTTCCAGGGTGAGTTCGGGGAAGTTGCCTTCGACGTCTGCGATGAGTTGGCGGCCTCGGACGATTTCGCGCATCTGCGGCCATTGGCGGACTACGTTCTCGTTGAGGGGAGCGCCGAGGAGGTATTCGACGCGGGTGGCCCCGTTGTAGTCATCACTTGCAATGTCGGTCATGCTGGGATTCCTTCGGTGGTGGTAAGTGGGCGCCAGAGCCGTGCGGTGGCGTAGCTGCGGCCCGGTGCCCATCCTTGTCCGCGCTCACGAACATCGTCAATGGTCGGTGCCTCGTTGAGGGTCCAGGCGTGGGCGATTGCACGGCGCACTCTGTCACCGATGMGCCACGGAATCACGCGGCTACGCCTGTGGACCCTGTGCACACCACCTTGGCCGGACAAACAACCACCGCCCTCTCCCCGGGCCCAAGTAACAGAGAGTTCCCTGACGTTCCGGCTGCCGACAGGGATGATCATGAGGGTTTGATCCCCGAGTCACAGCAAGTCATGCCGTTCCAAGCGCTCCCGGCCATGAAGGAGTGACTAGCAACACCCCCTGTCCAAGCCAAGAGAAGGAGCCGCCAGACCGCAACGGCCACCAACAAAAATGGGCCCCTGCAGGGGCCCATAAAAGGAGATTTGTACACACTCAGTGGCTCATAAGCCCCTGAACAGGGAAAACACGTGCCCGAGGTGGGACTCGAACTGCATTCCCACCCCTGCCAATACTGGACTCCCCGAGAAACATGCGGAATCCGGCCCGGTCCGACCCATATACGACGCAGTCCGAAACCCAAAGTGTGTACTTTGTACACACTTCCTTTTTGCCACATTTCAGGCAACCAAAAGCGCTGCCTAGGAACCAGCGAAACGGCCGGGAGTGTCTGAATAACGGTGGATCCGGGGTTGGCCTGACACGCCGGGCGGTGCCTGGCGGGGAGGACTGATCATGAGCGGAACCATGGACCCCATGGCGACTGAATTGGATCAGCAAAAGTTAGCGAAGCAGCTCCTGGCCCAGGCCAGGGAGCAGGGAATCGAGCTGGTCGGCCCGGACGGGTTGTTGAACCCGTTGACGAAGAACGTCCTGGAGACCGCGCTGGAAGCGGAAATGGACGAGCACCTCGGCTACGGCAAACACGACGGGTCCGGGCGCGGGAGCGGGAACTCGCGCAACGGCACCGGCGCCAAGACCGTCATGACAGAGATCGGGCCGGTGGAGATCGACGTGCCGCGGGACACCGGTGCGACGTTCGACCCGCAGACCGTGAAGAAACGGCAGCGCCGGCTGACCGGCGTGGACGAGATGGTGTTGTCGCTGAGCGCGAAGGGCCGAAGTGCACGGGGCTCACATTGCCCCGGGAGTAGGACCTGAACGCATTGAGCAGGCGGTCCGCTTGGAGCAGTTGATGCCAGAACAGCCGGACGGCTTCGCTGTGATAAGAGGCATGCAGGTAGTCCCCGGCGAACGGTATGGTCGGTTCGACCTCGTTCGGCCCCGCCCGGATGGCCCTCTCGGTGCCGAGCCGGTTCATGGCATCGAAGGTCTCACCATGGAATTCGACCACCGGCTTCGGGCTGAGGTTAACGTTGGCGCTCATGCCGTTGCCGGTGCCTAGCCGCAGGACGTGCTCGGAGAATTCGAATTCCATGTCGACGGCGTCATGGCGGTCGGGGATGGACGACGTCGTCAAGCCGCGCGGGGTGAGGTACAGCGTCACCTGCCACCAGTGGTTCAGCATCGGAGTGTGCGCCATGCGGATCTTGCCGACAATCTGCGTCCACATGTAGAGGTGTCCCCGGAGTTGCGGCCACCCGTTATGAGCGCCAGAAACTTCAGACGCGTCCGTCGCACGTCCTTCACAGCTAGAGGCCGACTCGACGTCTTCAGTCCGGCCGTACCCGCTTGTTCCATCCGTGGAAGGGCGCCCAATTGCCCGCATCCCATGCCTCACGTAGGCCGGGCGTGCTGAGGTCCCAGTCTGGCCGGATCTCCTTCGTCACTGCGCGCAGATCACGGCGGAGGTCGTCGACGGAGGGACGCCCCCAGAACCAGTAGCCGTTGTAGATGCTGTGGATGACCAAGCCGGGCTTCAGAACGAGCGTGTGTGGGATCATCGGGTCGTGGTCCGGATCGGTGTATTCCTGGATGTCCAGATCCTGCTGCACGGTGCGGCCAGGATCAGAGAGGAACGGCCACTGCGCACCCACCGACGCACGGAATTCCTGGAGCACGTGGTGGTCATCGGTCGCAATGGTTGCCATCTGCGTGTAGGCCACAGCGACCTTAGGGTAGAACGCGGCAAGTTCAAGGTGGTGCTGATGCTCCTTAGGGCAGTAGTGTCCGCGCGACAGCATCAAGACCAGGGGGTCCTCCCCCTGCAACTCACTGATCCTGCGGGGGATGTTCTCGTGGTCAGGCAACTCGTAATCGGGGAAGATGCCGCCAGGTGCAATATCTGAGCGCACGATTCGGCCGCCTTTCACGTGCCGGTGAGCGGCGACGGTCCCTGCCATCGACGTCGTTGCTGGCACCCAGTTGCGCTGTGGTGGCACCGCCGCTCCTGCGGGCGAGCCTACGCCGGCGCCGGGCACCCAGCAAGGGGCCGCGTTGACTCATAAAAAACCTCCGCGTAGCCCGATACGTTGCCTCATATGAAAAGGTCCGGGAAGGGTGGGGGCGCGGACATCCTTGAGGGATGGGATTGACGATGGGCGAACGCAAGGCTGTCACGAAGCACCTGGCCGAGTCCTACCGGGCCGGTGACCGGGCCAGGAAGGGGCGGATCCTGGATGAGTTGGTGGAGCTGACCGGCTGGCACCGGGATCATGCCCGGGCGGTGTTGCGGCATGCGCTTGACCCGCCGCGGCTGCGGCCGGTCAGGCCGGGACGTGCCCCGGTGTACGGGGCTGACCTGCAGGACGGGCTCGTGCTGTGCTGGGCGGTGCTGCGGGGCCCGGCGGGGAAGCTGCTGGCGCCGATGCTGCCGGATCTCGTGCCGATGCTGCGGGCCGAGAAGGCCCTGGACATTACCGACGGGCAGGCGGCACTGCTGGCCCGCATGAGCGCGGCGACCATCGACCGGCGGCTGGCGGGCCAGCGGGCGAAGCTGTTACCGCGGGGCCGGTCCCACACCAAGCCCGGGTCGCTGCTGAAGTCCCAGATCCCGATCCGCACCTGGGGCGCAGTGGGACGATGCGGTGCCCGGTTTCGTCGAGATCGATCTGGTCGGGCACGAGGGCTCGAACAGTTCCGGGCAGTTCTGCTTCACCCTCACGGTCACGGACATCGCGACCGGCTGGACCGTGAACCGGTCCGTGCCGAACAAGGCGCAGAAGCACGTCTTCGCGGGACTGCAGCACGTCCTCGCTGTCTTCCCGTTTCCCGTCATCGGCATCGATTCGGATAACGGCAGCGAGTTCATCAACAACGAGCTCTTCGAGTTCTGCGTGCAGCACCGCATCACCTTCACCCGGTCCCGTCCGAGCAACAAGAACGACGGCGCCCACGTGGAGCAGAAGAACTGGTCCCGGGTCCGTGAGCTGGTCGGCTACCTGCGTTATGACACCGCCGCGGAACTGGAGCTGCTCAACGAGATCTGGGAGCTGGACCGGATCTTCACCAACTATCTGTTGCCCCAGCAAAAACTCGTCGCCAAGGTCCGCCGCGGAGCCAAGGTGAGCAAAACACATGACCGGGCAGCGACGCCGCACCGGCGCGCCGCAGCCGACCCGGCCCTGGCACGGATGCCCGTGATCCGGATGAACGCCCAATACAAGAAGATCAGGCCGGCCGCCCTCTCACGGCAGATCCTTGCCCTGACCGGCCGGCTTGAAGCCCTCACCACTGCCAAACAGCCCGCCCCGGTCAAACCCGCCGTGAACGAACGGTGGAACCGCCCCGGCAGCCGGAGGATTTCATCTGAGGCAACGACCCCACGTTCCCGGAGGTATTGACGTGAGGCAACAGGGGGGCCGGGATTGGACAGGGAGGGGCAGGCTCGCTTAGGGGGAGCACTTCCCAGGGCGCGTTTTCCAGAGACGAGCGCCCCTGCTTGCCCCCCGCATTTCCCCGCCGTTCCAGCTTTTGGATGATTGATTTAGGTCTTGACTTTGGCACTGCAGCCGCGGTCGAGGAGCGGGCCGGGCCCCGTCAGCCAGCCCGGAAGTACAGGGATTCTGTACTGTCAGTGCTGCGCTTTGCGCCGCTCCGCCTGCTGGATGGACCAGGCTGCGTTGACCAGCCCCAATGTGGCTGAAGGTTTGCGGAAAGTTCCCCAGTTGCCCACCGTTCGAGGAATCGGTTTCCTCACTGAGGAGACCCACATCGTTGACGTGGCTGCATGCCCGTTCGAATATCCCCCGTGCATGCCCGGGGCGATCTGCGTTGCTCGCCACAAGGGTTGGGCCCTGGCTCTCCCCCGCTGCATCCGACGAGTTAGGCTGCCCCCTTGACTTTCGTCCCGGATGAGGCCACTGTGGGGTCCCGAGGGCAGCGTCCTCGGCCGCAGACCGACCGGGGGGCGACAAGGAAAAGCGCATGGCGACCCCTGCAGCGCAAGCCCGCAGCATTGGCCTGATGCCCGCCGCCGGCACGCCTTTCCCGGGTCGCCGGTGAGCCCGATGCCGCTCTTTCATGGCGCGCCCCACCGAGGAGGCCGGGATGAGCACCGTCGACGAAAGCAAACAAAGTGCAGCCGGCAGTCCGCCGGTGAAGCCCGGGGAATTCAGGCTCGAGGTCATCGTGGTGYCGGTCTCGGACGTCGATCGGGCCAAGCGCTTCTACGAGGGCCTGGGCTGGCGGTTCGACGCCGAAGCGGCCGTGGAGGACGGCTACCGTCTCATGCAGTTCACGCCCCCGGGTTCCGGCTGCTCGATCATCTTCGGCAAGGGGGTCACCTCGGCGCCGCCGGGCTCATCCCAGGGCCTACATCTGGCGGTGTACGACATAGACGCTGCCCGGGCCGACCTGATCGCGCGCGGGGTCGAGGTCAGCGAGACATTCCACGACGCCACGGGCATCTTCCACCACGCCGGAAGCGAGGGACGTGTCGACGGACCGGCCCCCGGACACCCGGACTACGGCTCGTTCGCCTCCTTTAACGACCCGGACGGCAACGGCTGGGTCCTTCAGGAGATCAAGACCCGGCTTCCGGGCCGCTGAAGGGAGAGGCTGATGGCCACGACGTACGAATCCATGGACGATCTTGCCGAAGCCCTCAGGCGGGCCGCGGCAGCACATGGCAAACACGAGGAACTCACGGGCCAAGAGGACCCGGACTGGCCTGACTGGTACGCGCTTTACATGGTGCGCGAGCATGCCGGGGAGGAGTTGCCGACATGAACAGCGACTACGACGTGATTGTGATCGGCGGCGGCTCACCGGGTGAACACTGTGCAGGCGCGCTGGCCGAGGGCGGTCTGCGCGTGGCCGTCGTGGAACGGGAACTAGTCGGCGGCGAGTGCTCGTACTGGGCGTGCATCCCGTCCAAGACGCTGCTGCGGCCCGGTGAGGCTGCCCATGCGGCACGCGAGGCCGCCGCCACTGCCGCAGTCGACGTCGAAGCGGCGCTGGCCTGGCGCGACTTCATGGTTTCGGACTATTCCGATGCAGGGCAGGAGCGCTGGCTGGCCGATCACGGTATCGACCTGCTGCGCGGCACCGGGCGGCTCGCCGGGCCGGGCGTCGTCGAGGTCGACGGCGTGCGGCACACCGCCGCCCAGGTGGTCCTGGCCAATGGCGCCGATCCGGTCGTGCCGCCGATCCCGGGCCTGCGGGGTCTAGAGGGTGTCTGGAGCAGCCGCGAGGCGACCTCAATGAAGGCCGTTCCCCGGCGCTTGCTCATCCTCGGCGGCGGCCCGGTCGGTGTCGAGATGGCCCAGGCCGTGCGCCGATTCGGCGGCGAGGTGGCAGTCATCGACATGTCCGGGCACGTCCTGGCCCGGGAGCCGGCGCCGCTGGGCGAGGCCCTCGGTGAAGTTCTGAGCGGCGAGGGCATCGAACTCGTGCTGTCCGCGGCCGCGACCACGGCGCGGCGCGAGGGCGGGGACTACGTCGTCCAGATCGACGACGGGCGCGAGCTGAGAGGTGACCGGCTGCTCGTCGCCACGGGCAGGCGCCCGCGGATTAGTGGGATCGGCCTGGAGACCGTCGGCGTCGAGCCGGATCCCCGCGGAGTCCCTGTCGATGCACGCCTGCGCGTGGCGGACGGGCTGTGGGCGATCGGTGACGTCACCGGCATCTGGCCGCTGACCCACGTCGGGAAGTATCAGGGCGATGTCGTCGCCGCGAACATCCTCGGTGAGGCGCGGGAGGCAAACTATGAGGCCGTTCCGCGGGTCACTTATACGGACCCGCAGGCCGCGGCGGTGGGCGCCGCCGAGGGCCGCTTCAGCGCCACGGCCCCAGTCTCAGACTTGCCGAAAACCTCCACCTACACGCGTGCCGACGCCGAGAGCAACGGCTTCCTGACCCTCCTCAGCGACGGCGAACGGCTGACAGGTGCGTACGCGCTCGGCCCGGAGGCCGGCGAGTGGCTGCAGCAGGCGACGCTGGCGATCCGGGCCCGTGTCCCCATTGATGTCCTAAGCGACACGATCCAGCCGTTCCCGACCTTCTCGGAAATCTATGTCTCCGCGCTGAAGGCACTGCGCGGGGAGATCGGGGGTGCGCGCAGGCGGGTCGGCGCGGGACCATCCGCGGCGGACTGAGGAAAGCCGATTCGAGGAGCACCGCAGCTGCCGCTTCGCGGGCCGCACACGAGCCGGATTTTGCGGGGCAACCCGTGGTGGTTAGAGCGCTTCCGGCGGAGAGATCGAGACGGGATGAATTGAGCGTGTTGGGATGAGCGATGCCACAGTCACTACTGGACGGGCACCAGATATCGCGGAGGGTGTGATGGGCGAGAAGGGGCCGAGCTGATGGCCGCGACCGATCATCTTCGCGTCAGCGACAACGTCGGAAAGCTGTTGGCGCTCAACGTGGGAATGCCGAAAGACGTTTCTTGGAAGGGTAGGAAAGTCCACACCGGCATCTACAAATACCCGGTGAACGGCCCCCGGTTCGTTCGACGACTCAATGTCGACGGCGACGGCCAAGGGGACCTCGGTGGCCACGGCGGTGAACAGCGCGCGGTGATGGTGTACCAGCAGGGGTCTTATGACCACTGGTCTCAACACCTCAACCGCGACGACCTGGTGCCCGGCAACTTCGGCGAAAACTTCACCGTCGCGGGCCTCGCGGATGATGAGGTYTGCATCGGCGACCGGTACCGGATCGGTGACGCCAAGTTCGAGGTGACACAGCCACGGGTGACGTGCTACCGCGTCGGCCTGCGCCTGGGAGTACCGCAGATGGCTTCGCTCCTCGTCTCTCACCGGCGACCCGGCTTCTACCTGCGGGTGCTCACGGAAGGCACAGTGCAGCCCGGCGACCCGATCGTGAAAGTCGCCGATGGACGCCATCAGCTGACCGTTGAAGCGATCGACGGCCTGCTCTATCTGCCGGACCGATCTCACGAGCTCCTGAAGCTCGCGGTCGGCATTCCGGCGCTGAGCCCCGGCTGGCAGCAGTCCTTCCACGAGCTGCTCGCCGCGGCGGACATGGGCCAGACCGGGCCACAGGCCGAGGCGGGACAGGAACCCGGATGGAACGGGTTCCGGCCCTTTACCGTGACCAAGACCGTCCAGGTGACACCGTCCGTGCGCTCCCTCTATCTGAGCGACAGATCGGGCGCGGCCCTCCCGGCGGCTAAGCCCGGCCAGTACCTGACGCTGCGGCTGCCGGTCGGCGGCACGTCTGCGGTCCGCAGCTACTCGATCTCCGGCCGCCCGGACGACGCCACCTACCGGATCAGCGTGAAGCGGGAGGAGCACGGAACCGTTAGCCCGTACATCCACGACACGGTCGCCGACGGAAGCGTCATCGACGTCGCGGCGCCCCGCGGGGAGTTCGTGCTTGACGACACCGACGAGCCGGTGCTGCTGCTTTCGGCGGGAATCGGGATCACCCCGGTGCTGTCGATGCTGGCCTCACTGGCCTCCACGCAGCCGGATCGGCAGGTGTGGTGGCTCCATGTCGCCAGGGCCGAGGCAGACTACGGCCTTGCCCCCGAGGTTGAGCAGCTGCTCGGCCGGCTGACGAACGCCCACTCCTTCCTCTGGTTCACCCGTTCGGCCCCGCCGCTCGAGGGGCCGGCGCCCGGAACGATGTTCGGCCGACTGGATGCGGACGGCTTGCGGGCGCTCGGCTTCGACGTGGCGTCGAGGGCCTACGTCTGCGGCCCGCCGGTATTCATCGAAGGGATGACCGAGGCGTTGAAGGCCATCGGCATCGCCCCGGGACGCATCCACTCCGAGCTCTTCAGCGCGCTGGCGTCGCTGAATCCCGGTGTCGTGGCGATGACGCCGGTCGCGCCGCACCCGCCGGTGGGAACCGCGGGAACCGGGCCGGCCGTGACCTTCGTCCGAAGCGGTCTCACGGTGAACTGGTCGGACCGGTACGGGTCGCTGCTCGACCTGGCCGAGGCCTGCGACGTGTCGACGCGATGGTCGTGCCGCACTGGCGTGTGCCACACCTGCGTTACCGGACTGCTCAGCGGCGCGGTCGACTACTCGCCCGAGCCGCTGGAGCGACCGGAGGCGTCGCAAACTTTGCTGTGCTGTGCTCAACCGGCCGCCGAAACCGTCTTGGACGCCTGACTCGCGAGGAGTTCGCGTACCGGGGGGGCGCGACCTCGTTTCCAGAGCCGGATGTTCGTCAGCAGCGCGTCGTCGGACAGACCGCCCCTCGCGTACGTCAGGTCGAACCGGTTGGCCCCGACCGTCATGCTCCTGGTGATCTTTGCATCTCAGCGATCAGCACGAAAAGGCGGCACAGACGTTCGACGATCGGAGCCGGATCGGTGAGGATGTTCACCCCCAGGTCYCGCTGCCACACCCAGTGCTCGTCGACGACCGCGAGGGCCAGCGCCTGCTTGGAGGGGACGAAGTAACAGAAGCTCCCCTTCGGCAGCCCAGCGGCCGCACAGACCTCGGGTATGCCGATCCTCGCGTACGAGCGCTGCCCGAAAAGCTCGACGGTCCGCTGCCAGGAAGCACTCCGGCGCGTCAGATGTTCGTCCCAGGGTTGCAGTAATACGACCAGTCGGCTATACCTGCATCGGTTAGTAGTTGACCGAACGCTGGTCCGGGCGTCAACAAGACCCCGCTGCACGCGCCGGAGGCATTCGACACCTATGCAGCCCTGCACCCGGTAGGACGGATAGGCGATCGACGACATTGTGCGCGGCGTGCTCTACCTCGAGCGGGCTCCGTTCGTCACGGGAGAGTTCCTCCATGTCGACGGCGGTCAGAACGTCGGAAACTGACGAGATTCGAGAAAGCGACAGTGTGACCATGACCGTTACGACCGAACAGGCTGCTGCACTCATCCGGGTGCTCGACAGCTGGGCCGACGCTGTGCGGCGCCACGAGCCCAAGCGCGTCGCCGCGTACTTCACCGAGGATGCGATCTTCCAGGGTTTCGACAGGACGCCGGTCGTTGGCCGAGCCGGAGTCGCCGCCTATTACGACAAGCAGCCAGGCGGGCTCACCCTGACGTACACGGTGCTGGAGACGCGTGCGTTCTCGGAGGACACGTTACTCGCGTTCGTCGACGTCGACTTCACGCCGCCGAACGCCGCGGTGATTCCGGTGCATCTGACCGTGGCGCTGGTGCGCTCGGAGGGCGAGTGGCTTATCCGGCACTATCACGTGTCGAAGATCGAGGCGTAGGGTTCACGCGATCGGAGGCGGGAGGAAACCCGATGGAGTTCCTGGTCGACATGAGGACGACGGTCCCGGAGGGCACGTCGGACGAGGCAGTCGCCAATATGCGGAGCAGAGAGGCGGCGAATTCGCGCGCCCTCGCCGCTCAGGGAAACCTCCTGCGGCTGTGGCGCCCTCCCCTCGCAGAGGGCGAATGGCGCACCTGGGGTCTCTTCCAGGCGCGTGACGCCGACGAACTGGAGGAGGTGCTTGCGTCGATGCCGCTACGGGTGTGGCGGCGCGACAGTGTGACGCCGCTGTCGCCACATCCGAACGATCCTGGCGCATAGTTGTCGGCTGCTCCTCACGCTGGGGTGAGCAGTCCGGGGCGGAGTGCGGCTCGGGTCAGCATGCCGTCGGGTACGGTGCGATGCCGGCCGCGACGGCGGCTTCCCGGGAGGCCGCCGCGAGGTCGGCCAGGTGGCGTGCGCATTCAGCCCGCTCGGGTTCGGCGGACGGGTCTGCAGCCGATCCGCCCACCGCATCGACCCCGGGCGCATCCGGGTCCTGGTCTTTCCTCTGGTTCGATCGGCGGCAGCTTCGTGCTCGGGACTGGGCCGATAGTGGAGGCCGCTCTGGCGTCGGACCCCGCATCGCAGTACGGTGGGCGTGCCGTCGCGCACCCGTCGGCGGCTGGTGTGCGATTCGAGCATCCGGATGCCGGAGAACCCGGCGTTCCAGCCCGTTGGCTCCCGTAATAACGTCGACTTCGGCACGGCGGATGCCCCTCTCCGTGTTCGAAGCGACCCGTCAAGACAGGGGAACAAAGTCATGAGCGTCAGCAGGCAGGCGCCGTGCTCATTCCGGGGTTAGTGGTGTTTCTAGCGCTCTCGCCGTTCGCCGGAGCGCTCGTCGCGCGGCTCGGCCCGCCCTGGCTGATGGTGGCCGGAATCCTCGCGGTCGCCGTCGGCTTCTTCCTGCTCTCGGGCGCGCGTCCAGGCGAAAGCTATGTGCAGGCGATTCTGCTTTTGGGGCTCGGAGTCGGCCTGCTGGTGACACGTCTGACAGCCGCCGTGCGCGCGGCCGTCAGCGACGCCGACCTCGGCGAGGCCTCCGCCATCAACAACGGCGGATCCGGAGTCGGGGCCTTGCTCATCACGGCGGTGGTTCCTGTGCTGATCGGGGGATCCGGCGCAAGGGGCCTGACAACAGCCATTCAGGGCGGATTTTCGGCAGCGGTGATCGTGATGGGTCGGATCACGGCGGCTTCGGCGATCGTCACGGCCCCGGTTGTATCCAATGTCCGGCCAGGTGCGATGCCGATTACCGCGGCGCCCAGAATCAATACATGCGCGCTTCCGGTGGCCGATCGTCCCGTTCCGCAGKGAGTGAAATGACCGTGTTCAGCAACGAAGAGATCCGGCGCTCCTCCGGACCGCTCACAGGACAGACTGTCGTCGTGATCGGCGGCAGCAGGGGGATCGGCCGTGCGACTGCCTTCGAGGCCCGCGCGCAGGGGGCCGATGTCATTCTCACCGGCCGCGATCCTAATCACTTGCGACTGGCCGCGCAGGAGGTCGGCGCGCTCAGCACGGCTGCCTTCGACGCCACGGAGCACGAGCTCCTCGAACGGTTCTTCGAGGAGCTCCCCCAACCGATCGACCATGTGCTCGTCACCGCTGGTGGGTCCTACTACGCCCTTTTACCAGATATGGATTTGGCACGCGTCCGCGGCGCGCTCGAAGAGCACCTCCTCCTCACCCTGAAGGTCGCCCGATCGGCCATCGGCACCGTGCGCCCAGGCGGCACGCTGATCTTCATCACCGGCACCGGCGCACGCCGCCCCGGCCCCGGCCTGGCCGTCGCGGGCGTTTTCGCGGCGGCCCTGCCGGCTCTGGTCGCGAATCTCGCCTTGGAGCTGGCGCCCATCCGAGTGAACCTGCTCGCGGCAGGCTTCGTCGACACGCCTCTGTCAGCGTCACTGCTCGGCGACGATCTCGACGCCCGTCGCAGCGAGCTTGGCAGAAGCCTGCCCATCCGGAGGGTCGTGGAACCGGAGGACGTGGCAGCGCTCGCTGTTCACATCATGACCAACTCGGCACTGACGGGTGCGACCTTCGACGTCGATGGCGGCGAGCAAGTCCTTGGGAGGCAGTGAGGAGGCAGGGTGGGTCCACGACACTTCCCCGTACGGCGACGCTGATCAGTTGCCGTCGAAGACAGCCTCTGGGCTCCACTCCGATGCCGGCTGAGAGTGAAGCCGCCAGTAGGCTTCGGCGATCAGTTCCGGCGCGAACGCTGTTCCATCCGCGATGTCTCCGGCGATGGTGACCCCGGTGACGTGCACGTTCTGCCGGGCCAGCTCGTCGTGCAACAAATGGGTCACCGCGCGCAGGGCGGTCTTTCCCATCGAGAGGGTCGCATGCTCGGGCTGCGGGTCGTGGCTGAGCCAGCTGTTCGTCGTCAGGAACGTGCCGGTGCGGGCCTGTGCCATCGCCGGCGTGAGAACCTGCGCAGCAGTGATGGCGCCGAGCACGTCGACGTTGTACGCGGCCATCAGATACTCGGCGTCCGTGGCGAGGATACTGTCTCTTGCGATCAGGGCAGCGTTGTAGACCACGATTCCGGGGGCGTCGATCTGTGCGACGGCTTGCAGCCGTAGACGGAACGCCTCCTGGTCGGCGGCGTCGGCGAGCACGGTGGCGATGTTGGCGCCCGAAGCGCGCAATTCATCGGCGATAGCGGCAAGGGACTCCTCGTGGCGCGCGACGAGCGTGATTCGAAACCCTTCTCTGGCATAGCGACGGGCCACAGCGGCCCCGAGGCCCGGTCCGGCTCCGATGATCAGGACGTGCTTCGGGTCGATTGCGGCCGCATTACTCGTCCCTCCGGTCGGAATCATGCCCTTTCGATCTGCCGGCCCGGCATCGGCTCTGCGATTGCTATCCGCCATGCGGGGGCGCCAAAGGTGTCGGCGAAGTACTGCGTCTCATGCACTACCTTCTCTTGAACGAATTGCATGACGGACACCGAGTATGTTGGCACGCCGTCATACGTGATGATGCACTCGCTCACCCAGAGATTCCCGCTTCCGGCGATCCGCAGTACCGTGAAATGCCTCTCGGCAGGGTGTCCACCACGTTGCGCCGCAATTGTCGTTCGACCACGGAAGCGTTCACCCGACTGGGGATAGTCGAGGATCGCGTCGTCGGAATAGATAGCGTGTTCGGCTTCGCTATCCCCGCTTTCCGATGTGCGCCAGTGTGCCTCGAGTGCCGCCCTGGTCGGATCCATCGTGTTGTCCTTTCCGTGGGTGATCTCCGTCGATTCAGGTCGCCGTCCGGCGGTCTGCTTGTGGTCCAGTTTGAGTGCTGGCAGTTCCTCTCGCAATCCACTTTCAGCCCGAACTGGTCGATCTGAGAGGTCGCGTGCGCGGCCAATGCGGCCGGGGTGCGCATGCCGAGAGTACTTTGGGGCCGGCGAGTGTCTCACGCTCACTCCCCGACCGCCACTGCCGGATGTCGGATCTAACCATCGTCGGGCAGCGAACTCCGACCTTCGATGCCGATGGCGCCCAGCACCTCCTTGCGGAGTGATGAGGACGGGGGGGGTCCTACGCACGACTGAGCGGGATGAGGCTCGATTCCGGCTCAGCGGCTTCTCGGCCGGGCGAGGCAAGGTCGGCGATGGACGCACGCGCGTTCAAAACTCTCGGTGTGAGGCCACGGAGATAGTCTGGCCCGAACGCTCAATGAGGCGGCCGGCAGCGAAGCGCGAGAAAAAGACCTGAAAGCGAACAAGAGGTCGTGCAACGCAAAACTCGTGGCCGAATGAACTTGTTTCAGCAGAAGCATGTCACCACCACAACCCCACGACATGAATAGGTACAGGACCGACCACGGCCACCAGGCCACCCCAGAAAGGAGACCCGGATGAACCCACATCCCAGCAGGCGGAGAGCCCACCAGTCAGGACTCTGAACCCGCCACCCACATAACTCCATAGGCCACCGCGGCGTCAGGCACCAACCGCGGCAAGCGTCAGAGGGACCCAATCAGGGTCAATGTACACACACTAAAGCAAAAACCCCTCTGACGAGGGGGAATGCTGTGCCCGAGGTGGGACTCGAACTGCATTCCCTCCCCTGCAAACAAACACTAGACTCCCGCGGAAACATGCGGAATCCGGCCCAATCCGGGACTGGTACGGCCCGATCCGAAGCCGAAATTGTGTACTTTGTACACACCCCAAAGCGGCCAGCTCCAAGCTTCGCAGCCGCCAGCAGCCCCCCCCCCAATCGAAGGGGCGCGGGACTTGTACTCGACTCTCCATCACAAGGTCACCTCCCTTCAAGCCGTTCATGATCCCGTCGGCGCAACACTGCACGACTGGGCGGCGCCCCTTCAGACGCTGATCGCGGACTAACCGAGCCACACGAAACAACGGAACCCCGGCGGCGGGGGCGGTGGTGGTTGCCGGAGTCCCGGGGTGCGGGGGCGAGCCCGGGCCTGCCTTGCTCAGCCGTGTGAATGACAGAGCTATTTGGTGGTGCTATTTGGCGCGTGCCTGGTGCAGGCCCGCATAATCAAGCGATCCCGTCCACGTTGGTCCAAGTACCAGTCCGCCTGATTTCAACAGTGGGTCGGTGAGTGCGGTCACCAGCCGAAGCGGTGCCCGGAGCGTGGGTTATGGTTGCTGCCCGCGTGACAGCTGTCGCTCGGAGGTTTTCATGTGAGGCAACAAGGGGGCAAATCGCTCGACACCGGGATCACGGTGATGAACGCCGTTTTCAGCGTGATCTTCCTTGCAGACTTCATCTACCGGGTCGTCACCGCGCCATCGCCGGGCGGCTATGACTTCAAGCACTTCGGCTGGGCCGACATCTTGGCCAGCTTGCCTTTCGAACAATGTAACCCTCCTTGCCGCTGGCCTGCCTGTCCGCGCCCCGGCCGCCCACAGGCGGAGATTGGTATGCGAAACGTCCCAATAGCTCTGAAATAGGTATTTCCCCTAACTAATCCGCCCTCCTAAGCTGGTCGGAGTACGGCATATCGCCTGCTTCGAGCTGCCCGGGAGCTTCTTATGGAGACGCGCCACCTCAAGTACTTCATTGCAGTGGCCGAGGAACGTCACTTCGGCCGCGCAGCCCAGCGGCTGCACATGGCCCAGCCGCCGTTGTCCCAACAGATCCGGCAGCTGGAGGAACAGCTCGGCACACCCTTGCTGCTGCGCACTACGCGCAAGGTGGATCTCACCCCAGCCGGACAGGTCCTGTTGGATCGAGGACGGCTGCTGATGCAGGAACTGGAAGCTCTGGAGGAGGACGTCCGGCAGGTCGGCGCAGGTGCCACTGGCGTCCTCCGCGTCGGCTTCACCGGAACAGCCACCTACCGGCTGATGCCCAGCATCGTCCAGGCCGCCCGACGCACTTTTCCCGGGCTCCGCATCACCGTTCAGGGCGAAATGCTGACGCCGCAGATGGAGTCCGCACTCGAGGACGGAAGGCTCGACGTCGCCGTCCTCCGACCCCCAGTCCGCTCCGGAACTGTGGCCCTCAAACTGCTCGAACAGGATCAGCTGGTCGCGGCCCTCCCGGCGGATTCGCCGCTGGCGGAAAAGGGCACCCTGGAACTGGCGGAGCTCGCCGGCCAGGACTTCGTCGGTTATCCGAGCTACTCCGCGGTCAGCAGCATCGTCGTGGATGCCTGCCGCAAAGCCGGGTTCCAGCCGCGGCTCGTCCAGGAGGCCAGGGAAACCTCCACCCTGCTCTCGCTCGTCGCGGCGGGGATGGGGATCGCCCTAGTGCCGATGACTTCCCGGATGTTTTCCTTTCAGGGTGTCGTCTTCCGTCCGTTGCATAACCCGCCGCCGGTCGACCTCGCCGTTGCCTGGATCCGCGACGCTGAGACACCCCTGCTGCGCAGCTTCCTGCAGCTCTTCGATTTACCTCCCACATCGGGCCCTGGCCAGCAACAGCCCCCGCTTCGCCCCGCGGAGTCGCCGGCCCAGTCCCTGCCACAGTCACAACCCGCATCCGCAACAAAGGAACCACCCCGTGAAAATTGACCGCATTGAGGCCATTCCCTACGCCATTCCTTACGCGCGGCCGCTGAAGTTCGCCAGCGGCGAGGTGACTTCCGCGGAACACGTGCTGGTCCGGATCTACACGGACACCGGCATCTGCGGTATCGCGGACACCCCGCCGCGGCCCTACACCTACGGCGAAACCCAGGATTCGATCGTCTCGGTGGTGACCAAGGTCTTTGCCCCGCAACTCATCGGGCTGGACCCGCTGGACCGCTCCAAGGTCCAGCAGCTGCTCCGGCGCACGGTCAACAACCCCACGGCCAAGGGGGCCCTGGACATCGCCCTCTGGGATGTCATCGGGATCTCGCTGGGCACCCCGGTGCACAAACTGCTGGGCGGCTTCACCGACAGCATGCGGGTCTCGCACATGTTGGGCTTCAAGCCCGCCGCCGAGCTTCTGGAAGAAGCGCTGCGGTTCCGTGAAAAGTACGGCATCAACACCTTCAAGCTCAAGACCGGGCGGCGGCCCCTCTCCCTCGACGTCGAGGCCTGCCATGTTTTGCGGGAGGGCCTTGGCGAGGACGCCGAGATCTACCTCGACGCCAACCGTGGCTGGACGGCGAACGAGGCCATGGAGGTCCTGCGCAGGACCGAGGGCCTGGGCCTTTCCATGCTGGAGGAGCCGTGCGATGCCGGCGAGGCGATGGGCCGGCGCCGGCTGGTGCAGAGCTCGAGCATCCCGATCGTGGGCGACGAAAGCGTCCCCACCCTGGGCGATGTCTCCCGCGAATTGCTTTCCGGCGGCAGCACCGCGATCTGCATTAAGACTGCGCGCAGCGGTTTCACCGAAGCCCAGCAGATCCTCGGCCTCTGCGTGGGCCTCGGCGTGGACGTCACGATGGGCAACCAGATCGACACCCAGATCGGCAGCCTCGCCACGGTCACCTTTGGTGCGGCGTTCGAGGCCAGCTCCCGGCGGGCCGGGGAGCTCTCCAACTACCTGGACATGACGGACGACCTGCTCGCGGAGCCGCTCGAAATCAACGACGGCGCCATCCGGGTCCGCGAGGTCCCCGGCGTCGGCGCGGCCATCGACGCCGACAAGCTGCAGAAATACCGACAGGACTAGGCCGGCCCGGCCCCGCATCCTGCCCTCAGAACGCCCGCATACCGCTCCCCACCCCGCAAGGAGAACCACATGCTGTACCTGGTCCGCATGGACGTCAATATTCCGCTGGACACGCCCAAGGAACACGCCGACGCCATCAAGGCGGAAGAGCGGGAGTATTCCCAGCAGCTGCAGCGCGACGGACGCTGGGCGCATTTGTGGCGGGTCGTGGGCGAATACTCCAACTACTCGGTGTTCGACGTCGCGGACAACGACGAGTTGCACACCCTGCTCTCCGGACTGCCGCTCTTCCCCTACATGGACATCAAGGTGACGCCGCTGGCCATGCACCCGTCCGCTGTGAAATAGCCCGGCCCCTCGCTCGAACATTCATATCCAAAAGCTTTCAATGGGCCGGAAATAGGTATTTCCCCTCGATCAATTACGGGCCTACCGTTGAATCAACACCGGTTGTGATGTGCGGCACGGCACTGAGCGAAATTTGCCAGTCCGAAACCGCCGACCGTTTTTACCATCGTTCTTTTTTGACAAGGGAGTCACCATGACAATGGAAACCGAAGCCACAGCAGCTTCCTCGGGCGCAGGGGCAACCGCCCGCTTCCGGGAGAACAAGCACCTCGCCGCCGGCACCAGCCAGGAGCGGGTCAGCACGCTTGCCGGCCGCGTCATCAAGGCGATCAACGACACCGTCCTGGACGAGAAGGTCACCTACGACGAATACAACGCTTTCAAGGCCTGGCTCATCCAGGTCGGCGAGGACGGGGAGTGGCCGCTGTTCCTGGACGTATGGGTGGAGCACTCCGTCGAGGAGGTCGCCAATTCCAGCCGCCACGGTTCCAAGGGCAGCATCGAGGGACCGTACTACATCCCGAACGCCCCCACGCTCAACACCCCGGCCACCCTGCCGATGCGCGACGACGAACCAGGCACGCCGCTGCTGTTCCAGGGCCAGGTCACGAACGTCGCCGGCCAGCCGCTCGCCGGAGCACTGATCGAACTGTGGCACGCCGATGACCTCGGTTTCTACTCCCAGTTCGCCCCCGGGCTGCCCGAATGGAACCTCCGCGGCTCCATCATCGCCGACGCTCAGGGCAACTTCCAGATCAACACCATGCAGCCTGCGCCGTACCAGATCCCCACCGACGGTGCCTGCGGTGCCCTCATCGCCGCGGCCGGCTGGCACGCCTGGCGGCCGGCCCACCTGCACCTGAAGGTTTCGGCCCCGAAGCACGAGCTCATCACCACCCAGCTCTACTTCGAAGGCGACGAGCACGTCGCCGACGACATCGCCTCGGCCGTGAAGCCCGAACTCGTCCTGGCCCCCACCGAGCGCGCCGACGGCAAGGGCCGCGAAGTCACCTATAACTTCGTGCTCGATCCCCGGGGCTAAGCCCCCCTTTTCGGCGCCGGGGCCCGAACCGCCCGGCCCCGGGCCCAACCCCAATATCATCCCCACCACCCGCCGTAATGCCGCGTGCCCAAAATGAAGTGGCCGCAGCCGCCCGGCCCCCGGATCAGTCGGGTCAGAACATCACACGAAAGTGAGTTACCGGTGACTACACTCGCCTATAACGTCCAGGACGTTATCGACAACACGCCCATGGGAATCAAACGATGGTCCATCGTCGTCCTCTGTTTCGTGACCGCACTGCTGGACGGATTCGACACCCAGTCGATTGCATTCATCGGACCGGCAATCGCCGAAGACTTCGGCCTGCAGGCCACTGACATGACCTGGGTGATCACCGCCAGCACCGTTGGCATGTGCGTGGGCGCAATGTCCCTTGGCACCTTCGGGGACAGGATCGGTCGGAAGAAGACCATCCTGCTCGCACTGGCCCTTTTTGGTGTGTTCTCCCTTGCCGGTGCTTTTGCTCAATCCCTGGAGCAGATAGTCATTCTGCGCTTCCTCATTGGCCTCGGCATGGGCGGGGCCACCCCGGCGCTGCTGGCACTGACCGCCGAGTACAGTCCCAAATCGCGCCGCGGCACGTTCATGACATTGGTGTTGCTTGGCCTGCCCGGTGGCGCGCTACTCGGTGGGCTTATGGCGGCGGCATGGCTGCCAGTGATGGGCTGGCGTGGCATCTTCCTAGCCGGCGGCGTGCTGCCACTTGCCATGGTTTTGGTCTGCAGCAAGATTCTCTCCGAATCGCCGATCTTCCTGGCGGCCAAGGGCACCTCCGCAGCCGACGCACAGGCGCGTCAGATCATGGCCTCAATTTCCGGGAGCCCAGTCAGCCCGGACGCCGTGCTCGCAACCAACGACAAAATGCAGGAGCGCAGCTCCGTCGCCGCACTTTTCTCCGCTAAGTACCGGATGGTCACCATCGCGGTCTTCGCCACCTACCTGCTCAATTGGATCGCGTGGTTCCTGCTGCTGCTCTGGATGCCAACCGCGCTCAAGATGTTGGGGCTGGCCGGCTCGCAGGCCGCGATGGGAACCGTGACCGTCAACGGCGCCTTTATCCTCTTCGCCATCCCTCTGTCCATCATCCTGCCCAAGGTCAACCCCAGAAAATTGCTGCTGGTCATGTTTGCGGCGGGGATCGTCATCGCGCTGGGCCTGGGCCTGGCCGGCTCCAACTTTGCGCTGGTCTTCGTGCTTATCGGGCTGGCCGGCTTCGGCATTGGCGGCCAGCAGTTGGCCCTGAACTACCTGATCGCCAACGCCTACCCCACTCAACTTCGTGCCACGGCTACCGGCTGGGGCATCGGAATTGGCCGCCTCGGTTCCATCGTGGGCTCCGCCCTCGGCGGGCTCATTCTCACGGGACTGGGCGTCTCCGGCTACTTCATGGCACTCGCGGTACCCCTGGTTCTGGCCGGATTGGCCACCCTGATGGTGCGAAGCTCGACAGTTAAAGCCGAGATTGCTTCGACGGAGCCGGCGCCACGGGAACGTGAATCCATCAGCTGACGCGGGGGCACCTACGCAGATATCGAACTGGCCTCAACGGCTGAAAAATCCCAATAAGAGAGGACGCACAGCAATGCGTTTTACCGACAAGGTTGTTGTGGTGACCGGCGCTGCCCAAGGGATTGGTGCCGTCGTCGCCCGTAAGATTGCGGCCGAGGGAGGCACCCTAGTGCTGGCGGACCGGTCCGAGCTGGTCATTGAAGTGTGTGCTGAGCTGACGGCCAGTGATGCACCCGCACGATACTTCCTCTGCGATCTGGAAACTTATGCGGGCGCCGTGAAGCTGATGGCCTACGCCGTGGCAGAGTTCGGACGCATCGACATCCTGATCAACAATGTCGGCGGTACGATCTGGACCAAGCCCTACGAGCACTACGAGGAGGACGAGATCGAGGCCGAAGTGCGGCGCTCCCTCTTCCCCACGCTGTGGTGCTGCCGCGCAGTGCTGCCGCACATGGTCGAACGGACGGCCGGGGTCATCGTGAACGTCTCCTCGATAGCCACCCGAAGCATCAATCGCGTTCCATACGCGTCGTCCAAGGGTGGGGTCAACGCTCTGACCGCGTCGCTGGCGTTCGAAGCCGCTCCGAAGGGTATCCGGGTAGTGGCCACCGCGCCCGGCGGCACCGAAGCTCCGCCGCGGAAGGTCCCGCGCAACCCGAACGCGCAGTCCGCCCAGGAAGAGACGTGGTACCAGCAGATCGTGGAACAGACCACCGAAAGCACCCTCTTCAAGCGGTACGGCACGCTGGAAGAGCAGGCAGCTCCGATCTTGTTCATGGCCTCTGACGACGCCAGCTACATCACTGGCGCGGTGCTGCCGGTGGGCGGCGGGGACCTTGGGTAATTCAGCGCGGCCTGAACAACAGCAGAAAGGAGAAGTCGATGACTCAGGAAGTCATGGGATGCATTGAAGAACGAGAATTGCGCCACGCCTTTGGCACGTTCGCCACCGGTGTCACGGTGGTCACCACCCGGACGGACGACGGCGTTCCGCACGGCGCCACCGTCAGCGCCTTCACCGCGGTATCCCTCGACCCGCCGCTTGCCCAGGTCACACTGACCCGGTCCTCGCGCGGCTCCCGGTATCTGGAAGCTGCGCCCTTCGCTATCAACATCCTGTCGGTAGAACAAAAGGATGTGGCCCTGCACTTCGCTGGCAAAGTCCTTGACGCGGAACCGGAATGGACGCTGGACGGCAACGTCCCGGTGCTGACGGGGAACGCCGCGACGCTTAAGTGCCGGCCGTGGAATATCTACGACGGCGGCGACCACATCATCGTCGTCGGCGAGGTCATCACACTGGACGTCACCAAGCGGGAACCCCTCGTGTTGTTCGGCGGCGAGTTCCACAATCCAGGAGGACGGATCGAGGGTGCCCGGCGGGATAACTCCGGCGATGCTCCCGAATCGGACTGGTTCGCCGGCTCCAGCTCCTTCAGGCCGCTTCACGACCGGACACCTGTCTAATCTGACCGGCCCTGCAGGGCGCAGCGATCTACATGTCGGGCTATGCGACTCAGTCTCCCGAGTAAATGACCTCGGCCAAACTCAGGCTCGCCACGGCCTCCCTGGGCAAGCCCGGAACCAAAGTCGGCGATCTCTGCACCGAACTCGGCATCACCCGCCAGACCCTGTACCGGCACGTATCACCGACGGGCGAGGTCCGCCCGGATGGCAAAAGTTGCTGGCGAAGAACTAGGCCGGCAGCGGCCGAACAATACCGATTCATGCACCATCCGGATGGAAAGGACAACACATCTTGGACTCGCGCGTATCCACTGGAATACTATGGGGGTCCGGGCGATGGCTCGGGTCTGCGAACTGGCGGGACCGAGTGGCGGCGTAAGCCTCCCTTCCGAGTCGCCACTGTGGAAGGAAAGTTGTGTCACCTGGTTCTGAAACGATGCGGCACGACGGGGATTCGATCTACGCCCAGCTGCGCTCTGAAATCCTGGCCGGTGCAATTGCTCCGGCCACTCCCTTGCGGGAAGTTACCTTGGGGGAACGCTTCGGTGTCTCCCGCACGCCGGTGCGCGAGGCTCTTCGCCGCCTCCAGCACGACCGTCTTCTGGATCGCGGCGCCCGTGGACTGCAGGTCCATCAGGCAACACCCCAGGAAGTCATACAGGTCTATGACGTGCGGATTCTTTTGGAACAGGAGGCGGCCGGGCAGGCGGCCCTGTCCCACGACATCACTGACATTATGCAGCTCGAAGGCCTGGTGGAACGTGACCGCGCACTTTCGGAGCCGGATGACAACACCCGGGCGTCGACGAACCTGGAGTTCCACGCAGCCGTCTGGGCGGCTGCGCACAATCCCGTCCTCCAGGATCTCCTGCAGCGGCTGTCCACCCACCTGATCCGCACGCCGCACTCGACTCTGTCTGTGGGAGAGCGTTGGGACGAGGCCCTGGCCGAGCATTCGAAGCTGGTCGCGGCCATCACCGCCGGCGACGAAACTGGTGCGCGGAACACCGCACGCGAACACATGGAGACAGCCCGTCGGATCAGGCTCGACCTGCTGCGGAAATCGGCCTCCCACTAAGATCACCGCCAGGCTCTCCGGCTAGCTCTCCGGGCCCCGATGCGCCAGCTTTTCTGCCTTCTCCCGGGCATCAGCCCGGTGCTGCCACCCTTGCGCCCACCGCTGCCATTGGTAACTGCCGCGGCGGTGGGCGAGACCTCCACACCCATCCAAGACTCGTAATGACTTGCCGTGATTGCGGTCACCATGCCACACTGTACTTCACTGTATACAGTCGTATTCCATCAAAGGAGATAGATCATGACAGCCATCACGGAGACGGACACCGTCGTTGAGTTCCGCGGAGTCGGCAAGCGCTTTGGCAGCATGCAGGCCCTGACCGGCATTGATTTGTCGGTGCGCCGTGGCGAGGTGGTCGTCATCCTGGGCCCGTCAGGGTCGGGCAAATCGACGCTGTGCCGGTGCATCAACCGGCTCGAAGCGATCGACGAGGGCCACATTCTCATCGACGGCCACGAACAGCCGGTGGAGGGCAGGGATCTGTACAAGTTCCGTACCGAGGTGGGGATGGTCTTTCAGTCCTTCAACCTCTTCTCCCACAAGACCATCCTGGAGAACATCACCCTCGCCCCACGGAAAATTCTCGGCCTGGCCAAACAGGCGGCAGAGACGCGGGCCCACGAACTGCTCGCCATGGTCGGCATCGCCGACAAGGCACACAGCAGGCCTGCCCAGCTCTCCGGAGGCCAGAAGCAGCGCGCGGCCATCGCCCGCGCACTGGCCATGGATCCCAAGGTCCTGCTCTTTGATGAACCGACGTCGGCGCTCGATCCGGAATCCACCCGCGAGGTTCTGGCGACCATGCGGAGCCTCGCGCAGAGCGGCACGACGATGATCGTCGTGACCCACGAGATGTCGTTCGCGCGGGCCTTCGCGGACCGGATCGTGTTCATGGCCTCCGGCGCCATCGTGGAAATTGCCGACCCTGAAACGTTTTTCACCTCCCCTTCCTCGGACCGGGCCAAAGCCTTCCTCTCCTCGGTCCATTAACAGCACCTGTGCAACGACGCACCCACCCTAAGGAGTCACCATGAAACGCGAGCACTTCCTGCCGGCCCTGGCCATCGCCGGCGCATTGGTCCTGGGCACCACAGCCTGCGGCGGCAGCACCCCGGCCGCCGAGACCCAACCGGCCCGGAGCTTCCCGGCCAACAGCACGATGGACAAGATCCAGAAACGCGGCAAAGTGATCGTCGGGGTCAAATTCGACCAGCCGCTCTTTGGCGTGAAGAATCCGGTCACCGGCAAGATGGAAGGCCTGGACATTGAGATGGCCAGAATCCTGGCCAAGGACCTCACCGGCAGTGCAGAGAATGTCGAGTTCGTTGAGGCGGTCACCAAAAACCGTGAGGCGTTCCTGCAGCAGAACAAGGTCGACGCCGTGATCGCCTCCTACGCAGTGACGGACGAACGGAAGAAAGTCGTCAGTTTCGCCGGACCCTACCTTGAGAGCAACGTGGCCCTGCTGGTACGCAAGGACGACAGCTCAGTGAACAAACCCGAGGACCTCCAGGGAAAGACCGTGTGTTCCACCACCGGCGCCCGCGCGGCCCAGCTCATCGGTGCGGCCGTGCCCGCGGCCAACGTGGTCCTGTTCAGCACCTACAGTGAATGCGCGCAGGCACTGAAGGATAAGAGGGTCGACGCGGTGACCACGACCGAGGCAATCCTGCTCGGTGTCCAGTCCCAGAATCCGGATGCCTACCGCATCGCGGACGGCCATTTGGCCGATGCCGAGGAATTTGCCATCGGCGTGGCCAAGGACGATGCAGCATTTCATGACTACCTCGATCAGCTCCTGACCAAGGCCATCGCGGACGGGGACTGGAAGAAGGCCTACGACGCCACGATCGGCCAGGTCAAGCCCGGCGATGTTACCCCGCCCAAAGTAACGCTGTAGGGATCCGCTGATGTCATTCCTTCTCAATCACCTCGGCGATTTTGGCCAGGGCGTGATGGTGACTCTGGGACTCGTTCTCCTGGGGGCCGCCGGTTCGGTGCTCCTGGGGACACTGCTCGCCGCACTGCGGACGAGCCCCATCAGGACGGCCCGGGGTGTTTCCTCGGCCTACGTGCTGATTTTCCGGAACGTGCCGCTTCCCGTGCAGATGGTGCTGTTTGTCTTCGGACTGCCGGTCCTGGGCATCCAGTACTCGCTCTACGCCTCGGCCGCCATCGTCCTGGTGCTCTACACCGCGCCGTTCGTAGCCGAAACCCTGCGCGCGGGCCTGAACACCGTGGACCGCGGCGAGCTGGAAGCCGGACGCGCCCTGGGCTTCGGGCCGATGGCCTCACTGAATCACATCGTCCTCCCGCAGGCCTTCGCCACGGTGACCAGACCGCTTGGCAACGTCTTCATCACCATGGTCAAGAACACCTCGGTCGCTGCCCTGGTGGGGGTATCCGAACTGACGTTCCTTTCGGACAAGATCGCGGTGGATGAGGCACAACCGTTCATTATCTTCGGCGGGGCCGCCCTCTGCTACCTCGCCATCGGGCTGGTCATCGGCCGGCTCGTATCCGCAGTCGATCAGAAGGTGGCGTTCAGCCGATGAGTACCGTATCGCTTTTTGACCCGGCCGGTCCGCGCGCCAAACGCCGCCACCTGCTCCTGGAAATCCTCACCRCCCTCATCGTGATCGCCGGCGCCTATCTGGTCTTCCGCGTCCTCTACGACAAAGGCGAGCTGAGCGCCGCGGCGTGGGCCCCGTTCGCCGAGCCCGGACTCTGGGCGCTTCTCGGCCAGGGGCTGTGGAACAACATTGCGGCCGCAGCCGTCGGCATGGTGCTGTCCATGATCACCGGATGCCTCCTGGCCTTCGGACTCGTCTCCACACACGCACCTCTGCGCCGGACCTGCCGGGTCTACACGGACGTCTTCAGCAGCATCCCCCTGCTCCTACTGCTCTACTTCACGTCCCTGGTGCTGCCCAACTACGGCCTCAAACTCGGGGACTTCTGGTTCCTGGTCATCGCGCTGACCCTGTACAGCGGGGCCGTCATCGGTGACCTGCTGCGCTCCGGGATCCTCGCGCTGCCGCCCGGTCAGGCCGAGGCCTCCCTCGCACTGGGTTTCTCCCACGTAGGGACGCTGCGCCTGGTCCTGCTCCCGCAGGCCCTGCGGTCCATGAGTCCTGCCCTCGTGAGCCAGCTCATCATCCTCTTCAAGGGAACAGCACTGGCCTTTGTGCTCGGCGGCTACATGGAACTCCTGAGGTCCGCCACCGTCATCGGCCAGTACTACACCCGGTCCCTGCTGCAGGCCCAGTTTGTTGCCGCCCTGGGATTCCTGGTCGTCAACATCGCCCTCGGCGCCCTCGCCGTGGCCCTAGAGCGCCGCCAAAACCGCCTCGCCGCCCATGAACCGCTCCCCGTGACAGCGGCAGAGCCAGCCCCCGTACCGGCCCGCTAACACCCCCGGACGCGCTCCTATCCCCAAATCACCCCTATCTCGCTGTGTATACAGTCGAATACTTAAGAATTCAACATGAAGGAGACAGAAAACAATGGCTGATCAGAACGAACCTGCAGCGGGAAACCTCACCAAGGCCGACGTGATCGTCGTCGGCGGCGGAAATGCCGGATTCACGGCGGCCCACGCCGCTGCCGTCCGCGGACGAAAAGTCATCCTGCTCGAAAAGGGCACCAAAGACATGGCCGGCGGCAACAGCTTCTACACCGCCGGCGCCACACGCATCGTCCACAACGGCCTGGATGACCTCCAAGGGCTCGTGGAACCGGACGAACGGCACAGCCGGACCGTCGTTCCGCCCTACAGCGCTGAGGAATACGCGTCTGACCTGGAAAAGGTCACCGAAGGCCGCAACGACCCGGCACTGACGGAAGTCCTCATTGCCGAGAGCCAGTCCACCCTTCGGTGGCTCAACAGCCTGGGCCTGAAGTACCGCCTGATGTACGAGCGTCAGGCCTTCGAGCGTGCCGACGGGTCCTACCTCTTCTGGGGCGGCCTGCACGTGGGAAACGTGGGCGGCGGCGAAGGCCTGATCGAAGACCACACCCGGGTCGCTGCAGAGCTGGGCATCGAAGTCAGGTACGGCCACGCGGCCCAAAGCCTCATCGTTGAGAACGGCCGTGTAGCCGGCGTCGTCGTCAACACCGCTGGAGGGGAGCTGCGCCTGAGGGCAGAATCCGTGATCCTCGCCGCCGGAGGCTTCGAGGCGGACCCGAAGCGGCGGCGGGAGTACTTGGGCGAAGGCTGGGAAAACGCCAAGGTACGCGGCACTCCCTACAACACCGGCGACATGATCGCCGCAGCGTTGGAGATCGGCGCCACCAAGGGCGGAGACTGGGGCAGCTGCCACAGCGTCCAGTGGGATGCCTTTACCGCCACTAACGAAAGCAACCGCGAACTCACCAACCGCCTCACCCGGCAAAGCTACCCGTTTGGAATCATCGTCAACACCGACGGCAAGCGTTTCCTGGACGAGGGTGCCGACTTCCGGAACTACACGTACGCCAAGTACGGCAAGGAAATCCTCAAGCAGCCCGGCTCGGTTGCGTACCAGATCTTCGACGCCGGCCTTCGGCCCATGCTGCGCAGCGAAGAATACGAGATGCCCGGCATCTCTGTCGAGGTCGCCGACACCCTCGAGGACCTGGCCGTCAAAATCGGCATAGACCCGGAAAGCTTGTCCAAAACAGTGACGGACTTCAACAGCTCGATCGAGCGCTCCACCCCGTTCGACCCCAACGTTAAGGATGGCCGGAAGGCCGCAACCGAACCGGTCAAGAGCAACTGGGCCGCCCCGATCGAAACCGGACCCTTCTACGCCTACGGCGTCACCTGCGGAATCACGTTCACCTTCGGTGGCATCAAGTCCGACACCCACGGCCGCGTCCTGGACGCAGACGGCAAGCACATCGAAGGCCTGTTCGTGGCAGGTGAA
This sequence comes from Arthrobacter sp. P1_B9, assembly GCF_056406495.1. Lineage (NCBI taxonomy): Bacteria > Bacillati > Actinomycetota > Actinomycetes > Micrococcales > Micrococcaceae > Arthrobacter > Arthrobacter sp. P1_B9. Next base: position 65,003 of record NZ_JBFUAA010000020.1, read on the forward strand.
ATGCTCGGCGGACTATTCAGCGTCAACTACCCGGGGGGCACCGGACTTGCTGCCGGGTGCGTCTTTGGGCGGCGGGCGGGCGTCCTGGCGTAGGGCACGGATCCACTGCACTTCTCCTCAAAAACCCGGGCGGGCCACCGCCGGCTTCACTCGCTCCGACGCTCGTCGCAGTGACCGGGACTGAGGGAGAGCCGGCTCTTGACGGCGAAACCTCCCCCGGGAGATTTGCCCTGATGTTCGCGAGCAAAACGGGTCTCCCGAGCGGACCATCACCACCGACTGCCGGCCCATTGTCCGGCACAGATGGGCGCTCTTCCCGCACTCAATCGCAACAGGCAGCCCGATAGTCGGGCGTGGGAAGAGAGCCCATAAGGAGGAGGCAGGGTGGCGGAAACGCCGCCCTGCGACCTCCCCCGACGCTCAAACGATGCCGGCACCGCAGTCGCCCCAACCCAAGGACAACCCATGACGCCCCGATCGTCCGGATCTCATACAGAAAACCGGAAACCCGCCCCCGTTGCCAACTGGTCCAAGCTCTCACGGGCCGACTACGTGCAAATCCACCAACACGGGGAAGTCATCGCTACCGGGCGCATCGACATGCTGGCAGCTGACGGCAGCGTGCTTTGGCTCCATCTCGCGGGCGGCAACGAACGCGCCATCTTTCTCCAGAGTGACGGGCTAAGAATCTACCGAAGCCACCGCAGCGCAGCCAACTGACGGAACAGCTTCATCCCAGGACCGTGCTGGTGCTGCACCGCGCGGCCCGACAACAGCTGAACCGGATCATGGAACCGGGCCACCAGACATTCGGCTAACGTCACGATGACCAGTTCAGAGTGCAGAGGACTTCTGACATTCCGTGCCTCGACTGCTGAAAATGACAACTTTCGAAGCCCATGGCTGAAAGACCACGCTGTCTCAGTAATTGATCGTTATTGAGAACGGTGGGACCACCCCTTTGGCTCCTTATGCGCGCTATCGTGTGGCATGAGCTGTGGAGTTGGTCGCTCTGTGGCGGCGTTTTTTGGTCGGTCCGTGTCGCAACAGTGCCCGTAAGGCGAGCACCTATTCCCAATACATCGCAGCCGCACGTGAGCAGAGGCGCATCTCATGACCGCCGACACGAAACGCCGAGGCTAGTCGACGCACCGGATCGCGTCGCAGACGTTCACGGCTGGGCGTGACGCTCCAACGCGTCCAGAGTCGTCTCGGGCGATGTGTTGAAGCAGAAGGTGATTCCGGGCGATTCCGCATTGCACACGTTGATGATCCGTTCGAAGAGCTCGGTGTACTCCGGGATCATCCTGATGCCGCCCCCGATCATCACGAGGCCGAAACGATCACGACCGAACGCCGAGCGAATCTCTGCTTCGGCCTCGTCCGGGGAGGTGCCGATCAGGCAGTTGACGGCGTCGAAGCCGGCGGCCGTAGTGGCCCCGAACCCCGCTTCGATCCGTTCGGTCATCGTGGCCTCGTCGAGGCCAGGAGGCAGCTTGCTATAGTCGAGGGCTCGCGCGAGGATGCCGATCATGAGGATTCGAGTCATGGGCCTCATTGTGGCATGCACCCGAAACACTTGGCTGCGGGCCCGCTGGATCCTTGMTCGACCCGCCCCGCCCCAGATGAGCTGTTCCTGTAGTGCAGAGGACTCGTGACGTTCCGTGCAGACGACTTCGGAAAATGACATTGGTGGGCCGGCTCCAGGTTTGCAAACCGCCCGTTAGACGATCCCCCACCGCGACACCGTCCGCCCGCACTGGCGCTGCGAGAAATCAGATACAGATACTGGAAACTTGGATTCGCGCATGCCCCGCCCGCAAAACTGTCCCGCTCAGGTTGGACAATCGCGACAGTTGCACCCCTGCCCGCGCAGATCATCGGGCTACGCCCGGATCTCCACCAACGAACAGGACCTGACAGCGCCACGCTTTGGCTGGGTGTCCCC
>NZ_JBFUAA010000021.1:0-64441 GCF_056406495.1 Arthrobacter sp. P1_B9
CTTCACCACCGACCCGCTCGCAGGGACGTACAAGAAGCTGCTCCAGGACGGCGTCGACGCTGGCACCACCAAGCAGGCCGACATCAACGGCATCTTCGACCTCACGGCGCTCAACAGCGTTCTGAGCGAGAGTGCGGCCGGCAAGAAGATCTCCGCCCAAGGGCTCGGCAGCGAATAGCTCGGCAAAACGCTGTAGCGACCGAGTAAACGCACATCGGGCGGCGCCACGGGAGACCTACTCGCTAACGCGATACCACCCGTGGTGCCGCCCGTTGGCTGTGCGCAGCGTACGCACGCACCGGCTTCGAGCCTCACACAGGCCCGCTGCCCCTTCGCTCACGGTCACGGAAGACTCATTCCGGAGGCCCTCCTGCCTTCCCTCAAAACACGCGCACTCCGGTTGGTTTTTCGGTTGCCGTGGAGCCGGTCATTCAGGCAGTTCCAGCTGGAAGCCGCAGACGCATCTGAGGACCCGGGTGGCGAGGTATACCTCCAGGTCGTCTTCGGCTGCGATCTTGGTGGACCGGGGCGCGGAGAGCCGGCGGAGTTCGGAGCCGGCCTTTTTCATCGGTTGTCCGCAGTGCAAATAGTGGCCGCCGAGTATCAGCACGTCGGCTGTTTGTTCCAGGCGGGCCAGAACCGGGGACAGGTCAGGGACCCAGGCAGGATGTTCGCTGAAGCGCCGGCATCGCGTGCAGGTGTGGGCAACCGTCACGATATCGGACGGTTGGTCCTGGAGGTGGATGACGGATCTGATGGCGAGGTGGCGGTCCGTGCCGCAGTTGCCGCATATCACCGGCAGCACGCCGGGCGGCCGCCTGGTGTCGTCGGGACGGAAGTCGGGGATCCCGGGTGCCATGATCAGCCGGAGTACGGGTAGCTGGCGAGGATGTGGTCTGCCGCGGCGCGTCCGGTCATCCCGAGCCGGCCCTTGTGGAGATTGACGCGGCAGAGGCGTATGCCTGCCCGGAAGGCCGCGCCGGGCCGGGGTCTCCTGCCCTGGAGCAGGCACCAGCTCGTGCACGGCCCGTCAAGAGAGTCCGGACCCAAGGACCCCTCGGTGTCGGGGGCAGGGGAAGCATCGTGACGGAACTGCTGGAAATGCGAGGTGGCCATGATCAGGCTCCTTCCTCAAGGTGCATGAGGGCCGCCATGTGGCTATAGCAGCGTCACTTCCAGACCCTGCACAAGGCCGGAAGGAGGTCCCAGGGGAAAGAACCAGCACAGGGGTCCTGCATTGAAACTACCTCGCGCTGCCGGGGATTGTACATAGCCCGGCCGCGTTCAGCTTGGAACGGACCCTCCGTCCCCCCGGCTTCCCTCGGAGCGAAGCTCGTTCGCCACAGCACCATGCCCGCATGCTCACGTGGGAGTTCAGGTGACGCAGTCCAAACCGTTTGCCCTGACAAGCCGGTACCGTGCCGACTATCAGCTATCAGGCAAATTCCAGCCCGAACTCACCGGCGAACCAACGGAGCGTGCAGTCCTGATATCCGAAGGTTTTGGGACATGCAGACGAGAAGAATTTCGGGAACGGAATAAACGGGGCGCTCACTGGCGGCTGGGTGATATGTGGGTGGGACGCTACCGGCAGCTCGTCCCAGGCGCCGGTTCATGGGTCTAGGGTGGTGGGCATGACGATCGGTGGCGCTGTTCCCGTTGATGCGCTGCGGAGCCGGGTGGATGCCGGTTTTGGGTCGACCGTGGCTGAACTTGTGAATCTGGTGGGCATTCCCGGCATTGCCTGGCCGGCATTTGATCCACGGCATTTGGATCTTAGCGCCGAAGCCGTCGCGGGCTGCTTCGGGTCGCGGGCATCGGTGATGTCCGGATTGTGCCGGGAGCGGGGCCGGGCGGAAGGCCGGGCGGTCCGGCTGTTCTGGCAAGGAAACCTGCAGCCGAGGGCTGTCCCACGGTTCTCTTGTACGCGCACCATGATGTCCAGCCGCCCGGCGAGCCCGAGCTGTGGAGCGCTCCGGCATTCACCGCCGTCGAACGCGAGGGACGGTTGTGGGGGCGGGGCGTGGCCGACGACAAGGCGGGGATCATCATGCATCTAGCCGCCTACCGTGCCCTCACTGAGGTGCTGGGCACCGGGTTCGGTCTCGGCGTCACGTTTTTCATTGAGGGCGAGGAGGAATCCGGTTCTCCCACCTTGGATGGCCTGCTCGAGGCAAACGAGGACCAGCTTCGGGCCGACGTCATCATTATTGCGGACTCGGGAAACTGGCAAGTCGGGGTTCCCGCCCTCACCACCAGCCTCCGCGGGCTGGTCGACGGGTTCATCGAAGTCGAAGCCTTTGATCACGGGCTGCATTCGGGGACGTTTGGCGGGCCCGTCCTTGACGCGGTGACACTTCTGGCCCGGCTGATCGCGACCTTCCACGACGACGACGGCACGGTGGCCATTCGCGGGCTTCCGACCGCAGACGAACCTGCCGATCCGGCGGTGGGCATCGGTGAAGCGGAGTTCCGCGCCTCGGCTTCGCTGCCCAGTGCCCTGCATCTGGCGGGCACCGGAAGCATCGCGTCGAGGGTGTGGAACGGGCCGGCGTTGTCAATCGTCGGTCTGGACGCGCCGGGCACGGCCATGGCGTCGAACACCCTGTTGCCCTCGGCCCGGGCGAAATTCAGCCTTCGACTGGCACCGGGCACCGATCCGGACAAGGCCATGGAAGCGGTACGCCGGCACGTCATGGCCAACGCGCCTTTTGGCGCGGAAGTTAGGTTCTTCCCGGGGAGCACGAGCGCCCCGTTCTCCGCCGCTGCCCACGGTGAGGCGTCCCGGATCGCGCTCTGGGCAATGGAGCAGGCCTGGGGCGTCGTCCCGGTCAGGATGGGCGTCGGCGGTTCGATCCCGGTCGTCGAGCACCTGGCCGGCAGGTTTCCTGACGCGCAGATACTCATTACCGGGGCCGAGGATCCGGACTCGCGCGCTCACGGGCCGGACGAGTCGGCCCACCTCGGAGACCTCCGGAAGGCGATCCTGGCCGAAGCCCTGATGCTCGCAGCCCTCGACGGGCGCACATGACTTATCCGGGCAGAATCGATGGCGGCGAAGCTCCTGCGCCCATGCCCGGTTCGCGGCAGCTTCAGGGTTGTTCCTGGACGACCCTGATGGTCTTGAATGAGGGGTCCGCGGGGTCGGGCAGGACCATGCCGGCTTCCTTGCCCGAGACGAGATAGTCGATGACCGCGGCGTTGATGCGTTCCCCTGGAAGAATGGCCGGCACACCAGGCGGGTACGGGGTGATTTGTTCGGCGGCGGTGCGTCCGGCGGCCTCCTCGACGGGGACCACTTCGACGGGTCCGAAGAACGCCTCGCGGGGGAGATTCACGGTCTCCATCTCGAGATCGGAGGAACGCGGCAATCGGACCTCCGGAGGGCGCGGCAGGTCCTTCGCCGCGCCGCAAAGGGCGTGGAGGGACTCCATCAGACGCTGGGTGGTCGATTCGTCGTCGGCCGTTGAGAGGGTCGCCTCGATGCGGCGGTGGTCGTTGATCCCCATGTCGATGCCGCGGTTGGCCCTTAGCCAGTCCGCGGCCTGGTAGCCGCTGATACCGAGTCCGCTGACGTCCATCAGGACGTGCAAGCGGTCCAGATCGTGCGAGGCTTCGGCTCCGAGCAGTTCGTCTTCGAGGACCTTGATGCCCGGCAGTGCGTCGATGCGCGACCTGAGGTCAATGGCCAGGGTCAGGGTAACGTCGAGGAGCTCCCGTCCGTGCTGAACCATCTGGTGACGCCAGGCGTCGATGCCTGCATACATGATTACGCTCGAACTGGTGGTGGACAGCAAGTCCGCGCACTGTCGCAACCGGACGGGATCAACCAGTCCACCCTGGAGGTGGTAGACCGATCCCTGTTCGAAGCCCATGCCCATCTTGTGGACGCTGACGACGCAGATGTCGGCGCCGGCATCCATGGCCCAAGTGGGGAGGTCGTCGTGGAATGGCAGGTGCGCGCCCCACGCTTCGTCGATGATGAGCGGTTTGCCCCTTTGATGGCAGATATCCGCAATCGCCTGGATATCGGCGCAGGTCCCGTAGGGTGTAGGGCTGACGATCAGGGCCGCTGCGGCGTCGGGGTGGCGCTGCCACATTGCTTCCACCGCTTCCGGCGAGGGCGGATGGGCCAGATGCTGCTCATCGTCCCAGCTGGGACTGATCCACCGGGGCTGAAGACCGGAGAGGATCAAACCCGCGGTGACCGACTTATGGGCATCTCTGCCGACCAGAATCTCGCCGGTGCCGCAGGTGACGGCCAGAACCGCGGCTTTGATGGAAAGCGAACTGCCGCAGGTCGAGAAGAAGGCGTGTTCGGCCCCCACCGCGTCCGCCATGAGTTCCTGGGCTTTCTGCAGGTACCCATGTGAGGAGGAGCGGTCATCCAGACCCGCCGAGGCGAGCACATCGGAGCGGTAAGTGTCCTTGCCCAGGACATCTAGCGCCCGTTCGGCGGCTCCGCGGCCCTGCCGGTGACCGGGCGGAGTGAACCCGTACCGGCCCATGCGGTGATAATCGGCAAGCGCACTGACAATGGGGGTTTCGTTCTGATCCATAGCTGATACGCCTCCCACGGCAACAGGCTGGAACTCGTGCCCAACGCTAACCCGGGCCTTCCGCTCCCGCAAGCAGATCTGGTGTGGCCACCGACCCGCGCCCCTTCGGTCGAACCAGCATGCCCGCTGGCCAGATAGGGTGCCGTGTGCAGTCCCGCGCTTGCGCTCCTGGGCCTTGATTTCACTACGGTTTATTGGTGCGAGGTCCGGCGCTTGCGCCAGAAGATGAAGCCGATTATCAGCACGATTAAAACTACTGCCCCGATGACGTAGGGCGCGTAGTCGACCCGTGCTTCCTTCGCTTGTTTGGTTTCGCCGGTCCCGGGATCGACGGGGCCACTGGGGGACGGTGATGGCGAGGACATGGAAAGGATGGTCGCGAAGGCATGGGACGAGGTACCCGGTGCCTGAGCGGCAGAGGACACAACTGGGGCGCTTTCCGCGGCTGTACCGGCCTGGGCCGGCGCGGCGGCAAGGACACCCCCGAAGAGGAACAAGCCCAGGGCGCAGCAAATCAGTTTCTCGATCATGGTGTCTCCTTCTTGGAAAGGGGCCCGCTCGCTGAGTCCTCACTGCCCTGAAACGGTCCTCGGTACTCAAGACCTAACGACGTGGCAGAGGGACTGGCGTCGGTGTCACAGCAGGGACACCCCCTACGCGGCATGCAGTCAGTGCTGTCCCAGGCTTCCTCCGGTCGGCGGGATAGGGCCTGGTGCGCGTTCTACGCCCGTGACCCGGTCCGCGGCGCCGGTGGAGTCGCTCGCAGCTGTCCCGTCCGAATCGCCTTCGGTGTCGATGAGTCCGTTGGTCTGGTCGAAGGGCTTCGCTTCGGACCGGCCAACAGTCTGCTCGGACGCAGGAAGCGCGCTCGGGTGTACGCCCTCATCGGGGAATACGCTGCCCGCGGTCCCGGTGGGCGGGACGGCGTCCGCCTCCTGGTATGGTGTGGCCTGAGCCGGCGCGTCTGCGCCGGACGCTTTGTTGCCGGCTGCGGCTGCGACGCCTGCCGCGGCCGCAGCGGCGAGCCCGACTCCGGCAATTACCTTGCCCGAGACCCCGGCTTTGCCGCTGTCCCCCCGTGACCCTGCTGCCTCATCGACTCCGGGCGTGCCGGCGGATGCGCCTTCGCGGACGGATCCGCGCCAGGCGCCGGTCGCGTAGCCCTCGTCTTCAATGAAGGCCTTGAACCGGTTGAGGTCACTCTCGGCTTGCCTCTCTACGATGTTCAGCTTGTCGCCGACCTTTTCGACGATCCCTTCGGGTTCATATTCCAGGGACAGCTGTACGGACGTCTGCCCGCCGCCGAGGTCTTCGAACGTCACGGCCCCGGCGTTGGTTGCGCCCTCTGTGGCGGCCCATGCGACCTTTCGGTCCGGTACCTGCTCGAGGATTCTGGCCTGCCATTGCCGGCGCACCCCGCCGATTTCCGCAACCCACTCGAGCCGGTCATCACTGAGCTGTTTGACGCTCAACACCCCGCCCATAAAGTGCGGAAATTCCTCGAACTGGGTCCATTGGTTGTAAGCCACGCTTACAGGAACGTTGACCAGAGTCCGCTTTTCAACCTTGGTGCTCACGATGTCTCCTTTGACGGGTTTAGAAGAACTGACGGGAAAGAAATCAAACTCCACTTTTCGGTGATGCATCCGCGCCAGAGCATAATTGGTGCTTCGTCCGCGGCGGGCCCCGGACGTCTAGTGTGGCGTCGGCGTCGCTTCCTCGCGCAGTCTGACGCGGGCGCCGGGAACGCCTATCAGCGTGGCGCGCGTCCCGTCGTCTGCTTCCAGATCGAGGTGGACCAGCCGGTGCCGGCGGTGCTTGGCCACGACGGCGAAGCTGGCATCGGCAACCCGCAGGATCTGGCCTTCGAGGACTTCACGGAGTTTGTGCTTGATGAAGGACTGCGGGAACGCGGGTTCGGTCATGGTGTTCAACTCCCTTCAGAGGGTGTCTGTGGATGCGGATTCGTGGCAGTGTCGTTTCATTCACTTGCAGAAGCCCTCCCGGGGCGGGGCTGATGCCGGGAGCCCCGTTCGTTGCCGGTGCCCTCTATACCCTGCTGCCCCTGCGGCCGGCAACGACGCCGTAGATCAGGAGCACAATGATGGCGCCGAGTATGGCGAGAAGCCAGGTCCGCAGATTGAAGAAGTCACCGAGGCCTCCCCCGAAGATCAACGAACCGATCCAGCCGCCGAGGATTGCACCCACGACACCCAGCACAAGGGTGACTACCCAGCCGCCACCCTGGCGGCCAGGCAGGATCGCCTTGGCGATGGCTCCCGCGATAAGCCCGAGAAGGAGAAATCCGAGAATCCCCACGACTGCACTTCCTCTCATTCGATCGGTCGTCGATTGCGACCACTACCAAGATTTAATCAGCATGCTTAGTAGTGCGCAAGGCCGGGCACCCCAGGAGCGACGATCGTCTGAGGAGGCCCCATCTGGCGCCCACCAGCGGCGGTTTGCGGAGGGAAGCTGCCCCAGGATGGCCTTCGTTCGCGCACCCGCTTGTCGGTGCTGACGAAAGTCGGCACGGCGAGCGGAACCGGCACGTTGGAGGCGCACGGCATCTGTCTGGGTCATTCGTTTCCGGTGTCGTTCAGGGCGGGGTTGTAGGCGGTGAATCCTTCCCGGAGGCGGACGGTGTCCGTGCCGATCGTGTCGATGTCGGCCCAGAGCACGAGGAATGAGCCGCGGTGCCGCCAGCGGAGCAGGTGGGCGATCGGCCAGGGCCGGGCGAGGCCGGTGCGTTCGTAGCCCAGGAATGAGGAGGCGCTGTGCGGGCTGACGATCAGGCCCAGCAGCCTGGCATCGGCGAGCAGCTGGCCCGGTGGTCCGTTGATGGTGAACCGGGCATCGGCTACGCGTCCGAGGCGTAGACCGGCGGGGTCGTGGACGGGTGTCCCGAGGAGATCACCGAGGATCATGGCGGCCTCCGGGGATGCGGGCGATGATTTTGTCGCGGATCCAGCGTTCCACCCAGTCCGCGTCCAGGGGCTCTCCGCGGACGCCCAGCCGGATGACGACCCCGACGTCGGCGACGTCACGCCAGGGGATGCGGATGAGCCGCGATGACGGGGGCCGGCCGCCGAAAATCCGTGTTCCAAGGACCGGCCCGGTGAGCAGGGCGGTGAGCGTCGGGGCGGGGGTTCCGGCCGGTATGCGCGTGTCCGGGGGAGGGGCGCTGATTTCGATGTCGTCGACCGTGGTGACCGGGACGCCGTCGACGTCGAGTACCTGCCGGTCCAGCAGGTGCAGCTGGGCATCGAGGGTCCGCCCCGGGGGCCGGAGGTATCTGGGCCTGCGTGCTGTGGTCATGATCCGGCTCCCGTGACGATCATCAGTGGTATGGCGGCGAGGGACGCGGCGAGGATGATGACCAGGTAGATCATGGCCACCACATTCACCGGGCGGCCGTTGACGTGTTCGCCCATGTATTGGGGGTCATTGGCCACGATCAGGATGGGCAGGTAGGTCAGCGGCAGCGCAATGGCTGAGAACACGACCGAGTATTCCGTGACCAGGACGGGATCGACCCCGGTGGCCAGGACCGCCGCGCCGCTCAGGAGGCAGATAATCATTGACAAATGGAAGCGGGCGGCCTGGGCCGGGCGGCGGAACTTGCCCCAAGACCATCCGAAGAACTGCGCCAGGGTATACCCGCTGGACAAAGTGGTCTCCAGGGCCGCTCCGAACGTCGCCGCGACGATGCCGATCAGGACGAAGGCCAGACCGACTTTCCCGGCTGCCTCGGCGACCGGCAGGATGACCTGGGACAGTGAGGTGACGGCAATCCCGGCCGGGAGCAGAACGACTGTGGCGCAGGCGGCAATGGACACGGAGAGCAGGCCGCCGAGCGGGAACCCGACGAGTACGTTGATTCTGGACTGGATCAGGTCTTTGATGGTCCAGCCTTCCTCCACAGCCCCGGAAGAGAAGAAGAACACCTCATAGGGCGTCATGGCCGCCCCGAATAGTGCCACCGCGTAGTACCAGTACGAGGCGGCTGTTTCCTGCTCCGGAACGGACGGGGCCAGGACCTGGGCGCCAAGGGAGCTCCAGTCCGGCTTCAGCAGAAACAGTGCCACGGCGAAAACAATGAGCGTCAGGCCCAGCAGCCCGGTGACGTTTTCCATGATGGAAAACCTCACCCGCCAGATGACCAGCCATACGGCGACCACCGCTAACGGAACCCACAGCAGGTACTGAACGCTGCTGGCCAGCTGCAGCGCCAAGGCGATGCCTCCGATTTCCGCCGTGACCGTCATCAGGTTGATCAGGAACGACGCGGCCAGGTTGGCCAGACCGGCCCGGGGGCCCAACCGTTCCCGGATCACTTCGAACGTCGCCCGGCCCGACGCGGCGGCTACCCGCCCGGACATGTTGGCGAACACACAGATACCGACCACGCCCACGACGACGACCCAGACCAACGAGAGCCCAAACCGTGAGCCGACGACGGAGTTCGTCACCAGATCGCCGATGTCCACGAACCCGCCGATCGCGGTCAGGACCCCCAGGGCCACCCCGAGCAGGCGCTTCATGGTCCCCCCAGCTGAGTCTTGAGTGTGGCCATCCTGCCGGCGGCGTTCTCCAGCAGCTGGTCGCCGTCCTGGAGTGTGGGGCTGCCGTCGGTGCTGGCGATGGCGTCCTGCGCCGTGGTCACCCCTGCGATGCTTTCATCCAGGACGGTGAGGGCCTCCCGGCGCGTCTCACGGTCGTCCTGGACTGTGGGGGAGAGCTGGAGGACGGTGGTCCGCGTGGTTTCGAGTTCTTTCAGGGCGTCATCGAGCGTCGTGGATGTTGCCGCCGTGGTCAGCTTGCCCCCGGCGTCGAGCGCCAGCGCGAGCCGGGCGGTGGCAACCGCGGAGGAACTGTCCTTCAGCGCTGTGGACACACTGTCTTGGACGCTGCCCGGCGCCCCGGCGCAACCGCTGAGAAGAACGGCACCCGCGACGCCGGCACAGACAAAACACGCACCGCGGAGCGCGGTCCGGGACCGCTGTGACCCCTTCGCCATATCCGCCTCCACTTCGGGAACCGGCCCCGGCCGGCGCCGGTGGCCCCGGGGCGAGGACGCGCCTCTGAGCTAGGTATAGCACTCCCGGCCTGAAAAAAGCATGGACAAGACCGGCTGGTCTTCACCGGGCTTCGACGCCCCGCACCGGCCGTCTCGGTACCTGCGCTGATGCAGCGCAGCGCAGGCACTCTGTTCCTGTGGGCCTTGGGCTCTTGCGGCCCGGCGGGTGCGGGGGTAGGTTATGCATGCCGTGGCCGTCCGCCCGCAGTGGGGCGGGCCGGCGCGGCGGTGGCTGGCCCCGGGTGCGGCGTTGGAACTCTCCCGGGCCGCCACCCCATCTACTCGCGTGCGCTGATGGTCCCGGCGGGCCGGCGGGATACGGGACCGCGGAGAGACAGCTCTCAGCCTGTTCTCCGCGCGGGGTGAGACATTGAGAGAAAGCCCCGAAATGCCGATTCCGACTCAGCCGTCGATCCACAGACCCCGGCCGCATGCTCTCCTCAACCGGCGGGCGGCCGGCATTACGTCTCCCTCATGCAACCCCCGCCGGCGTCTCGGTCCCCTAACGGTCCCGCTGCMCACAACCGGGGACAATTCTCATGGGTTATCCACCGCTACGGCGGTTAGGGAGCTACCCCTATTGGCTCCTCCGCTCCAGCCGTGGATAACCCGAATTGACGCCCAGTTGTGGACAGCTGTTGTTGGCCTCGGAGTCAGATCCTAGAGCTGGCCGGCCCGCATGGCTGCAATTACCCCGCCACCATGAGCAGGTCGGAGCCGGTGATGAAGGCGCTTTCGGGTCCGAGGAGGAACGCCGCAGTGGTAGCCACTTCGGCCGGTGTGCCCGTGCGCCCGGCAGCTGAGGTCCGGATCATGGTGCGGTAGCCTTCGGCGAACGGTCCGGACATATCAGCGCTGAAAAGCTGCCCCGCTTCCCGGAGGTACTACGACCAAACGCACCGAAGGGAAAACCCACATCCGGGCCATGCTCTCCCTGGCCCGGGCCGCCTCAAAGTCCTTTGGGCCATGCTCCGCGACGGCACAACCTATACGCCCGTTCCGGCGCCGGCTACACGCCGGGCCGTGCCGAAGCATCAGTCCCGGAAGCTGGCAAGAGGGCAGCGCCTTCCCTGTCATCGGCTTAGGGTCAGGCGTAATCTGGACGGAATTCACCATCAGGAAAGGTCGGACAGGAAGGCGGTACGCACGAGCGTGAACCTCAGGGACGTATGGGACAGGCTCGACACTGAGACCCGGACAGGGCTCCTGGAAAATCCGGGATGCCTGATCCTTCCTCTCGCCATGTCGGCCAGAATCGGCAAGGATGCACACGGGATATAGCGTTCGACCCGAACGGACAGCTCGTGCTCTCCCCGGAGGACCACGATTTCATCCGGGAGAAAGCGGAGGCTGCCGGAACAATCCGCGTGCCCGTGACGGACTACCGGTACTTCGACACAGCACCTTGGCCTGTTATCAGGAGAACACCGTCTGGAAGGCATGCAGCAGCGTCACCGGATGAGGCTCAGTAGGCCGGTTTGCCTAAGGCAGTTTGTTGCTTCCCGTCCGTCGCCGTTCTGATGCGAGATGCGGTCTCCGTTCAGGCCATGAACGCCGATTTCGCCTCGGAGACGTGCTCTCGGCGGTGTTGGGGTCATGCCGGCGCCGGCGACGGCGACCGGTTCCCGGTACGGAATGCCGTTGCGCTGTTCCAGGCCGCCGACGTAATCGTAGATGGGGCTTTCAAGGACGCCGGGGCCCGCCAGTGGCTGCCGGCTCGGTGAGAATGGCAGTGGTGTTGCTTGAGGTTAGTGCTCAGGTGCCGGGCGGAGGATTAGTCCCGTGCGGGGCAGCGCAGGAACCTTGGACAGGCTAATCGTCAGGTCCTGGGCCGGGACTGTATAGGTTTCCCGGGTCAGGAGGAGGAGGGCTCTTTTCATCAACTCAACGGAGATTCTGTCGCCGGGACACCGGTGAGAATGGCTGGCGTCGCCTCCGCCTTGGGGGATGAGCGTGTTCGGATCCCCGTTCCAGGTTCTGAACCGATCGGGCTGGAAGCTTTCCGGGCTGTTCCAGATGTTCCGGTCATGGTTGGTTCCGTAGAGGTCAAGGAGGAAGGACTGGCCAGGGGCAAAATGGTCTCCCCGCCAGGAAAACTCTTCCCGCACGCGACCGGCCACCGCGGGGAAAAACGGATAGTACCGGCGTACCTCCTGGGCCAACGCCTCGAGATCGGAGTCCTGGCCTTGGCTTAGGACGTCCCGGCTGTCCGGGTGCTGTTCGAGGGCGTGTGCAGCGAAGACGATGAACCGGCCCACGGCGACGGTGGGGCGAAGGATGTTGATCAGTTCGACGGCGGCGGTCTTCTGGTCCAGAAGGTTTCCCTGCAGATCGCGGTGGCTGGCCACTACCGCGGCAGCCGAACCGTCCGGCGGACGAATGGCGCCGCCTCTCACTTCCCGGATGACCCGCCCGGCCCACAGTTCGGTCCTGCGGCGGGACAGGTGGGCCGTCCAGTTATGCAGACCGAAGCGGGCAGCGCTGTCGATCATGGCCGCGAACTCACGAGCCCTGGCTGCCGTCTCGTCGTCGGTGATCGGTATGCCCGACCAGGCGCAGACGGCTTTGGTGAGCAGAAGCCGTGCATGATCGTGCAGCACCACTGGGTCCCCGGCACTTCTCAGCTTGCGGGACGCCGCCCAGGCCTCTTCGAACCGGTCGGCCAGTGTGGCAACCGATGCTGGATCCATGAGCGGCATGAACGTGGCTTTGCGCTGAATGTGGTTTGGCCCGTCCAGAAGTTGCACGCTTCCCTGGTCCTGAAGCAGCCGCTGAGCGGAGGGCGGCACGGCGCCCTTGCGGGTGAACCGTCCTGGGGCGTAGAACATGGCGGCGGCCTCCAGGCCCCGCATGCAGACCACAGGACGAGGGCCCGGACGTGTCCGGAACACGTCGCTCTGGAGCGCGTCACAGCGGGAAGAGATGAACGTGTAGGGCTCACGACGGAAGGCAAGGATCGAGGAGAGGGACGGCGAACGGGGAATCACTGGGCCTCCTGGTCTGGACGCTACGGTTCGGCGATCGTACTGCGCCGGACCCGGTGCGCAACAGCCCCTTCAGGCCCCCCGGCAGGTTTGCGCGCCGGAATCCCTTGACTGGACCCCGGTGGCGTTCAGGCTATTGCCCGGGGAAGCGCGTCATTGACCGCGTGTGGGGGTAAGTTCCGTGTGAGGGTCCTGTCTGAGTGACGGCGTGGTCAGGAGGAAGCATGAAAGGTGTTCCGGCGGAGACCGGGCGCCTTGCCCGGGCGGGGACGTTGCCCAGGCTCATGAAGGCAGGCCTGGTGTTGGTCGCGCTTGCCGTGTCGGGGTGTGCTCCTGAGAGTGCCGGCGCGGCGGCGGCGGCGCAGGTGTTCCGGCGGGCCGCAGCGGCCGGGGACACAGCCGCCGCATGCTCCATCCTCAGCCCGAAAGCACGTGAGAAAACCGCGGCAGACAGCACCTGCAAGGACCAGCTGGCGTCGCTGCAGCTGCCAACGACCGGGGCAGCTCTGCGGACAGAACGCTACGGCCGGAACGCGATCGTGGAATTCGAAGATGACACCGTCTTCCTGACAGCCGACGGTTCAGGGTGGCTGGTGACCGGGGCCGGCTGTAAGCCCCGGGGGGAGTTGCCATACGACTGTGAAGTGGGAGGGTAAAGATGCGCTGGTGTTTCGTGTTGTACTTGGTTCTGATATTTGGCGGGCTGGCCTATATGGCCGCTGTCGGGCTGGTACGGGGATAGAGGCCGAACCGTGAAAACAGCCTTGAGAAACAATGGCCTGAGTCTGTTCTTTGGCCTGATCTTCTTGCTCGCCCTCCTCGGTCAGGGCCTCACCGGTCATGCCTTGTTCAACGAGGAGCAGCTCTCTGCCGGTCTGGAAGAGATCAGCCTTGGCCAATACCTCACTCGTCCAGCTTCGCGGTGGACGTTTCGGAGAACTGGCAATCGGAATATCTGCAGTTCCTGCTGTACATCACCGCCACGATCTGGCTGGTTCAAAAGGGATCGCCGGAGTCTAAGGAACTGGATAAGACCGGTTTGGAATCAGACCGGGAACAGAATGTCGGGGAGCACAGCACCGCGAAATCCCCGGCCTGGGCCAAAGTGCGCGGGTGGCGCCTGACGGTGTTTTCGAATTCGCTGGGCGCCACAATGGGTTTGATCTTTGTGCTGTCCTGGCTCGTCCAATCGATCGCCGGCAACAGCGCCTACAACGAGGAGCAGCTCAAGAACTTCCAGCTGCCCGTCTCGTGGGCCGAGTACGTGGTTTCCCCGGAATTCTGGAACAGGACACTGCAGAACTGGTAGTCCGAGTTCCTGGCGGTTGGGTCAATGGTGGTCTTGTCAATTTATCTTCGCCAGCGCGGGTCCCCGGAGTCCAAACCCGTCGGTTCACCGCACGGTAACACCGGTACAACAGGATAGAACCTTAGACACAGGCTGGCGGGCCGCCAACAGCCACGACACCGCTGTGTCGCTTCCCTAAGGGGAGAGGGCGGAGTGACAGACAGGAGTGTCGCTTTGCCAAACGCAGGGCTCTTGCGGGTTCCGTCGGCAGAAGATAGGTATTGGCATGCCCCGACGTTCAGGCCGCTAAATGGCGGTCTTGCCGTTGGGACCGGCCCGGGTGTGGCGTTGGAACTCGCCCGGGCCGCCCTTCCGCGCGGCCTGATGTGGAACGTGTCCCGGGGTGGTAATGAGGATCTCCCCTGCGGACATGGCTAGTTCGGGATTGGAGCCATGGGCATCGAGCCGACCGCTCCCGTGCAGACGACCGGCACTCCCGCTTCTCTGCCATTACGGGGAGCATCAGCCGGGGGAAGGCCACGGCCATGCCCGGGGCAAGGCCGTGCTTGGCCCCCAGTCGTGGGATCAGGCTGCCGATGACCGCCGGGCCGCGCTGGCCCTGACACTGGAATCGGCACTGAGGGGCATCCTCGTTCAACTGGGTCCAGCGGTATCGGAGTGCTTTTCCGCCGGGGTGCGCAGTCCGGCACCTGCCCCACACACGGCCATCCTTTGAAGCGGCTTTGGACCACGGACTCTGCCTATGGGGAGAACTCGTGGCAACCGGCGCAGGCGAAGTCCGTGCGAAGGTCACTCTGTATTTGCCGGTCTGGTGCCAAGAAGCACATTCAGGCCCCAGCCCGCGGCGGTGATGAGGAGGACGGCCCCGGCCATGGACAGCAGCTGCTGAGGGCTCGACAAGATGCCGAGGCTGACGATGAGCGTTGTCGCGCCGGCAGGAGGGTGCGGTTTTCGAAGCCAGGTCAGCACCAGCGTGGTGAGCGCTACGGAAATGGCCCCGGCGGCAACATAGGGGACGGTAAGCCCGCCGACAGGGGCCGGTAAGCTGTCCTGGAGGCCGAAAGTGTATAGGCAGAGGACACCCGTCACCAGTCCGGTGAGGTGTCCGGCCAGGGTGTTCACCGGCCGGGAGGAGGGCTGTTCCGGGGACTCGAAGAACAGCATCACGGTCGGGCCCAGACTGGGAAAGAGCCAGGGGAGGTGCAGTACCAACCCGACCGCGCCGGCCAACGCGAGGACGACGAGCGAAAGCACGGCAGCGTAAACGGCGGGGCCCAGTGCGCTGCGGCGAGAGTTGAGCCTTTTCAGCAGGGACGGTGTCATTGGCATGGGAGCTGTCTTCCGTTGTGAGATGCTCAGTGCGCCGCGACAAGCGCCTGCGGGGCTGCCTGCTTCATCCGGGTCTGCAACCAGCGCAGCTGGACGGCTGTTTCGCCGTCGCAGCGGGACACGACGTCAAGGAGTTCCCGGTCGCGGAGCGCCGAGCCGGCCTGTTTGACCATGGCCCAGGTGACGTCGACGAGGCTCGCCAGGAGATAGAGGTCCTGGAGGTCCCGCAGCAGGCCCACCGGACCCTGCCGGGTTGCGGACAGTCCTTCGGCATGGATCCGTTCGGGCTCGTTATCTGAGCGGTCCTCCCCGTAGCGTTGAACGACGGGGAGCAGCAGCCGGCTGTGCTCCTCGCACTGCGTTGCCAGCGTATGGCACAGGAAGTGCACGTCGGGCTCGGCGGCGTGGCCTTCTGCCACTTGGCGGAAAGACTCCGCGAGGGTCTGTTCGGCCTTGCGGAGCATGCCCAAATAGATTTTCAGGTTCACGGCGTTCCTCCCTGGCGGCCGCGCCGGACCGCATCCGGAAAGCGGGGCGGGGAGCCGCCGACCCGTTCTGTGGCCTCGGCGTCTTTGCCTCCAGCGGTCGGCCGTATGGAACGTGGCCCAGCGGCAGCAGCCGGGCGCGATGCCGTCGTGGTGGGCGCAGGGGATTGGCCCACGGCGTCGCCGATCTTCTCGACGCTCACGGCGGCATTCTTGAAGGAGGGCTGTTTGGACACGGGATCCCACTCCGTGATCGTGAGTTCATTGGCAGCCGTCGGGTGTTCCCCGGGGGCACCGTCCTGGTCCCAATAGCCGTAGTGAAACGGTGCGAAGACGGTGCCGTTTCGGATGTCGCTGACGCGGGCAGGGACCTCGATCCGGCCCCGCCGCGACGTCACCCTGACGAGGTCGCCTTCCCGGATTCCCAGCCGGCCAGCGTCGTCCGGGCTGATTTCCACCCACGCGGTTGGGGCCGCGCTTGTCAGTACCCGGGATCTTCCGGTTTTGGTCCTCGTGTGGAAGTGGTACGCGGTCCGCCCGGTGGTGTACCGGAACGGGTAGCGTCCGTCGGGCTCCTCGTGCGGGGGATGGTAGTCGGCGGCCTTGAGGATGGCGCGGCCGCCGGGAGCGCGGGCCCGGAAGGCTTCAGGGCCGACGGTGGCTCCGGTCAGCAGGTCGTGGCCATAGCTTTCGCAGTAGTCCGGGTCCGTGGGGAAGATGCCATCCTCGTAGAGCCGTTCCCTGCCGTCCGGATTCCCGGTATTGCACGGCCACGGGATGCCGCTGCCGCCGCGGAGCCTGTCATAGGTGATGCCGGTATAGTCGCAGGGCCGGCCGCGGGAGCACTCCTTCCACGCCTCAAAGGCTTCCTCAGGGCCCGCCCATGGCAGTAGGGGTTTCCCGCGCACCGTGGTGAAGCCCATGCGGCGGGCGTAATCGAGGAAAATGTCCAGGTCGCTGCGTGCCTCCCCGGGCGGCTCCACGGCCTTGTCCGAGAGGTGGACGATCCGGTTGGCGTTCGTGAACGTACCGGTCTTTTCGCCCCACCCGGCGGCGGGAAGCACGACGTCGGCAACCTGGGCCGTTTCTGTGAGGTAGAGGTCCTGGATCACGAGGAACAGCCCGGGCTTGGCCAGGATGTTCCGGATTCTGGGGAGTTCGGGCATGGACACGGCCGGGTTGGTTGCCGAAATCCAGAGGAATTCGATCGAGCCCTGTTCGGCGTAGCGGAAGATCTGCATCGCATGGGTCGGGGGAGCCCAGTGCGGGATGGTCAGGGGGTCCACGTCCCACAGCCGCGCGAGTTCCGCGATGTGCTCCGGGTTTTCCCAGTTCCGGAAGCCGGGGAGGTCGCCGTCTGCCCCGCATTCGCGGTTATTTTGCGCCGTTGGCTGGCCGTTCATCTGCAGAATCCCGCACCCTGGCCGGCCCAGCAGCCCCCGCAGCAAGTGAAGGTTGTTGACCTGGCACGACGCCGCGGTGGCCTGGGCGGACTGATAGAAACCCTGAAGGACAGTGGAGAGCACCCGCGACGAGGTGCCGAAGATCCTCGCCGCTTCCCTGATGCGGGCGGCGTCCACGTCGCAGACCGCTGCGGCCGCCTCAGCCGTCCATGGCTCGACCGCGGCCTTGAGTTCGTCCAGGCCGAGTGTATGCGCCTGCACGTAGTCCTGGTCGGCCCAGCCGTTGGCCAGGACTTCACGGACCAGTGCGTTCATGAGGGCCAGATTGGTACCCGGCCGTATGGCCAGATGAACGTCCGCGTACTTGGCAACCTCGGTGTCGCGGGGGTCAACGCAGACGAGCTTTGGGCGGTCCGGCCCCGCAATGCGGTCCAGCACACGGGACCACAGCACGGTCTGCGTTTCGGCCATGTTGTGCCCGTAAAGGAAGATCGCGTCGCAACTGTCGATGTCCGTGTAGGTTCCGGGCTGGCCATCGGCCCCGAGAGACTCCTTCAACGCTGCAGCTGCCGTCGCCGTGCAGAGGCGGGTATTACCGTCCATGTGGGGAGTGCCAATGCCGGCCTTGCCGAGGACGGCCAGGGCATAGTATTCCTCGAGGAACAGCTGGCCGCTGGTGTAGAAACCATGGCTGAGGGGTCCCCGTTCCTCCAGCAGCTGCCGGCTTCGCTGTGTGATCCGGTCCATCGCGGTATCCCAGTCGCATTCGACCAGCCGGCCGTTCTCGCGGATCAAAGGCCGTTTGAGCCGGTCTTTGCCGGACATCCCCTGCCAGCTGGCAAAGAGGCCCTTGGGCCCAAGCCGGCCATGGTTGACCAGATCCCCTGCGCGGCCGCGGATCCCGACCATGGCCCCGTCTTTTACGGCGATGTCGCACGCGCAGCCGTTGCTGCACAGCACGCACGCTGACTGAACCCATTGGTCCACGTCGCCCTCGGTGACGCCATCACCCAGAGCCTGGTCCACCCGCACCGGCCACAGCCCGTCCTTCGGGTAGGGAGTTCTCGTTCCCCAAATCTCGGCAATCCGGTCAACCACCGTCATCCTCCTGTTCAGCTGCTCCGCACGTTAGGAGCGGTACCCCTGCAGTTCCCGGACCCGTCACATCCGGCCGCCCCGGCTGCTGGAGAAACCCGCGCGGCAATTGAAGTGCGGGTCCCGTTGTTGAAACATCGGCCCGATCACCAGATTTATCAGCATGCTTAGCAGCAGTCCAGAGCTTTCCGAAGAGTCGCGTCCTGGCATCGCTCCGACGCGCTCCGCGCCTCGGAGTTTCCGAGAAAGGACGTGAGAAGGAAGGGGCATTGAATTATAAGTAGACTTATGTTTTCCTGCTTCTAAGTCCTGTCACGGGCTAGACCAGAATCCATGTTCAAAAGGACCACTGACATGGCTGACTCCAGGAAAATTCCGGCCCCGCACGGGCAGATCCGCCAGGCTTTCGAGAACCGGCTTGTCCTTGATTACTTGGATCTCGCTGAGTCCCTGGCAGCACGCTTCGCCGGCCGGGGCCACGAGCGGGAAGACCTGATCCAGGTGGCCTATCTGGGACTCGTCAAGGCGGCTAGAGCGTTCGACGAATCCAGAGGCACCACCTTCCCGGGTTTTGCCGCCCCAACCATCACTGGGGAACTAAAGCGCTATCTGCGCGACCGTTGCTGGGTCGTCCGCCCCCCGCGCCGCATACAGCTCCTCCGTGCCGAACTCCTGCGCACTGAGCCGGCCCTCGCGCAGACCCTCGGCCGCACCCCCACTCCTGCGGAGCTGGCGCGGGAACTTGGTGTATCGGTCGAGTCCGTCCTGGAGGCAGCGGCAGCTGTTTCCAGCATGCGCCCCGATTCGCTCGATAGTTCCGACGGCCGCGGTGACGGGGCGCCGGCCGCGGAAGAGCCGGCGGTGCAGGAGCCGGGATTTGAGCGGCTTGAGGAGGTGGTGTGCCTGAGCCGGGTCATCGCCGAGCTCTCCGCCCCGGAGAGGGCACTGTTGTACCGGCGCTATTTTTGCGGGGAGAGCCAGACGGAGTTGGGCAGGAGATTTGGAGTGTCGCAGATGCAAATCTCGCGCCGGCTCTCACGGGTGCTCGTGCAACTGCAGCGGCGGCTCACGGAAACGGAATCTCAGAGCAACCCAAGCCCACGGACCGCTTCGAGCACATCGTGAACAGAGACACCCAAAAGCGCTGGATCCGGGTCGCCGGCAAAGGGGTCGCCGCGGCGCAGTTCGGCTTTGGTCAAGGCGATGTGCGGCCCCGGCGGGGGACCCCATTCCGCCGGCGTGGCTGGCCCGAAGAGCACAACGGAGGGCCGGCCGTAGGCCGACGCGAGGTGGGCCGCGCCCGTGTCAGCCGAGATGACCAGGCGGGCGCCGGCAACCAGAGCCGCGAATTCCCCTAGCGGTTGGCGGCCTGCAAGGACGGCATCGGCCTGGAACCCGGCCCCGCTGGCAACTTCCGAGGCGCGGCTCCGCTCCGCAGCGCTGCCTGTGAAGAGCACGCTGTGCCCGGCGTCCCGCAGGAGTCCAGCAACCTCGGCGAACCGTCCGGCAGGCCACAACCGGCTGCCGTAGGCAGCGCCAACATGGACCACTGTGGCCCCCGGCTGCGGCGTCGGGACGGCCGAGGCGCCCAGGCGCAGATCCTCGGCGTCGGCGTCGATTCCGTGCCATTGCAGCAGCCGCGTCCAGCGTTCGCGCTGGTGGATGCCCTCCACCCAAGCCGGCCCGGAACCAGCACCGGCGCCCGCTTCGTGGGCGATCACCCGGGTGGCCAGGAGCGCTTGAATCCGGGATTGGCTCTCCGGGCCGCGGCCGTGGAGGTTTACCGCAACGTCCACAATCCCGGGTTTCAGCGCCAGTGGTTCATTTAGCCCTTGCGCATTCAACAGTTCAAAACCCCCAACCAGCTCTACCGCCTCCCCGAGCCAGCTCGGTGAGGCGTACAGCCGGCGGTGGTTGGGGTACGCGCGGCTCAGGGCGTGCAGGGCCGGGACGGCAACCAGCAGATCGCCGAGCTGCAGCGCCCGTAGAACCAGCAGTACCGGCCTTCCATCTTCTCGAAATCCGCCCATCGTGGCCGCCCTTCCGAGTTCGCCTGATTTTGGATTTTAGTCCGGAGATGGACCCGCCGGGCGTTTAGCTGGACTGATATCGGGGAACAAGGCACTTATGGGACCTTTTCCCCGACCACCGCTGAGGGCCGTACTGTTCGATCGGGACGGCACCCTGATCCGTGACGTGCCATACAACGGCGATCCCAAGTTGGTGGAACCGATGCCTCAGGCCGGGGACGTGCTGCAAACCCTTCGGTCCATGGGAATTGCCGTAGGCGTCGTGAGCAACCAATCGGGGATAGGCCGCGGGATCCTGACCACGGAGCAGGTTGCGGCGGTCAATCTTCGGGTTGAGCAGCTCCTGGGGCGATTCGATGTCTGGGAACTGTGTCCGCACCGGCCCGAGGACGGCTGCAACTGCCGGAAGCCGGCACCCTTCATGATTTGCGGGGCGTGCCGCCGGTTGGGAATCACTACCGCCGAGGCCGCGTACATTGGCGACATTGGAGCTGACGTTGAGGCGGCCCGCGCGGCGGGTGCCCGCGGCGTCATGGTCCCCACGCCCCTGACACTACCGGTGGAAGTTGAGGCTGCTCCAGAGGTCGCTGTGGATCTTCGTTCCGCATTGTGCCTTTTGATGAAGGCACCATCCGGACGGGCCGCCTCGTGAGCCGCGTCCTGGTGGCTCGGCTGGACGGGCTCGGCGATGTCCTGCTTGCGGGGCCAGCGATCCGCGCAGTCGCGCACGGGCGGCATCCGGATGGCGGGGCGCCGAACGATGTCATCCTGTTATGTGGCCCCCAAGGAGAACCAGCTGCGTCCCTCCTGCCTGGCGTGTTCGAGTTCTACAGCTGGAGTTGCCCGTGGATCGTGAAGCCTGCTCCACGAGTTGCTGGGCCCCATCTGGAAACCCTGACGTCGTTCGTGAGGGACTCCAGGGTCACCGAGGCCGTCATTTTGACTTCCTTCCATCAGTCTCCCTTGCCGCTGGCCTTGTTGCTGCGGCTAGCCGGAGTCGGACGGATCACGGGAG
Organism: Arthrobacter sp. P1_B9; assembly: GCF_056406495.1. Lineage (NCBI taxonomy): Bacteria > Bacillati > Actinomycetota > Actinomycetes > Micrococcales > Micrococcaceae > Arthrobacter > Arthrobacter sp. P1_B9. Next base: position 21,290 of record NZ_JBFUAA010000021.1, read on the forward strand.
CTTCAGTGGACTATGCCGGCACTCTGATGGACGTTCGACTCAGGCCCGGTGAGGATTTTCCCGAAGACCAGCCTGAAGCCGAACGTGCGCTCGGCATCGCCCAGGCAGCTGGCTTTACCTTGCCCCGCGGAGATTCCGGGAAGCTCCGGGTGCACGATTATCCCGATGTCCGGTATCTGGTGGGGGAGGAGCCCTATGTCGTGGTCCACCCCGGGGCGTCCGCCCCCTCACGGGCGTGGCCCCCGTTGCATCACGCCGCGGCCGTAGAACTGCTCGAAGGGGCAGGACACCGGGTAGTGGTGACAGGCGGGCCCGGAGAAACGGGCCTCACGGCAACAGTCGCCGGCCCGTCCGCTTTGGACCTGGGCGGCCGCACGGACCTGAAGGCCCTTGCCGGTGTGCTTGCCGGAGCCGAAGCCCTGGTTACCGGAAACACAGGGCCTGCTCACCTCGCCGCGGCGCTGGGTACGCCGGTGGCAAGTCTGTTCTCGCCCGTGGTGCCCGCGATCCGATGGGCCCCCTACGGGGCGCCCCTGGAGATCCTCGGCGACCAGAATGCGCCGTGCAAACTCAGCCGTGCCACGGAGTGCCCGGTCCCGGGTCATCCTTGCCTGTCGACTGTGGCTCCCGAACAGCTCGTGGATGCAGTGGAACGACTGATCGGCGGGGTGTCCTCGCTATCCACCCGCCGAAAGGTGCGTCACCCATGAGAATCCTGCTCTGGCACGTACATGGATCCTGGACGGACGCGTTCGTCCGCGGTGCCCATGAGTACCTCCTGCCGGTCCTGCCCGAACGTGGGCCATGGGGTCTGGGCCGGGCAGGCCGGTCCTGGCCGACCTCTGTCCGCGAAGTCCGGCTCGACGACCTTGACGCCGACAGTGTGGATGCTGTGGTGCTGCAACGGCCGGAGGAACTGGGCGAGGTGACCCGGGTCTTGGGCCGACGGCCCGGGAAAGACTTGCCGGCAGCCTATGTAGAGCACAACACCCCCAAGGGGAACGTGCCGAATTCGGTGCATCCGCTGGCAGACCAGCAGTTCATACCCATAGTCCACGTCACGCATTTCAATGAACTGTTCTGGGATAACGGCGCCGCGCCCACGCTCGTGATTGAGCACGGCATCCCTGATCCCGGGCATACCTACACCGGGGAGATCCCGGAGCTGGCAGCCGTCATCAACGAGCCCGTCCGGCGGTGGCGGGTGACCGGCTCGGACCTCCTGGACCGGTTTACTGCGGCGGCGCCGTTGCGGATATTCGGCATGGGCGCCAACGGGTTGCGCGCCGCCGCCGCGTTGCCGCCCCAAAGGCTCACGATCTGCGGAGATCTGCCCGCGCCCGAGCTGCACCGCGAAATGTCTCGTTGCCGCGTCTACCTCCACCCCTTCCGCTGGACCTCGCTTGGCCTGGCACTTCTCGAGGCCATGCACCTTGGCATGCCCGCAGTAGCGCTGGCGACCACGGAGGCGGTACGCGCACTGCCGCCGGAAGCGGGAGCGATCTCCACCGACGTCGACGAACTCGTGCGCGCCGCGAGGGTGCTCATCGATGACCCGCAGGAAGCAAGACGGCGCGGTGACATTGCCCGCGAGGTGGCCCTGGACCGGTATGGCCTCCAGGCCTTCCTCGCTGCCTGGGATGTCCTGCTGGGGGATGTGACCGACGCGCGCTTCCGCACCGGCAGGCTCCTCAGTCCAACTCAAGAAGGGAAGAACCAGTGAAAATTTCAATGGTTTCCGAGCACGCCAGCCCGCTGGCCGCCCTCGGCGGAGTTGATGCAGGGGGGCAGAACGTCCACGTGGCGGCCCTGTCGGCCGCCCTGGCGAGGCGCGGCCACGACGTCACGGTATACACCAGGCGGGACTCAGCGGACCTGCCGGGCAGGGTCCGGATCTCCCCGCGGCTGGAAGTGGTCCACGTCCAGGCCGGACCATCAGCGCCCGTGCCCAAGGACGAACTCCTTCCCTTCATGGGCGAACTGGCGAACGGATTGGCGCGCGATTGGGCACGACGGCCACCTGATTTGGTGCACGGGCACTTCTGGATGTCCGGCGTGGCGGCGCTTGACGCGGCGCGGCGCAGGCCAGGCGGCAGCGTCCACCTCCCGGTGGTCCAGACCTTCCACGCCCTCGGCACGGTCAAACGCCGCCATCAGGGCGGAGCGGACACCAGCCCTCTTGAGAGGCAATGGCTGGAGCCGTCGGTCGGCCACGGCGCGGACCGGATCATCGCCACCTGCTCCGACGAGGCCTTCGAGCTCAAGGCGATGGGGATCCCTCCGGAGAAGATCTCGATAGCCCCATGCGGGGTCGATCTGGATCTCTTTACGGGTTCCGGACCCGCCGACAAACGCAACAGGACCCACCGAATCCTGTCGGTCGGACGTCTCGTGCCCCGAAAGGGCGTCGAAGTGGTCATCCGGGCACTGCCGCTGCTGATGGTCGCCGGATTTGGCGACGTCGAGCTCCTGATCGTCGGCGGCGGAGGCGATGCCACAGCGACCGAATCAGACGCCGAAGCCCGCCGCCTGCTGGCCATCGCTGCGGAACTCGGTGTCCGGGAGCACGTCATCTTCCGTGGACAAGAGCCCCGGGAGGCCATGCCGAAGATCTTCCGCAGCGCAGACGCCGTCGCATGTACGCCATGGTACGAACCGTTCGGCATCGTGCCCCTCGAAGCCATGGCTTGCGGCGTCCCGGTGGTCGCCTCGGCCGTGGGCGGCCTCAGGGACACCGTCGTGGACGGCGGCACTGGCCTGCACGTTCCGCCTTTGGACCCCGGGGCCACCGCTGCTGCGCTCGCCCGGCTGTTGTCCGATAAGGGGCTGCGGGAGGAACTGGGCCGCGCTGGCCAGCAGCGCGCACGGGCCCGCTACAGCTGGGACCGGGTGGCGGCCGAGACTGAAAAGGCTTATTTGCAGACCCTCACCGGAAACGCGACGGCCCGGCGGCTCGGCGCCGCCGGCCAAGTGCACGCCGCGGAAGGAGCAGTGCTGTGACTATCGAGCCGCCGCTTACGCAGGCACAAATCACACCCCGATCGGTCCCGTGGGCCGGCCTGGTGTCGTCAGCGGTTCAAGGTGGCGAAAGCGCGGACACCAAGACTCGTCCTGACTCGGTCGCAGCAGTCCAGGCGCACCTGCGATGTGTGGTGCCGTCCCTGGAATCGTTGCTGGGCCAGTCCCCGACACTGGCTGCCTGGGGCGAGGAACTAGCCCGGCGGCTGCTGGGCGGAAACCGCCTGCTTGCCGCCGGGAACGGCGGTTCCGCGGCGGAGGCCCAGCATCTCACGGCCGAGCTGGTGGGACGTTTCGACGCCGAAAGGGCGCCGTTTTCCGCCATTTCGCTGCACGCCGAGACCTCCGCGGTGACAGCTATCGCCAATGACTACGGCTTCGAGGAGCTTTACGCCCGGCAAGTGCGGGCGCACGGCCGCCCCCGGGACATCCTGATGCTGCTGTCCACAAGTGGAAAAAGCCCCAACCTCCTCCGCGCGGCCGAAGCTGCCGCCCGGGTGGGCGTCACGACGTGGGCTATGACCGGCCGGGGGCCGAACCCCCTCTCGCTCAGGTGCGATGAAGCGATTGCCATCGATGGGCCCGCAGCCAACGTCCAGGAGTGCCATCTGATCGCCTTGCACGCAATGTGTCGGGCGTTCGACGCCGAGATCCATCGACTGGACCGGCACAAACAGCAGCAACGGGGGCGGCCATGAAGATCGCGGTTGTAGGTGACGTGCTGCTCGACGTTGACCTTGACGGTTCAGCGACCCGGCTCTGCCCGGACGGGCCAGTGCCCGTCGTGGACGTCGCGGCCGTCAGGGCGAGAGCCGGGGGTGCCGGGCTCGTGGCCCGGATGCTGAGCAGTGACGGCCACCAGGTGTGCCTCGTGACCGCACTTGGCCGGGACGAACCAGGCCATCGGCTCCTGGAACAGCTGAGCGCCATCACCGTGGTCGCCGGCCCGTCAGGAGCCCCGACCCCGGTCAAGACCCGCCTTCGGGCAGGAGGGCACCCGGTGGCCCGGTTTGACGAAGGTTGCCAGTGCCGGCCCCTGCCGGAAGTGACACCGGACATGCTCCAGGCACTGGAGGGAGCCGGGGCCGTGGTCGTGGCGGACTACGGCCGCGGCCTGACGTCGAACCGTGCCCTGCGCACTGCACTCGAACGCCTCGCCCGGGACATCCCCGTCATCTGGGACCCGCACCCGGCCGGAGCCGATCCTGTTCCAGGGGTCGCCGTCGTGACACCAAACCACTCCGAGGCCTCCAACATCGCGGCCGCCCTGAGGGCCAGGGCGTCGGCGGCTCCGTTCCCGGAGGCAGGGACGGACTCGATGGCGGGGACCGGTGAACTCGCGGGCAAGCTGTTGCGGCATTGGCGCAGCCGGGCCGTCCTCGTCACACAGGGCGGACAGGGAGCGACCCTCGTACGGGAGTCGTCACCCGCGCCTGTTCAGCTCCCGGCGCCGCGAATCGCTGTGGCTGATGCTTGCGGTGCGGGCGACAAGCTCGCGGCCAGGCTGGCGGTCCACCTTATGGCCGGAAGGGGGCTCGAAGATTCCTGCCGCCGAGCGGTCCGCGAGGCCTCTTCATTCCTGGCAACAGGCGGCGTTGCCGCCCTGCCGTCGGCGCCTCCGCCACTGCCCTTCCCGGCACAGGAAACTGACGCGCTGGACTGGATCCGCAGGGTGCGGCAAAACGGTGGAACCGTGGTTGCGACCGGCGGGTGCTTCGATCTCCTGCACGCCGGACACGCCCGCACCCTCGCAGCAGCCAGAGCCCTGGGCGACTGCCTCGTCGTCTGCCTGAACTCAGATGCCTCGGCCCGCCGCATCAAGGGGGCAAGCCGTCCCATCATGGGCGAACAGGACAGGTCCGAGCTGCTGCTTTCCCTCGAAAGCGTCGACGCCGTCGTGGTGTTCGACGAGGACACCCCGGAACGGTGCCTTGAACGGTTGCGCCCGGACGTCTGGGTGAAGGGCGGTGACTACGAGGCCGCACAACTGCCCGAGTCCGCCGTGGTGGAGAGCTGGGGAGGCCGTTGCCTTAGCGTTCCCTACCACCCTGCCCGCTCCACGACCCTGCTCGCCGCGGCGCTCGCCCGCGTGGGCTGACCCAGCGGCAAATGGTCAGATCATCTGAATCCATTTCCCGTGAATCCAAACCGGCCAGGTATTGGCCGCCAATGAAAGGAACACCATGAAGAGGTTTAGCCCACCTGCCCCATCCACGCCCGGCAGGGTGGTGGTGAGCGGAGGGGGATCAGGACTTGGTGCCGCCGTCGTCAACGCCGTGCTCGACGCCGGCGGGACGCCGTTCGTCCTCGACCGCGATGTCCGGAACGTGTCCGCGGCGAAGGCCCTCGAAGTCGATGTTGCTGACCGGGCAGCGGTGACGGCCGCCATTGCGCAGGCCGCGGAGGCCCTGGGCGGATTGGACGCGGTGGTGACAGCGGCAGGAATTGACCGGTGCGGAAAGCTCGAGGACGTCCCGGCAGACGACTGGGAACAGGTCATCTTCGTCAATCTCCTCGGTACAGTCTCGGTGGTGCGGGCGGCCCTGCCGTACCTGAAATCCTCCCGCGGCCGGGTTGTCACGGTGGCCTCGACGTTGGGGTTGCGGGCGCTGCCGGAGGCTTCGGCATACTGCGCGTCCAAGTTCGGCGTCATCGGATTCAGCCAGGCGCTTGCCGCGGAGACGGGTGCAGAGATCGGCGTGACCACGCTGATCCCGGGCGGGATGAATACCCGGTTCTTCGACGACCGGGCCGAGAAGTACAAGCCGCAGGACGGTTCGCGCCTGAACGATCCGGCCAGGGTGGCGCAGGCCGTGATGTTTGCACTTTCCCAGCCTCCGGGCTGTGAAGTCCGCGAGTTGCTCATCTGCCATGCGCAAGAGGAGTCCTGGCCGTGAACCACCGCACGTCCGCGTAAACATCCGCCGGACTGATTCCCGCCAGGAGGGAGGTATCGTGCCCGCAGCGCGGCGCCGTCCATCCCACCTGGGTGAGGTCGGCGCCGCATTGCGGGCACCGCGTCACCCATGACAGATGGATGCGGTGCAGGCTTCGGCCCAGCGGCCCTGCGTTGATCAGGTTGCCAACCCAGTACAAGCCCACCGTCGGCGTCCCCAGGGCCTGGGCCAGATGGCGGGGGCCGCTGTCATTGCCCAGCAACACAGCACAGCTCTCCAACAACGCCGCCAAGGCGCCCAGGCTGAGTGTGCCGGCCAGTGAGATGACCCGGTCTGAGCCGGCCGCCGTCACGACCCCGGCAGCGAGTTGCCGTTCGTCCGCGGTGCCTACTACCACCACACGGCAGCCATCGGCGGCGCAGGCCGCCGCCACCTCGCCGAACCTCTCCGCCGGCCAGCGCCGGCGGGGATCCATGGCGCCGGGATGGACAGCCACAACAGGGGTTGCCGCGCTGTCGCGGAGGCGATCAAGGAATTCCTTGACCTTGGACAGGTGCTGGTCCTGTGGCCGCAGCCTGGCTTCCAGGTCAACCGGGGGAGCGCCGGCCAGTCCCGCCACCTCCAGCCCCCGAAGCGGCTCGTGCTGGTAATAGGCGTAGGGGACGCTACGCTCCAGTGGCGTAGCGTCGGGCGTCCGCGTTCCCACGGTGTGGCGGGCCCCCAAGCGCAGGAGGAACGGATTGGAGTAGCGGCCGCCGCCATGAAGCTGAACCGCGAGATCGAACTCCTCGTCCCGCATGGAGGCCAGGAAGGCGTCGGTGGCTGCGGGTTCTTCCCTGCCGGGCCTCAAGCCTTCCACTATGGGCAGCACCCGGACGTCTCTGACCGGCCCCAGGGTGCCCCCCAGCAGTTCAGTGTGGACGGGGGTCCCCAGCATCGTGACACTTGCCCCGGGGTACGCCGCGACGAGCGCCGACACTGCCGGCAGGGCAAACAGCAGATCACCCAGCCCGCCGCCCCRCAGGACCGCGATCCGCGAGACCTTCGGAAATTTTTCCAGCACCGGCCCGACGCCCCAGCCTGCTATGTCAGCTCCGCCGAATTCCGCCCTGAGGTCCGCCACCACCCGTCCTGTCCTGTCCGTCCGGTGCACATGTGTGGGGCCACCATAAATCCCGGACGCAACCTTTGGCTACATTTCGCCCCGCAAGCAATGGTCCGGTTTCCGCGGACCGGCACTGGATGTTCGGGAACCTGAAACTGTCCGTGGCTGCAGGGTGTAGATGCCCCGGCACGAGGGTATGGGTCTACGTAGGAGTGATCTCCCGCCCGGACCGTGACGGGGCAGTTTGCATTCGAACCACAGGGCCGCCGGAAAGGAACAACATGCCAGCGATCGTGCAGATCAGACACTGCGGGGTGAAGCCGTGACCCGCCCGCGCCCGCAGGATGGCGACGAGCGCCGGGGCGGCCTCTCGGACCAGCGCGGCCTGACCGGCTGGCTGCCCCGACGGCTGGCGGCGGCTGAGCCTTCCATCACCGTCATCGGCGATTTGATGCTCGACGGCTGGTGGTCGGGATCCATTGACCGGCTCTGTCGTGAGGCGCCGGCCCCGGTCGTGGAAGTCGGCCAGCGGAAATTCTCTCCGGGCGGCGCCGCCAACACCGCCATGAACCTGACCGCCCTCGGGGCCAAGGTACGACTGGCAGGGCTAACGGGGCGCGATGATGCCTCGGCCGAGCTGCTCCGCCAATTAGGGGACAGTGGCGTGGACGCCACCTACGTGGACCAGGTGGCCGGTCTGACCACAACCACCAAAATCCGGATCAGCAGCGGCGGCCAAATTCTGCTCCGGCTCGACGAAGTCGCAGGTGAGACCCCGGCGGAGGCCTTGAGCCGACTGGCACAATGCATCCCTCAATTGCTGCAAGACCAGGACACATTGGTCCTGTGTGACTACGGAGCCGGGGCGCTTAGCGGAGCGGTACGGAGCGCCCTGTTTGACGTGCTGCCGGGACGCTCGAATCTTCTGCTGGTCGTGGACGCACATCAGCCACGTGCCTGGGCCGGACTGAAACCGGACCTGGCCACCCCGAACGCCCTGGAAGCTGCCGCCATGCTCGGCGTTAAGCTCACCGCCGGACCCGAGCGGGCGGCCGCCGTCGTCGATCACCGCAACGAGCTGCTGGAAGCGGCCGGCGCGCAGGCGGTGGTTGTGACGCTGGACCGCGAAGGGACGGTTCTGTTGCCCAAATCCGGGGAAGTCCACCGGACGTGGGCACGTCCCGTCCAAGAGGCGCAAGCATCCGGCGCAGGCGACACTTTCGTTGCCGCGCTGACGGTTGCCCGGGCGGCGTCACTGCCGCTGACCACCAGCGTTGATCTTGCCCAGGCCGCCGCCGACGTTGCGGTGCACCGTCCGGGAACTTCGGTGTGCAGTACTGAGGATCTCAGCCGCCACCTTGAGGGGTTCACCGGCGCCGCCCTCGACGCCGACGAACTCGCCCGGCAAGTGCGCCGGCACCGTGAGGAGGGACGCCGCGTGGTTCTCACCAACGGGTGCTTCGACGTCCTGCACCGCGGCCACACCCGTTACCTCAATCAAGCCAAACAGTTGGGCGATGTCCTGGTGGTGGCTCTGAACAGCGACGAATCCGTCAGCCGGTTGAAGGGGCCCGGACGGCCCATTAACACCATCACAGACCGTGCCGCTGTGATTGCCGCCCTTAGCTGCGTGGACTATGTCACAGTTTTCGACACTCCCACGCCCATTCCCCTGCTCAAGAGGATCCGTCCGGAGATCTATGCAAAGGGCGGCGACTACAGCCCCGAAATGCTGGCAGAAACCTCCGTCGTGGAGCGCTATGGCGGCCGGGTGGCGATCCTGGACTACGTTCCTGAACAGTCCACCACTGCGGTGGTGGACCGGATCCGCAGCTTCGACGGCACACCCCGCAGCAAATCCCCCGACCATGCCGGGCAAACAGCCGGTCCGCAGACGACCATCAGTACGATCACAAAGGGGAAATTGCGATGAAGAAGAGCGCCGATTCCGAAGATACAGCTGCCAGCCATTCCTTGTCTGCATACTTGCACAGCCATCTGACCGCCGCCAGCGCGGGGGAGCGTCTCTTCGAGCAGGCCGCCAAGTCCTGGCGGGACACGTCCCATGCCGGCGAAGTCGGCGGGCTCGCAGCCGAGGTGAGTGAAGACAAACGGGCGCTGGAAGAAATCTGCGAACAACTTCATTCGAGCATGCCTGCCTACAAGAAGCCCGTTGCCTGGGCCGGGGCGCAGGTTGCCGCCCTCGATCCGCTCAACCCGCTGCATTCCATCGAGGGAGCCAAAGGGCAACTCGAGCTTGAGTCGCTGATCTCAGCCGTCACCGGAAAGCTACTGCTCTGGAAGACACTTCGTGTGCTGTCACGTGAAGACAAGCGCATCGACCCGGACCGCATGGAACAGCTAAGTAACCGCGCGGCGGCCCAAATTCAGGCCCTGGAGACATTGCTGCTGGACACTTGCCGGACTAGACTCGCGCCTGCCCCAAAGCCGTGACCAGCTGAGGGAGTCCATGGTGTCAACACCGGTTCGACCCTGGTGTGTGTCGTCGATGTCCAACTCCCTGCCAGTGAATCCCTGGCCGCGTCGTCCTCGGCGGCCCGTGTCTTCGTCTGGAATCTCAGTCATGGGGCCAACCCAATGGCCGGCGCCCGGTGTGTCGAGCAGCTAGCCGAGGCAGGCGCCGGTTCCCGCCGGGCGGCGGAGCCCGGCGGGAACCGCTTCAGGCGAACCGGGTGGCGGTTCCGATTGGGCCAAGTCGGGCGAGCTGGCCAGGATGTAGTCCGTGGCGGCCGGTCCGGTCACGTCAGGCGGTTGTCCACTGGGTTGATCCGGTGTTCCTTCAATCCCGCCCGGAGGGACGGGGCGAGCTGTGGCCGGTCCTGGTTGTCAGGCACCAGCGGGTGTAGAGGCCGTACAGTTCGTCCTTGCCCAGTCCGTCGTCGGACTCGCGGCCGGTGGCGAGAGCTTCGCTGAGGAACCGGGCAAAGTAGGCGGAGGTCATCTCAATTCCTTTCCGGGAGGCGTTGGTGGCCGGGCCCGTGGCCGGGTGAACCCGGCCCGGCCCTTACCTTCAAGGCAATCAATTGTTAGCGTGAGAGGGACGATGCCTCCGGAAGGAGCTAAGAAGTCATGAGCAACGAACCTAGCCAGCCTGGCGACGACGTGCCTGATGGCGGGCGGGACGGAACCCGTCATATCCCGAGGGACCCACGGGAGGACGAAGGCACAACGGCGACGGACCACCCGGGTGCCGGAGCGGGAACCGAAGCCCTGGACAGTGGCAACGGTAATCTGCCCGGTGTCCCTGGCAGCACCGAGGATGCGATCAAGTCCTCGGGCCCGGCCGAGGAACAGGACAACGAATCCCCTGAGGCGCGGGGCCGGACAACATATAGTTCGCCCAGCGAGCAATAAGCGACTGGCTATCCGCTCGACCATGTCACTACGCTCTCTACGTTCAGGTCCGGGAGGGTGCCCTTCAGCTTCGGCCCATTTCCTTGGAGGGATCCTCGTCACCCTCTGATGGGTCAGCGCGGAGCGCGTCCGGGTCCGCGCCGGGAAGGCCTGCCGGGCCCGGCACGTCCCGCGGAACCTCACGGACCGCACTGTCTGCATCCGAAGCCGCGAGGTCGCCGGTTTTCCCCTCGCCGCCGGGGCCCGCGTTTTCGTCCGTTAGCTGCTGCTGGTCGTTGCTGCGGCGGGATGTCTCCTTGGCGTCGTCCATGGCGTTGGACCCTTCGCTGATGGACGAGTGAACCCGGATGTCCTCGTCGGGCGCCCCCGGCTCGGGCACATGCCCGTCATCCTTCGACATAGAGGTCCCGCCCAGGTCTTCCATGGCGTTTTCTGCGGCTCTTTTGATGCTGTCACCAATTCCCATCGGTTTGCTCCTCACATCGCTTAAGTGCTTCGGGTTCCCCGCCATTGACGGTTCCAGGATTATCAGCATGCTTACAAATAGTCCAGAGCCGCCACACGAGGAAAGGGACAATCATGAGCGCCTATCATCCCGAAAGTGACCCGGCCAACCCGGAGCCACTGCAGTCGGGGAACAACGGGGAGCATCTAGCGCATCCGGGCACGAGGGGTGAGCCGGCCGCCGAGCCGGCTGCCTCGGCCAACCCGGATCCGCTCAGCGGCAAGATCATGGGGCTGGAGCCAGGCGGGGGAGTCCCTCCGGGAGAGACGCCCCCGGCCGAAGACGCGATGAGCCGGGACCAGGGCCACGACGAATAGGGGCCCGCTGGGTCAGCCCCTCGGCACTGCGGCCGCTATGTTTAGATCCGCCAAGGGGTCACGGAGTGGGGCCGCCCCCGTTGACGTTGAGGGGTCTCGCCCGCGACGAAGCTGGATTCCGCGGAGGCCAGGAAGTTGGCGCCGGTCTCTGGGGTGCCCTTCGTCATTCTGAGGAGAAATGACGTTGTGACATGCCCCTTAGTGGGCTGCTGTGCCACAACGCAACAGTAGGATTTGAAACTGCGGTTTTTCTTGCCATGTGGGAGCCCTGCATTGGGGAGCGGCAATGCTGGGAAATTAAGTGACACGGGCGATTACCGGGCGTTGAAGACATCCGGGCCGAAGCTGTTCAGGCCGGCGGCCCCGGCGTATCCGAGCCTGGGTACTGAAAAGATGTCTTCGATGCTGGCAAGCAGGCTGTAGTGGTTGTACATCGTGTCCGACGTCGTTCTCCCCTTGGTGAACGGCGAGATCACCAGCGCGCCGACGCGCCCGCCCGCTGTGCCTCCGGCGACTCCCGACGGACCGGAGGTCTTGGCTTCGGTTTCGTCGAAGGTGATGACCAGCATCCCGTCCTGTTTGTAGGCTGGGGAGTCCAGGATGGCAGGGACCTGGTGCTGCAGCCACCTGTCGGCGCTTTCGAGACCGCCGGGCCTCCCGTCGATGCACGGTGTGTCGTGTCCGTCGTTGCACAGGTTGGGTGTGATGTAGGAAAGGTTCGGTGTCGTGTCCGTGGACTTCAGGTCATCAGCGAAGTGGGTGTAGTCCACCACGTTGTTCGGGCAGTCCGGAGACGATGTGATTTCGTCAAAATACACGAACGGGTTGTGGCGCGTTGCGTATTGGTCGCCCGCCTTCGCCTTGTTGTGATCGTCCGTGGAGCCGGGCTCGGGATGCTGGCAGGGAGCGCCCATGTCCTCCATGTAGCCTTTCCAGGTCTTGCCGGCGGAACTGAGCTGGCCTGCAAGGGTGGGAACCGAGGCCGGGTACACACAGCCGGTACCCTGCACCTGGCCCGCCTCGGATGTCCCGGTTTATTGGAACTCGGCATATACAGGGCAATCGGCGCGCGTCATGGCGTTCGAGCCCTGCCCGGAAATCTGGGCCAGGTAGTCGGGGAGGGAGTTGTGGTCTGTCCCGTAGTACTGGGAGAGCAGCACGCCCTGTGGGCGCAGGGTCTTCGATAAGTAGGTGGCCGCCGATTCGGCGCCCCAGACGTCGTTGTAGTCGTGGTTCTCCAAGTTGATCACGAAGACGTGGCCGGGCTTCCCCGAGGCCTGTGTGGGTTGTGGGGAGGGGGTTGTCGTAGGAGTGCCGGGGGCGGCCGTTGTCTTGCCCTTGCCCGGCGATGGCCCGCCTCCTGGCGGGGTGGGCTCACAGGCCGTAGCCGCCACGGCGAGGATGGCTGCAAGAATCAGCGAGGCGGGTCGTGCCGCGCGGTCCAGCCCCAGAAATTCGAAGGTATTCCGGCTCATCGGTTCCGGCTTTCTCTCTGGCCCGGCTCCCGATGGGCCAGGTGCCAAGTGGCGTCTACTGTTCCACACCAGAATCAACATTGTCTCTGTAGCCCCTGAGTAAGCCCTGTGAAGCCTCTCGGGCGCGGGACTCCACAGCCAGCCCGCCGCACATTTTCCGGATGGAGGGGACTATGACAGGAGCCGAGCCATGGACGGGAATGTCCCGGCAGTGCAGCGGTGACTCCGGCCAAGGCCAGTAGCGCGCTCATGGTGATGATCCCGGCCAGGAGGACAGCAGCGCCACTCGAAGTGTGGCGGGAGCGTCAGGGTAAAACCCAACGTTGAAGGTTCGCTCATGCAGCGGTGACCTCCAGCCAGATTCTATTTGCCTCGTTCTCGTCAACACTAGCTGCGGGCTCTCCCTGCGTAGACACAGCGGGGGCACTCTGATTTTGTGGGCCTCGGGCTCTTGCCGCGCGGCGGGTGCGGAGGTAGGTTTTCGTGCCGTGGCCGTGCGCCCGCAGTGGGGGGCCGCGCGGCGGTGGTTGGCCCGAGTGTGGCGTTGGAACTCGCCGGGGCCAACCACCTAAGCGGGCTTGCTGATGGCCCCGGTCCGGCCGGTGGGATGCGGGACCGTGGAGGGACGGCTCTCAGGCTGTTCTCAGCCCGAACAGGGACATTGAGAAAAGCCCCGAAATGCCAACCCCGGCTCGGCCGAAGATCCAAAGACTCCGGCCGCGGGCTCTCCTCAACCGGCGTGCGGCCGGGCATCACATCTCCCTCCAGCGCAGTCAAAAAGCACCTGGAATGGATAGGATTCGGACCGCCTTCCGTTTCGAATGCAACAACTATGCCATCGGCCTGCGGCCTAATGCCCCACCAGCTGATGGAGCCGCATCGTCCGTCCAGCCCGCCGTTCAGCGATCCTGCGGTCCGCTTCCTGCCGGCCGTTCAACGAGATTTGCCGGGCATCAGGTGACCGGGATCTACGGATGGGAGTCCTTCACTCAATGTCTGTGTTCCCAGGAGACCGGCGGGGCAAACACCCGTCGGCAGTTTTGTCCCGGCGCGTTGACTGGCTGGGCATCATGGATGCTCTTCCGGCACCTGCCGACTGTCCGACAACTCGGCGGCGGCGGGAACATAGTTCCTATTCACACGCGGGACTACACGCGGGACCTGCCGCGGAGGAAGTGGAAGATCAGGACGACCACGGCAATTACCAGAAGCAGGTGAATGAGCCCACCGCCGATGCCTCCGAGCAAGCCGAGAAGCCAGAGAACAGCGATAATGATGGCTATCCAAAGCAGCATGAGAGTCTCCCTTGTTTTTCTGCGAGTGGAAATGCTGATTCTGCCCCCTGGCCGGTCTGCCAATTTGCCCGCGGCGTTCCCCGAAAGGGGCTCGCACGGATTCGGTTCGGGTTGCGTGCGGCCTGCACCCGACGCCGGCCCGGTCCGGTGCGGCGTAGGGCGGGGCTGATGTGGCCGGTTAGACGTCAGGAGATTTTTCCGTGGCCGGAGGGTTTTCTCCGGACGAGTGGTGTGCTTGCTTGAGATGGCGTGCGAGCTTTTCCTCAGCGGCCGCGCGCCGTTGCCCGATGGTGCGCATCTGGTGTGTGGTCAGGTCCTCGCGGCGCGTCCACGGGGCAGCGCGTAGTGCCGGCCCGGGTTCGGTGTGTTCGTTCATGACCGCATCGTCGCACACGATCTTTCTGGGCAAAAGGCACAATTTTGCAACGCCTGGGAGCGCAAGTGTTCCCCCACGGATCGAGGAAACGGCCCGGGGTCTAGGCAGCCGGAGCCGATGCCGGGCCGTTTTCTTTCGCCGGTCCCCGGCCGATCGGGGTGGTCCGGTCGGCGTCGGCACCCTTGGTTTGGAATCCCTGGGGGAGCGGTGCGAGGGGAAGTTCCCGGTGGACGATGTAATCGCAGGCAGCGGGGCCAATCATCGCCAGCCCGGTGCACAGGCCGCCCGGGTGGTCGGGCTGGATGTTCGCTGCGCGCAGCCCGGCTCTGAAACTTCTGGCTGGAGCGGGTGTGGTTCCCCGGAGGGAGCACCAGCTCAGGTATAGACCGTACAGCTCTTCCTGGGTGAGTCCGTCAGCGTCCTGGTTCCGGGCGATGCAGTCATTGACGAATTCGTGTAGCGGTGACTTCAACATCTTGGCCTCCTGCGTCCGCGGCGTAGCCGCTCAACTGGCACAGCTATCAAGGGGTGAAGCAAAACCGTCCCGGCTTCGGGTACATAGAAAATTTAAGATGCCGGGCTGCGCCTGTCAACGGGGGGACATTCGCCTTGTGCTAAGTGCACACCGTCGACAGGCCGGCGGCTGCCTAAAGTAGGTCGAGGGCGTTCGCCCTGGCGGCATCGAGCAGCGCTGGCTTGGCGTCCGGGGCCTCTTAAGGAACCGACGTATGCAGGTCATAACCTTGTCGTGGGCCGACGCGTAGCTGTCATTTGCATGCGCACGCTGGGTTCATGATGGCGCCGTGGGGGATGAGAGCGGTGGGGGGATGAGAATTGTGAGAGGTCGCGACCACTCCGTCAATGAGAAGCGCGGTCGTTGGTCTGAGACGTTTGTAGCCGCGGATATGGGTGTGTACATCGGATATTGGGGGTGTGTACAAAGTACACACTTTGGGCGTCGGATCGGCTGTAGATAGGACGGATCGGGCCGGTTTACGCATGTTTTTGCGGGAGTCCAGTGTTTGCGGGGAGGGAACGCGGTTCGAGTCCCACCTCGGGCAAGTGTTTTCCCTGTTCAGGGGCTTGTGGGCCGCTGAGTGTGTACAAATCTCCTTTTATGGGCCCCTCCGGGGGCCCATTTTTGTTGATGCCCGTTGCGGTCTGGCGGCTCCTCTCTTGCCTTGGACAGCGGTGTTGCTGCTTACTCCTTCATGGCCGGGAGCGCTTGGAACTGCATGACCTGCTGCGACTTCGGGATCAAAAACTCTATAGTCATCCCTGTCGGCAGCCAGAACTCCAGGGAAATTTTCGTTGTGTCCTCGGCAATGTTCTCG
Source organism: Arthrobacter sp. P1_B9 (assembly GCF_056406495.1). NCBI lineage: Bacteria > Bacillati > Actinomycetota > Actinomycetes > Micrococcales > Micrococcaceae > Arthrobacter > Arthrobacter sp. P1_B9. The sequence continues at coordinate 36,987 of NZ_JBFUAA010000021.1, forward strand.
AGCAGCGGGCAGGAGCCGGGCCAACCTATCGCGTTTGGTGACGACAAGGGGCGTCGCCGGCTCGAACAGCCGCCACGGCTTTCGCTTGGTCCTGGCCGTTTCTTTTTCCTGTCGGTCAGCCATTGTCGAAATAGATCGGGCCCCCTGGGGACACCCAGCCAAAAAGCGCATTGCGTGGCGCTGTCAGGTCCTGTTCGTTGGTGGAGATCCGGGCGTAGCCCGATGATCTGCGCGGGCAGGGGTGCAACTGTCGCGATTGTCCAACCTGAGCGGGACAGTTTTGCGGGCGGGGCATGCGCGAATCCAAGTTTCCAGTATCTGTATCTGATTTCTCGCAGCGCCAGTGCGGGCGGACGGTGTCGCGGTGGGGGACCGGCTAACGGGCGCGGGTCGCATGGTTGCTGGAGGCCCTAACGACGCGTGCGTAGCCCTGGCCCTTTGGTCTCTCATGCGGTGGGAATCAGGCTAGGTTTCACTCATGGATGTTAAAGCGCGGAAGCCTTGGTTCCGACCAAACGAGTCCAACCCGGGCTGGCATCCCAGTTCGTTGGAGGGTGGGCGGACCATTGGCGTCATCGTCGACGCGGTGGTTACCGTTGTCGTGCTGTGATGCGGATGTCATCGTGAGCGGCTTCCTTGCCTGGGTCGCGGGTTCCGGCATAGTGCAGGGTCTGATCATGGGCCTAACCTTCGCGTACCTGACCACCGTCCTGGTCTTGAACGCCGTGGCGAAGACGGAGACGAAGAGCGTCAATGGCTGGAGCGCGATTCGCAATGCTGGCCATCCAGGCAACGGACTACTCGTTCGTGCGGCCTTGCAGAAGGCGCTCCCGGTTGTCAACGTGTTCGAAGAGGCCGCCTACTGGACAACGACCAGCGATGACGCGGGGAAGCGTCTCAGTGGGGAGCATGCGTATCGCCTTCATTTCTCGGTAGGTCAGCTTCCACCGAATGATGCCTTCTGGTCGCTTACCGCGACGGACACCGTCGGCTATATGGTCAACGCCCCAACCGGGCGGGCAAGCGTGAACGACCACTCTGGTCTCGTGACGAACGCCGACGGCTCAGTCGACATTCTGCTCCAACCGAATCAGCCATCGGGTGCGGCGCAGAACTGGGTAGCGACACCGCCCGGCCGGTTCAAGCTCATGCTCCGCGCCTATCTACCCGGACCGGCCATCGTAGACGGCGGGTACGAGGTTCCGCCGCTCGTCCAGGTGCAGTCATGAATCGCCTGATCCTGAAATACGCCACTCCGGTGACGATCGCCATCCTGGCAATCTTCGCGTGGGTCACCTACCGGCGAATCGCGGCCGGCGGCTTGGGCTCGATCATTCTGCTGGTGGCGACAACTGTGGCCATCTGGATGATCGGTACGTTCGTCTTCATCTACTTCTGGCCGCGGATCACAGTGGGCGGCTTCAAACGAATATTTGTCCGGCGCGGGCTGGGTGGCGGACCGATCCCTGTGAACACGATTTATGCCGTGCCGGAGAGCCCGTCTCAGTCCGCTTTGTCCGGCAGTGTCATCGCGACCGGCACCGACGACGTCCTGTACTTTGGCGGCTGGTTGGATGTCAACGCCGGACCACAAGTGCTGCACGTGCCCGAGATGGAACAACGCTATTACAGCGTGCAGTTCACCGACCCGACCAGCGGCGCCAACTTTGCCTACGTGGGCAAACGCACCACTGGAACCGCTATCGGCGACTTCCTCCTCTGCGAACCCAAATGGCGAGGATACGCCACACGGCATGACACGGATCGACGTGCCCCACCACGCCGCCCTGCTGATCGGTCGGGTCTTCGTCGCCAACGAAGATGACCGCCACACGGCGTACGAACTCGCGAAGCTGATCCAGCTCACGCCAGCAAAAGGAGCGTGAGCATTCGCGAAAACCGATCCCCACGGCTCCGAACTCGCCACCCACAAGGCGCCCGTCGAGGGATCCCTCAACGGACACTTTGGGGGCGGGCCTAGCACGGCGAGGCAGATCCAGGGTCTGCCAAGCGCCAGGGCTGCCATGGTCCGTGGCCCAACAGTGATCGGGACTTGGCAGCGGCGCGTAAGCTGCGGCAGGGGGCAGCCCTTGCACAAACGTCAAACTCCGGGACATCGCCGCATCAGTGGTCGCCTCTCTTTCACAAGACCCGACAGTCCGGACGTACTTCGACGCCTAACTGCTGGGGCTGCACGGTAGCGACGTTGGGCAGACCATCTTCGCCCTATTCACCGACGAAACGGAGTAACCTTGCAGTGAGCCCGGGCGGCTGGATCCCCCAATACAGTCGTCCGGTAACTCATGTTCCCAGAGTCATCGAACCTGGAAATTCCGGGCGGTCCGCCGCTTAGGGCCAACCACCGCAGTCACGCACCAGCGGCGGCCCGCCATCCTTCGCGACACCCTTGAACGATCACAACAGCCGCGTCGCCAGGAGCACCGAAATCCCGTGCCGGCGTTTTAGCGGCGTGCGTATTGGGAAGCCTTCACAAGGCTGCCCGAAGGGCCGTGTGCTGTGGCTCCTCAGGACGAGTCAATAGCGCGACCATTACTGTTCCGGATTCCTCGCGGTGGAGAAGCGGCTTACGGGGGAGTTGTTTTGGTTAGGAAGCGGTATTCGTAAGCGGAACCTCAATCGTGCAGTGGAGATCCGACGACTTCGAAACCCTGGCTGCTCATCGATCCTGACAGCAGCGGCATCGCTTCGGCAATGCTGCTCCGGATCGAGTCCAGTTTCAAGGAGGCCCGGTGGGCGCTCTCGGATATCCACAACTCGGCAACGAACACCGTGTCAGGTTGGGCATCGTTAATCCCTACTTCGTAGAGGAGGCAACCCAGTTTCGCAAGCCCGTCGGCTCGCCTGGTGAGGAGTTCTATGAGGCCATCGCGCGCGCCCGGCTTGGTGCCGAGAGTCGGGGAGAGAGGCCTGTCGTGGGTCTATGTGGGTCCCGGGGAGCCGCGCCATGACGACCGGCGCGCGTTTGGCCCGACCAGGCGCCGGGCGGCCTCGGCGATATGTTCGGCGTCGATGCCTGCCCAGGCGAGGAGCTCCTGCCCGGTTCCGGACCCGGGCATGCCGTGCACGGCGAGGTGCGTGATGGACAGGTCACTCGGCGGTGCCGTGAGCAGGGCATCCTTGACCGCTGATCCCAGGCCTCCCTCGATGCGGTGGTCTTCGGCGATGATGACGCGGCCCTGTGTCTCGCCGGCGGCGGTGAGCAGTGTTTCTGCGTCTATGGGCTTGAGGGAGTAACAGTCAACGACGCGGGCCCGGATTCCGTCCGCGTCGAGGATGTCTGCTGCCTTAAGCGCTTCATGAAGGGTGACCCCTGCCCCGACGAGGGTAACGTCGTCGTTGCCGGAGGACCGCAGGAGCTTGGAACCGCCGACCGGGAACTGCTCGGAGGCGCTGTACAGGACGGGGTAGGTGCCGCGGGTGGTCCGGAGATAGCTGATGCCGGAAGTTTCCGCCATGCGCTGCACCAGGGCGGCCGTGCTGGTCGCGTCCGCAGGGTACAGGACGGTCGAACCATGCACGGCCCGGAACATCGCCAGGTCCTCCAGCGCCATCTGGGATGGACCATCGGCGCCAATCTCGACGCCGGAGTGCGAACCGCACAGGCGAAGATCGGCGCTCGAGATGGACCCCATGCGGATGAAGTCGTAGGCGCGGGTGAGGAAGGCCGCGAAAGTCGAGGCGAAGGCTTTATATCCCCGGCTGCTCAGTCCCGTGGCGGCGGCGATGAGCTGCTGCTCGGCGATGTACATCTCGAAGAACCGGCCGGGAAATGCCTTCGCGAATTGGTCCGCATGGGTGGAATTGCTGACCTCGCCGTCCAGGGCAACAACGGCGGGATCGATGCCGCCGAGTGCTGCCAAAGCGTCGCCGTAAGCCTTTCGCGTAGCGACCTTCTCGCCCACTGTGTAGCTGGGGAAGGTTGCGCCGGGAGCGTCGATGCGTGCCTTTGACCCTTCTTCCGGAAGAGGGCCCCGCAATGTCAGGGTCCTTGGACCGCCGAGTTCTGCAATAGCCTTCTCGGCCATGTCGGGCGGTAAGGGTTTTCCATGCCAATCCGGGCTGTCTTCGATCTCGGCGAAGCCTTTGGCCTTGATGGTCTTGGCGAGGATGACAACGGGCTTGCCTTCAGGTGCTTCTGCCGCAGTGGAAAAAGCCTCGTCGATGGCGCTGAGATCGTGGCCGTCGATGACGATGGCCTGGGCGCCGAAAGCCTGGACCCGGCGGGCATAGGACTCCATGTCCCAGCCGAGTTCGGTCTCGCCCCGCTGTCCCAGCCGGTTTACGTCGACGACGGTGACCAGGTTGGTCAGGCCATAGTGGGAGGCCTTGTCCAGGGCTTCCCAAATGGAGCCTTCCGCCATTTCGCTGTCGCCACACAGCACCCACACCCGGTAGGGGAGCCGATCCAGGTATTTCCCGGCGAGGGCCACTCCGACGCCGTCCGGAAGTCCCTGCCCCAGCGAGCCCGTCGCGAAATCTACCCATGGCAGTGCCGGCGTCGGATGTCCCTGCAGGCGCTGGCCGAACCGGCGGTAGCCGGTCATGAGCTCATCATCGGAGACGACGCCGACGGCCTTGAAGACCGAATACAGCAGGGGAGAGGCATGGCCTTTGGAGAAGATCAGGTGATCGTTCGTGTCCAGATCCGGGTTGTCCCAGTCGTAGCGCAGATGACGGCTGACCAGGACAGCCAGCAAGTCTGCGGCCGACATGCTCGACGTCGGATGGCCGGATCCGGCGGACGTGCTGGACCGGATGGAATCCACCCGGAGCTGCGCAGCGAGTTCAGCGACCTGTGAGAGGTCCTCGCCGACGTTTTCGTGGTTTGCCGCGGGCATGGCGGTGTCCTTCGTCGATGGAACTTGCCGGATCCCTGCAGGGTCTCGCCGGAGGGAGAGTAAGTCAAGACTCTCCGCCCAACACCGGCGGGCACTGCCGGTCCGGATGCACCGGTGCACCCACGCACATCGATCCCCCCGACTGGACCCCGCGCTGCCACCCCTACCGCCATGCGGTCAGGCAGGGCCACCCGGAGTGCAGATGGCCGGCCACTGCGCCATCGAGCCTGCGACCGGCAAGCTCAATGCCGGGGCACCCCGGTCTTGCGCTGCTGCCCGTAACACCGTCAAACCCAACTTCTACGCCGGCCTGATCGGCGATGGACTCCAACGTGACCGGCGCAGCGAAGCCATCGGCATCCTCTCCGCCAACCGGCGTTCCGCCGGGCGCCCGGACCCGGTCGGCCAGTCTCCCGGCAAAGGGAATACCCGGGCGATGGTGTATGTTGCAGTTCCGTCAGAGAAGAACACCAGAAAGAGAAACACCTCAGTGGCTACTGATTACGACGAAGTACGTTCCGACGTCAAGGAATCCCAGGACAGGTCCCTGGAAGCGCTGCAGTCCGCCAGCGCACCAGATGCCCGCAGCGTCATCCGCGAACTGGACGAGACCGACGCACTGGATGAGGCCATGACCCCCGGCGGGGAGTTCGTTGCCGAGGAACTCATCGTCCAGGTCATTCCCCAGGCCAAGGACGAGTTCACCTGCTACTCCTGCTTCCTGGTCCGGCACCGGTCCCAGCTCGCGCGAGAACGGGACGGCCACCCGTACTGCATCGAGTGCGCGGGATAAGACATGCCGCAAGCTATCCGGTCGCGCAAAGGAGCGATGCTTCAAGTTCAACGCGCTCTCTCGCACCCATGCTCCGCGCGCCCTGCGCTGACATCAGATTCAGGCACGCAGGCCAGGCTGTGAGCCAAGGGCACGGCCAGCCCCAGTAGCCAGTGCTGCAGGTCAGGCTGCCAGGACTGGCGACAGGGCCGCGGACACCGCGGTGTTCTGCGTCAGGAGGCTGATCTGGTAGTCGTGCTGGCGAGGGTCGACGTGCACCGGCAGGTGATGCGACTTTGCGCACGCACGAAGCTCTCCCATGGCGTCGGAGTCAGTCTGTGCGCGCGTCACATCGAGTTCCAGCGACAGTCCTGAGGCGAGCGAGCTGGCGCGCTGGACCACGCCGTAGAGGCCATTGAGGTTCTGAACCGTCACGTGGCCCTGGACCTTGACGTGGGCCTTGGCGCCATCGAGGTCCACACGGACCAGCACCCGCAGCTTCTCGTTCACACACTTCTCCGCTCTAAAACGGGCCACCGCGCTGTGGCCCTCGACAACGATAGACGCAATGTGACCTGGATAACAACAGATCAACCTGAACAGGGCGCAACCGTGCGGAGGGACGACCGCGGCGCGCACGGCCATTAAGGACTCCGGGGCAGTGCACGGGCGCTTCCGTCCAAGTTCCGGGCGGCGAGGACAGCTTGAGGTGCGGCCTGAGGTGCCCAAGCAGGTCCGGCCAATGGCTCGGGCGAGGAACAGCCACAACTGCGCGGTCATCACCCAGCCTCTTCGCCGCGGACGAGCCTGCCTTTGATCTTGCGGATCAGGCCGAGCTGCTGGGCGCCTTCACGCAGCAGGAGCCCGGGCACGGTCTGGTCCTCGCGGTTGCCTTTGACGATCCAGTCCCGGACCCGGTCGAGTTCGGTCATTTCCTCATGGACCTCGGCCGGCGGCCCCCATCCTCGCAGCGGTGAGGGCTAGGCCTCGGGGCCGATGCGGCGGGCGAGCCAGCGGTAAGGGGCGGTCATCGCCTCGGCGACGTCCCTGTCCACTAGTGCGGCCCGTCAAGGCCTGCCCCGGCCAGGTAGGAGCGGAACTCGCGGCGAATGCCCGGAGGCAGCCGATGCATCAGTTCTTGGAGCACTGCTGGCTGCCGGGATCCGGTCCGTTGACAGCAACGGACGGGAAGAGCAGTGCCAATTCGTGGTTGATGGCAGCGATATCCAGCTGCGCCGGCGCTGCGTTTCCGCCTCCTTCTGTCAGATTGAGATCCAAGACCGGTAACCGGTGGGGTGCAGAAAACGCCCGCTGGACCCTAATCTGACAATATTTGGTTGGCCGCCTGACGTCAGTCTGGGGTGTAGCTAACCCTGACAGGGCGTGCTGCATATGTGCGGCATGAGTAATCGGTGATATCGGACTCCTAAAAGGCCTGGTCCTCGGTGGGCGAAGGGAATCAATCGTGGTGAGCAGCCTTCTCACGCTTAGATCATGGAAATGCAGCGGCGGTTTTACTGTGGTCGTTTCCGGAGGAGAAGCACCGCCAGGTCGCGGACTACGGCGTCGATGGAAGCCCTACGGCTTGCGTGCTTCGCGCCGGCGGGCTTTTCGTGGCGTGCTGGTACCGGTGTTTGTTCGCCGGTTGGCTGAGAAATCCGGCCTACATCGGTATGGATGGGGTAGTAAAAGATGAGGTCGGTGCTCCGTCGACGGATGGGGATCTCGGGTGGCAGCGTGGGCTCCAAATGTTCTGGGCCGTCGTGGCAGTGTTGGACCGCACACGGGTACATCACGCCCAAGAGGGCCACGCTGTATTCCTGGGCACGATAGTGCTGCGCCGCCCAGTGGGTCGTGGAGAAATAGCTTGCGCCACTGCGCAATGCTCCCTTCCTGGCAAGGGCCCTCATTGTGTTCCTTTCTGACATCACGATTGTTCAGCTGTCCCTGACCGTGGGTTGACGTGGTTATTGGAGCGAACAGGCTTGGGGAAATCTCTTCGGCTGCCTTGGAGTTCCAATGCCGGCGGGCTCGTCCTCATTTTTCACCAGTTTGGCCCCGTCACCTCGCAGCTCCGGCGTCCGTGCCCACGACGGCGCTGCTGGCGGCATGGTTCCTCATACGGTCCGCCAGCACGTTGCTCTGGAACGTCAGAGTTCTTTGAGAACCGTTGCCAGGCGCGCGTGCCCTACCTCAATCCTTTCTGGGGTTTGCGATGCGCAGCAAAGTCGAAGTGCATTGCCGAAACTTCCGGAAACCGAGAAGGCGCGACCCGGGATGAAGGCTACGCCTTGGGCAACTGCAACCTCGAACAGTTTTGAAGTGTCAATCGCGTTGTTGAAGGTGACCCATAGGAAGAAGCCGCCCTCTGGATTGGTCCACGTGGCTAGTGCCGTCGGCCCAGGGAATGTTAATGGCGGAGACTGAAGGCGTTGACATGTCATCCTCTTTTCTTGTGGCGGCTATTGAGCTGTGTATCCGCCGTCTATGGGCAACGAGGTGCCGGTGATGTAAGAGGCTTCATCCGAGGCCAGATATGCCACGGCTCCGGCCACGTCGCTTGGAAGTGCAAGCCGTTTAAGGGGGATTTGGTCAACAACCCTTGCTTCGGCCGCTGCTGGATCTGCATGCGTTTCCAGCCACTCGTCGTATAGCGGTGTCTTTGTCATGCCTGGGGCAACGGCGTTTACTCGGATGTTGTAGGGGGCTAGGTCCACGGCTGCAGCCTTCGTCAGCGCCAGCATTGCTCCCTTGCTGGCGCTGTAAATCCCCATGGTGGGCACTCCGATTGAGGCCAAACGTGAAGTGATGTTGATGATCGATCCGCCAGTGTCCTGCATGGTTCGGGCGGCCGCTTGCAGAAGGCGGATGGCAGCGAAAGTGTTGACTTCGAAGACTTCTCGGATCTCCTTGTCGGGAACTAACAGAAGGTCTCCCGTATGATCGACCGCGGCGTTGTTGACCAGCACGTCGAGTCGACCAAAGCGTGAAACTGCTGCGGAGGTGAGGGCATTGCCTGATTCTTCGTCTTTGATGTCCGTGGAATAGAAGTGCAGATGGGAACCGAGTGCCGCTTCAAGTCGTCGCCCTCGCTCGATTGACCGCCCGGTTGCCAGCACCTGGGCTCCTTCGGCTACCAGTCTGCGGGCGATTGTTTCCCCGATACCGGAAGTAGCGCCTGTGACCAACGCGACTTTGCCCGCTAGGCGGGCGTTGGAAGTTGATTGCGATAGCACTTTGAATCCTCTCGTAGGCACATTTCGTGCGTGCCAGATGTCTCGCCTCCGCTTTCCAAGCATTCCCTATCGTTTGGTGCTCTTCCGGGGTACAGGTTTTGATTCCTTAGATGCGATGGCCGCAGTTGACTGCTACGAGTACGCGCGCACTGTCGACTGTGTTTGGAGTGGGCAGGCTGGTCCCTGCTCACCGTCAGGAAGAGGCCGTGTTTGTACCGCTGCGGGTAATTTCCAGTGCCTGGGCGGCCAGTGTCAGGTGTTCGGGAGGAATGGCCGCCACCAGGCCGCCGAAGTTGTCTGCGTTGCGCCCGTCCTCGAGGACAAAGACGCGTACCACTTTGGGTTCGTCTACCTGCTGCCCAGGTTTCGCTGGAACCCGAGGCCACGTCCGGTGAGAATGACCACTCCTTTGTTACACGGTGCCGATAAGGGCCCATGTGTCGGGGAAAGGGGGAGGACCGCTAGGAGTGTCAGGTGGCGTCTGAGCCGTTGTGGTTCGTTGTCAGGAGAAGGAATCGAACCCTGAAGTACAGGGGCAGGCAACGAACAGAGTGGGAAACCGGGATTTGCAGCAGTCGGTTTGGCTCTGTGATGGGCAGCGGAAGGCCGGCAATTGGGTGCACGGCCGCCGGGCGGCGGTCTGCTTCGGCGGTCTGCTTCGGATTACCCGTGGAGGCGATTTTTATCCTTTGACCTTTATTTAGTGGGGATTGCTGAGGACCTGCGCTCCGAGGGGTCGCCTCAATCAGCTCGTGTATTCCAGGATGCTGATCAATTGCCTGAAGCCCGCGGCGTGTGCCCGGCTGAGTTCGAGTGCAACCGGCTGCGGGCAAGAGGAAAACTTCGCTATTACCGTGTCGCTGACGGGGTCAATCCAAATGAATTGGCCGTGGATGCCTGCAGCGTAGACCGTGCCTCGGCTATCTCCGGGGACCCACCACTGGTTCCGGTAGGAGCCGTTGGGGTGGACTTTCTGGTAGCCGGTTCCTCTGGCCAGTTGCGGGTCTCCGCCGCGCATCGTGTCGTTGATCCACCATGATGGGACGACCGTTTGCCCGCTGGCTTTCCCCTCGTCCAGCATGAGCTGTCCGATCTTGGCCAAGTCTCGTGCGGTACAGGCGATTCCTCCGTTCGCAAATGCGAAACCACCGGAATCAGTGGTGATGAGTGCATCATCGAGTGTCCCAAGCTGGGACCACAGTTCGTCGGAGACGACTTCGGCGTATCGCTTGCCGGTGACGTTCTCGATGATCCATGCCAGCACGTCTGTACCGGCTGAGCAGTACTGAAATGATCGGCCGTGTTCTCCGACAGCTTGGAGGAGTGTGAGGAATTCGTAAGTGTCCTCTGGGTCTGTTTCGAGCTTGGGGCGCCAGCCGGCGATCCTATCCTGCTGCTGGACTTCAGCGGCCGCGTCCAGGTAGTTCTCGCTGTACCGGACTGCGGCGGTCATGTCGAGTACTTGGCGGACCGTCGCGTTCCCGTAGGCGCTTCCCTTCAGCGGCGGGACGTAGTGGTGGACAGGCTGTTGCGTGTCTATGAGTCCCCGGCCCACCAAAATACCCATGGTAAGCGCGCAGACGGATTTGGAAACAGACATCAGGACGTGCCGGTCGTGCGGCTGGAAAGAGCCAAAATAGCGTTCCAGGACCAGTTTCCCGTGTTGAAGTACGACGATGGCATCTGTGTGCGTGGATTCCAGGAACTCCTCAACGCTGTGCCACCTCTCCGCGTGTTCCGGTGTGGCTGACTCACTTCCAGTAGAGGGCTCGGATGCTCTGCCTCGACGGATCGTTGCGGTAGTGATGAGTTCGCTGATGTGAGCGAAGCCCCAGCGATTGAATGGGCTTTCCTGCCAGTTGTCCAGGGTGACGTGCTCATTGAAGTCCTGGCCGGCATAGCGGTCGATCTTGCCGGGGCTGGTCAGAAGGGAACCATTTGCTGTTGTCTCTAGCATGTCTAGTCGCTGCCTTGCGTGGTGAGGGTGGGGAGGGCGTGGGAGTCTGCCAATTCGGGCCGGCCGCGCCCTGGGGCTGCCTCGAGGAGTCTGCGGGTGTAGTCGTGCTGTGGATCTGTGAAGATCCGTTCGGCTGGTCCGCTTTCTACGATCTTTCCGGTCTTCATGACAGCCACCTCATCGCTGAGATAGCGGACGACGTCCAGGTCGTGGGAGATGAGCAGATATGTGAGCCCTTTTTGTTGCTGCAGGTCCTGGAGCAGGTTCAGAATCTGGGCTTGGACGGAAACATCAAGGGCGCTGGTGGGTTCGTCCAGGATCAGGAGACGGGGAGAGGTGGCCAGGGCGCGTGCGATGCCGACGCGTTGGCACTGTCCTCCGGAGAGCTGGTGCGGGAGCCGATGGGCGTGCCCGGCTCCCAGCCCGACCTCGTCCAGCAGATTGTTTATTCTTGCTTGGAGGGCCTGCCCTGTCAGGGCAGTGTGGGTCCGGAGGGGCTCTGCCACTGAAGCGCCGATAGTCATTCGTGGATTCAATGATGCCACTGGATTCTGAAGTACTATTCCCATCCGGGAACGGATGGTCCGCAGTGCCTTGGGTCCGAGTTTGCCGAGGTCATGTCCTTCAAAGACAGCTCGCCCGGATGTTGGGCGCATCAGCTGCATGGCGCAGCGGGCGAGGGTACTTTTGCCGGAGCCGGACTCTCCGACAAGGCCGTAGACCGTACCTTCCTTGATGCTGAGGGAGACGTCGTCGACTGCGGTGAAGACTCGTCTGTGGTGCGGGAACGTTTTGACGATGTTTTCGAGCGTGAGAACGTTGGTCATAGTTCGCCTTCCTGGAGGCAGGCGACTGCCTGGTGTGGCCCGGTCTCGGTGAGCAGCGGGTCGGTGAGCGAGCAGTCGGTGACTGCATGTGAGCAACGGCTTCTGAAGGCGCACCCGGTGAGGGATAGGAGGTTTCCCGGCACTGTTCCAGAAATAGCGTTCAGTCGCTGGCCGTGGGTTCGCCCTGCTGGGATGGCGCCCAAGAGGCCGCGGGTATATGGGTGGCGTGGATTGTTCATGACCGCTTCCACAGGTCCGGTTTCGATCACCCTGCCTGCGTAAAGGACCGCCACGCGGTCACAGACATCGCGGATGATGCCAAGGTTGTGGCTGATGAGCAGCACACCGAACCCGAACTTGTGTCGGAGTTCGTCAATGAGGACCAAAATTTGCCGGGCAACAGTAACGTCAAGAGCCGTTGTGGGCTCATCCAGGATCAACAGCCGGGGCTGGCGTAGCAGAGCCATGGCAATCATGGCCCGCTGCAGCATCCCGCCGGACAATTGGTGCGGATAGCTGCGGTAGACCCGTTCAGGGTCCGGAAGGCCGACCAGGCTTAGGTGACGTATGATTTCAGCTTTGCCTTCGGCCCTCGAGATATGCCGGTGCCGGGCCAGGACATCGCTGAGTTGGCGGCCAAGCGTGAAGACGGGGTTGAAAGCAGTCCCGGGGTTCTGGAATACGATGGCCGCCGAGCCACCTGGTTCTGACGAGGCCTGTAAGGGATCGTTGCCGATGGTCACTTGCCCCGTGCGCCGTGCACCGCGTGGAAGGATCCCCAAGGCTGCGAGTCCTGTCAGGGACTTGCCGCACCCCGTTTCCCCCACCAGGCCGAGGATTTCACCGGCGGAAACATCGAGGTCTATCCCGCGGACGGGGCGGTTGGTAAGCCTTCCCCGGTCGGTGAATTCGACGTTGAGGTCGCGGATGCTAAGTACATGTGTCATCGCTTTACCTGCCTGGGGTCAAGGAGGTCGCGCAGCGAATCTCCGAGGAGGTTGAATCCCAGGACGGCCAGAAAGATGGCCAGCCCCGGAAAGGTGGCTATCCACCAGGAACTGAATATGAGCCCGCGCCCTTCGGCGACCATCAGGCCCCAGTCTGGCAGGGGCGGTTGCGTTCCAAGGCCGATGAATGCCAGGGACCCGGCGGCCAGGATCACAGTGCCGATGTCGACGGTGGCTTGGACGAGGATGGGCGTCATGCAGTTGCGAAGTACATGGCGGCTGATGATGAGCAGTTGCGGAATGCCCATGGCGCGGGCTGCTTCGACATAGGAGCGTTCCCGAAGGGATTTTGCTTCCGCTCGTACAAGGCGCGCATACCAGGGCCACCAGCTGATGGCCAAGGCGATGCCGGCGTTGGTGAGGCTGGGCCCAAGGATCGCAACGGTCACCATGGCCAGGAGCAGAGGCGGGAAGGCCTGGAAGATCTCGGTCACACGCATCAAGGCTTCGTCGAGCCAGCCACCGCGATATCCGGCGACAGCGCCGAGGGGAATGCCGATGAGGGCCGCGGCCGCGACAACGACGGCAGAGATGGTCAGCGCCGGGTTCGCGCCCATGATGATGCGGCTGAGGACGTCACGACCGAGTTGATCGGTGCCGAGCCAGTTCAAGGCGTTGGGAGCGAGGTTTCGGTCGGAGGCATTGGTCGCCCCCATGCCCTGATCAGGGAAAGGTGCCAGCCATTGCCCAAAAACAGCAAGGATTACGACAAGGACTATGATCATCGCGCCAACAGCGGCCAAACGGTCACGGCCCAGGGTCTGTTTAAGTAGTTTGATCGGTTTGAGGGTGGCCTGTTCTCCGGCCGGCCCGGAACGGGTCGGGGCGGAGATTTGGGTCGTGGGGCTCATGACATGCTCACTCTGGGGTCGATTCGGGATTGCAGGATGTCCACCAGAAGGTTGGCCAGCAGGTATGCTGTGGCGCCCATGAGCGTAATTGCTATGATGGCTGGGTAGTCCACTGCAAGCATGGAAGATGTAGCGAACTGCCCAATTCCTGGCCAGTTGAAGACAGCTTCGACGAAGAATGTTCCGGTCAGGGCGTAGGCGGCAGCCATTCCGGCGATAGACAGGACTGGTGGTAGAGCATTTTTCAGGGCCAGGCGCCAACGGATGGCGGTCTCCCTCAGACCGTAGGCCCTGGCGGTGAAGATGTAATCCTGGTTCATGACATCGAGCATGGCGGCCCTGGTCATTCGTGCAACGAGTCCGAGGGGATATGCGGCCAAGGTGAGGGCCGGCAGTATCACGTGCTGCAACCCATCGGTGAAGGCCACGCCGTTGCCGGTGATCATGCTGTCTAACAGGGGAAGCCCGGTCACGTGAGAGATGGGGTTGGAGTATTTGATGGAGTTGCTGAATTGCCCAGTGGCCGGAAGTATGCCCAGCCCCCCAACGAACAACAGTTGAAGGAGCAGTCCGAGCCAGAAGGCGGGCACGGAAATCCCTCCGATGGAGAGGAAACGGATTGCTCCGTCGATGAATCCGCCGGGACGGCGGGAGGCAACAACGCCCAAGATGACCCCTGCCGAAACAGCAAGAACCATGGCAAACCCGATGAGTTCCAATGTGGCTGGGAGGCGGGTGAACAGCTCATCCAACACGGGGCGTTTTGTGGCCAGAGACTGGCCCCAGTCCCCGGTGATCAGCTTTGCGACGTAGTCGAAGTACTGTTCGAGGATCGGACGGTTAAAGCCGAGGTGCTCCCGGACCCTGTCCAGCTCGGCTGGGGGCGCCTTCGGGCCGGCGTAGATGACGGCCGGGTCGCTGGGAACGATGCGGGCAAGGATGAAGACGATCGCGGTAAGCACGGCGAGAACCAGCACCGAGGTGATGAGCCGCCGGGCGACGAAACGCAACATGGTTCTCCTTTTCTTGATTGGTGTGGCGGGATGGGCGGGCAGGGCAAGGGCCCGGGCTTTGTTGGTGCAGCCCGGGCCCCTGCCTGCGTCGTATCGTTTAGGCGGCGCGTTTGATGGGGGCGAAGAAGGCCGTGAACGGGTAATTTTCGTTGTAGGGGGGAACTTCCAACCCGGCCGGAACGACTGAGACTGTGCGCGCATCGTAGAGGAATGCGGCAGGTGCTTCCCTATAGAGGAGGTCCATGGCTTCCTTATAAATGCCCTGGGCTGCGTCCCTGTCCGTTCCCGTCAAGGTTGCCGCCTTGTCAACCAAATTGTCGTACTCCGGGGACTTCCAATAGCTCAGGTTGAAGGATGGCTTTTCGCTGGAATGGAACAGCGTCGTGAGATTGTCGCTGCCGGCGTCGCTGTAAGTCGGCCAGTAGTTAAGTACAAAGATGTCCTGGGCGCTCTGAGGATCAGCCTTTGCGCTGTCCCATTGCTGGTTGAAAAGTTCGGCTTTCACGTCCAGCTTCACACCGATTTTGGCGAAGGCGTCCTTGATCAGCGGCACGAACCGTGCTTCCGCGGGATTCTCGGAGGCGTAGGTGAGTTTGAGGTTCATGCCGTCGGCATGACCAGCTGAGGCCAATAGTTGCTTGGCCTTTTCCAAGTCCTGGGAGTACTGCGGGACGTCCTGGCTGTAGGGGAAGATGCCGCTGGGAGCAGGGCCGTGGGACTGCGTGCCGTAGCCCTGCCCGCCGATGTCAATGATCTCTTTGTACGGAATCGCGTAGCTGAGCGCGCGGCGGACCTCCGGGTCGTTGAGTGGTGCGCGGCTCGTGTTAAACATGGCCAGGAAGTTGAACGGTGAGTTGAAGTCTTTCACCGTGAACTTCGGATCGCTKGCCAGGGTCTTGACGTTTTCCAAGGGAATGTTGGTCGCGTAGTCCACCTCACCTGCGGTCAGCATCTGCTGGGCCGTGACTGCATCCGGGGTGATAGAGATGTCGACAAAGTCGACGTGCGATGCAGCCTTTTTGTTCCAGTAGCCGTCGTACTTCTTCAGCACGACCTTAGAGCCGGGCTTGTAGGAGTCGATGGTGTAGGGGCCGGAGCCCGCGTCGATTCCGGCCTCGAAGTACTTGTCATTCTTGGCGGATGCGGCCAGGGCCTTCGGGGCAACGATCCAGGCGCCGTAGGTCGAGGAGGCGACGAGGTCCATCGGCGCAGCGTACTTCAGCTGCAGCGTGACAGTGGAGTCGTCCGGGGCGGTAACGCTCTCCACCGGTGCCCAGATGAAGGATGCGGCTGCATGGTCCCTGGCAGCGTCGATGCTGGCTTTGACCGCCGCGGCATTGATCGGCTCGCCGTCGTGGAAGGTGGCTCCGGAGCGGATCTTGAATGTCCAGGATTTTCCGTCGGCAGTGGCGCTCCAGGACTCGGCTATTGCCGGGGAATACGCTTCTGCGGAACCTGCAGGGTTCTTCCAAAGCAGGGGTTCGTATATGTTGCCCATGTAGAGGGCTTCGGTGGAAAACGAACGAACCGGATCCCACGTAGTAATGGCTGCAGATGCGGCCACAGAGAAAACGTCGGGGCCGGAAGAAGCTTTGGGTGCGGCAGGACTGCATCCCGCCGCGCTAAGGGCAACGACGGCGGCTGTGGCCGTGACAAGCACAGTCCGAGCCGGGTGTGGAAATGAGAGTGCCAACAGAGACTCCTTGAAGAAGGGAGGAAAGTGTGACGAGTCTAACTAAGCGCGACTATGCCTGGGAAATGCCTATGATGAGTAAAACTCATACCTTGGAGGCATAGTGGACTTGAGGCACCTGACATATTTCCTGAGCATCGTTGATGAAGGATCAATCAATGCTGCGTCACGCTCTTTGAGGGTGGCCCAACCATCCTTATCCCGGCAGCTTCGCTCCTTGGAGCAGGACCTGGGACTCACCCTCTTCGATAGATCAGGAGCAAAATTGTCGCTGACCGCGGCGGGCACTGCGTTTCTGCCCATCGCCAAGGACCTGGTCACCCGCGCCGCCCAGGCCAAATCATCCGCACGGGCGATGGCCGGAGGTTCGGTGCAACGGCTTACGATAGCGGCAGCCTCTGCCACCATCGCCGACATCATCGCCCCTTTCATTGTTTCGCAGGGGCCCGATGGAGTCCTGACCAATGTTGTCGAGGCGACCCCCGAGTTTGTCTACCATGCGCTGCAGGAGGGTAAGGCTGACTTAGCTCTGGGAACAAAGCCACCACCATCCGAGCTCAAATCGGTTGTAGTTGGCAGGGCGTTCCTTTGGGCCCAGTGCAACGCCAAACACCCCCTTGCCGGGAGGGAGAAAATCAGCCTCCAGGAACTCGTCCAATGGCCTCTCATAACCATGACAGCCGATTTTGGTGTCCGCACAATGTTCGACGATGCTGTTAGCACTGAGCGCCTGACCTACACGACCGGATTTGAAGTACGCTCCGCCCGGATCGGCCAAGCCTTGGCAGCCGCCGGCAAAGGCATCTGCGTACTCTCGGATGATCCGAGTTTTGGGGTGCACGCCATGCCCATCACTCATCGGGGAAAGGACCTCGTGTTCACTCTCTTCGGCGTCTGGAATCCGCTGCATTTCGCCGCGCCTGCCATAAGGGAGTGCCTGCAGAACCTTTCACGTTTCACCTCGGAGCTGTACCCCGCCGCTCGAATATAGAAGGGATGCAATCCTCAACTCTCGGCCCTGGTGGTTGACCGGCCCCCGAACCCTGATTGCTAAGGGCTCACGGGATTCGCGGGGCGTGGCTCCAGGGGCAGTGGCCATCGACAGGAGCTCTCGAAGCTACTTCCGCTCCCTGGAAAATGCCGATACCGGACCTATCGCGAACTGGGGGAGTGATCGAACCAGGCACTCTTCGCGCGCAGGAGGCTGGGTGCGAGAGCCTGGCTAGTCTTCCTGGACTTCTTTCAGGACCGCACGCGCAGCTGCCGCGTCGTGAAGCTCGGCAGGTACTTCTCCTGTTCTTCGATCTTCCGGCGGTAGAAGCCGTGGGCGGCCTGTTTTGTGATCCCCAGCGATTCGCGGATCTGGGCCCACGTCGGTCCGGATACCGCGACATCCTTTGGGGTCAACGACCTTCGAGGACTGCATCGCCGGAGCATACCGACGCACCGGGGTGCGCGCCCGATGAGTGGCGCCCGTCAACTTGCGTGTGTCCGCTGTTGCTCGGGGAGTCAGCTGAGCTGCAAGTTGTTGCCGGTCTTGGCTTTGACCATGTTCGTCGCGTAGCTGATCAGGAATTCGTACTCGTCTTCCGGCGTCAGGTCGCCGAGGAGTACATCCATAACGAGGCCGTCCTCGAGGGCTACGAAGCTCCGGGCCAAGAATCCGGCTGGCGCTGAGAGGGTGAAGGCATCCTCCTGCGCGCCTCGTTCCAGGATCCCTTTGTAAAGGTTCGTTTGACGCTCCACGAACGCCATCTGCTGCCGAGCGGCTGCCTCGTTGCGCAGATAAACTGGGATGAGTTCCACGAGGATCCGGGAAGCGGTTTCGCTTTCCCCGGGCCAAGGTACGCCCGAGTGGATGCAGGCCCTCAGTTGCGCTTCAGGGTCTCTTTCGGCTTTGATGCGGGCCTCCCGGCGGTCACAGTACTCCGTAACTCCTTGATGGAAGACCTCGCTGAAGAGCTCGTCGACGTCCCGGTAGTAGTACAGCACCGCAGCCGGGGTGACGCCCGCTTCGTTGGCAATGTCGGAAAGGCGGGCCGCTGATGACCCTCTGTCCAGCAGGACTCGTCCTGCTGCTGCTACGAGTTGATCCCGGCGGGCTGTCTGATTCCGTGGTCTTGCCATGCTCACCATGCTTTCACACTGGCCTCGAAGTGACCCTTGACACACCCAGGTTCGTTAATTATTCTTTAATTAATCTTTAGTTAATGAAATCTCCCACGCTAGGAATGCTACCGTCATGACTCGACTTCTCCCTCTGGCTCTTGTGCAATCACCCGCCGAGACCTTGACTGATTTTGCTGCTGGTCTCGAGCGAAGGGTCAAAGCGCATGCCGTCGCCGACCTTTTCGTTTACCCGGAGCTTCACTTGAACACGGTAGATTCTGCCGGGTTTGTGGACCGGCAGGCCTACATGGACGCCTCGGCAGAACCTCTTGATGGCCCACGCGGCCGTACCCTTGCTGAGCTCGCAGGAGACCTTGGGATCTGGCTTTTGCCTGGCAGCGTGCTTGAACGTGGTACGGACGGGCATATCTACAACACCGCCGTTGTCTACTCTCCACAAGGAAAAGCAGTAGCCGCGTACCGAAAGATCTTTCCCTGGAAGCCCTATGAGACCGTTTGTTCCGGTAAGGACTTCGTGGTTTTCGACATGACCGGCTACGGCCGCGTCGGGTTGTCGATTTGCTACGACGCCTGGTTCCCCGAACACAGCAGGCACCTGGCCTGGATGGGGGCAGAACTCGTCCTCAATGTTGTCCAGACCCCGACCAACGATCGTGTGCAGGAAGTTGTTATCAGCCAGGCCAACGCAATCGTGAACCAGAACTTCGTCGCCAGTGTGAACGCCGCGGGCCCCCACGGGGTCGGACGTAGTCTTCTGGTTGACCCTGAAGGCCGCGTGCGAATTTCGGCAACCGGGCCCGAAGACGCGACATTGGTCGATGTCATCGACCTGGACCAAGTAGGGAACGTCCGCCAATATGGCACAGCGGGCGTCACCCGCCCCTGGGACCAGTTCGCTGAAAACGACGACGCAATTCCATTGCCGCTCTACGCCGGCCAGCTTGATCCCCGCCTGTGGCGGCAGACCAACGCCCAGTCAACCCTGACCAACCTCAGCACTGCCCCAGCCCAAGGAACTCCCCATGTCCGCTGAGAACATTAAACTTACCCCCAAGCTGTCCCTGCTGTCGGTCGTCGTGTTCGGCTTGGCCTATATGGCTCCGGGAATCGTAATGACGATCTTCGGTATCATCTCCTCCACCAGCGACGGAACAGCCCCGACAGCATTCGCCCTCGCCACCGTCGCGATGCTGCTGACGGCCCTGAGCTACGCGAAAATGGCAAAGATCTTTCCGAACTCGGGATCGGCCTACGTGTATGCACGACGGCTCCTCGATTCCCGTGTCGGTTTCCTCGTCGGGTGGGCAATCCTCCTCGACTACCTCTTCCTTCCCACCGTGGCCTGGCTGTTCCAATCGTTCTACCTTGCAGCGCAGTTTCCCGGCATCCCCGTCTGGGCCTGGCTCGCTCTCAACGCAGGACTGACAACGATCATCAACGCCACGGGCATCGTGCTCGCTGACCGTGTCAATAAAACGCTGACCCTTCTGGTTGTTACCCTCATCGGGATCTTCATCGCCTACTGCCTGGCCTACCTCGGCGGAAACCCACCCGCGTCGTTCACAGACCCCTTCTGGAACAATGCCACGACGGTCGGCGGCGTCGCTGCCGCAGCCGCTATCGCGGCCTACGCCTTCCTGGGATTCGACGCCGTCAGCACACTCAGCGAAGAAACCAAAAACGCCCAGCGCAACATTCCCCGCGCGATCCTCCTGACCGTCCTCGTCGGCGGAATAATCTTCGTCGTGGTCTCCTACATCATGCAGCTCGTTCACCCAGGCGGAGACTTCGAGCACGCAGCGACCGCAGCATACTCCATGCAGGTCCTCGTCGGCGGGCAGTTCTACGCCAACATCACCAACATGCTCTTCATCATCGGCGGGTTCGCATCGGGCCTCGCCATCCAGGCCAGCACCAGCCGACTCCTCTACGTCATGGGCCGCGACGGAGTCCTACCCCGCAGGCTCTTCGGACGCCTCCACCCCCGAACCAAAACGCCCATCTTCAACCTGGTCCTCGTCGGTGCCGTGGCCATGCTGGCACTGAACATCTCCTTGGAAACCGCAACCTCCTTCATCAATTTCGGGGCCTTCCTGGCATTCACAGCCGTCAACCTCTGCGTCATCGCCTACTTCATTCGAAACCACCGGCAAGGCAAAAAGCTTTCGGTCATTGGCTTCATCGTCCTACCAATACTGGGCGCCGCCGTCGACATCTACCTTCTAACCCAGCTCAGTCCCATCGCCATCACCATCGGCCTCTGCTGGATCGGTCTGGGCGTTGTTTATCTAACCTTCCTCACTAAAGGATTCCGCAAGGAACCACCAGAGATGCGTCTCCACGACCGCGACGGCCAGCCGGACGAACCCACCAAGGAGGTTCAGCACCCAAACACTGACGACACGCGGTCAGCCAAGCAGAATGCCACCCAGGCGCCGCGCACCGAAATCTAAAACCCCGAGGAGCCATAAGGACGGGCCCGGACACCAGCCTCCAGGCCCGTCCCTGTGTGTGGCGTACGCGATCTCAAGAAGCGGGACCTTGTCAGCTTCATTTGCCACCGTTCCCTTGTCACGGTGGGGTGCTCTCCAAAGTCCGTACCGTTCCGAGTGACAACCCACTGCATCCCGGGCCGCGAACCGCAACCCGGGATGCAGTGCAAGTTCGGGGGCAAACCCCCGGTCACGAGCAATCCGATCGGGCGAGTCGGCCATCACTGAAAACCATTTCTTCGTCCCCAAGAGCCGATTCGCTACGTGCCCACATCATGAGCATCAAATCAAAGACGATATAAAGAGCAAATCAGGAGTCCAATGATCACCACGATCGAGGCCGACCGCTACTTCCACATCACAGGCCTATCCCCGACGGAAATCGCAGACAGTATCAACACGGCTGTAGAGATGGCCCGTGACCACTCGATGACTGAAGGATGGCAGGGCATTCTCGTCACCCGCCACGGACCTGACAATTACACAGTGAACCTCAGCGCTGACGTTCCCTACGGAGTAACAGTGGAACGGGACCTGCCCAACAGCAACAAGCCCTAAAAGTGGGGACGCCGGGAGTGTCCGTTTAACGGTGGATCCGCGGTTGGCATTCAATTGATTCTTCCTTCGAAGAAGATGGCAAAGGCGTTCAGTGCCGGCTTCCACCGTGTGGCCCATCGTGCCCTGCCTTTGCCCTTCGGGTCCAGCGCCCTGGTCGCCAGATACAGGCACTTCAAGGCCGCCTGCTCGATGGGGAAATGGCCCCTGGCCCGGATCGCGCGCCGGTAGGGGGCGTTGACGGATTCAATGGCGTTCGTGCAATGCCGATAATGGACCTTTCGTCGAGCAATGCGTGGCAGGGGAGAGGCTGCGTAATTACCAGTAACGATCAGCCCGTCCATGGCGTAGTATTCGCTATCGGCCGCAGGACGGACTCACAGACTCCGGTAGTGACAGGCTCAGTTACCTTTGCCAGGCCGGCAGAACAGTTGAGCAGAACGATTGTGCAGACAGTGTCTGCACAAAATGCCCCGTTCCTGACGGGGAGCGGTGCCGAGCATCAGCTGTGAATTGCATTGTTGATGCGGTTAACGGGCTACGTCGTCGTTGAGCTCAGGACGGCAAGTTCCAGCCCGAATACGCTGGCAAGCTCAACTTCTACGTCTCACTCGTCGATGACGTGCTCCCAGAGGCGCACGCCATTTGCTACCCGCGCGGTCATGGGCGGGCTGTGAAAGACTCCACTTTTGCGGGGTCCCGTTCAATGACGGGGTCCAGGATGTGGTCGACCTGTGCCAGCAGGGCGGGGTCCAGTTTCACTCCGGCTGCGGTTGCGGTGTCTTTGAGCTGGTCCGGGCGTGAGGCTCCGACGATGGCTGCTGAGACGTTGGGGTTTTGCAGTACCCAGGCGACGGCGAGTGCGGGCATGGACAGGCCGGCGTCCGCGGCGAGCGGTTTGAGCTGCTGGACTCGGGTGAGGATGTCGTCGGTCAGGTAGCGGTTGTCTGACTTGAGCTTGCCGTTCCCGCCTGTGAAGCGGGATGCTGCCGGGGCTTCTTGGCCGGGGACGTATTTTCCGGTCAGGACGCCCTGGGCCATGGGTGACCAGCAGATCTGTCCCAGGCCCAGCTCCTCGCAGGTGGGGACGACTTCTTTTTCGATGACCCGCCAGAGCAGGGAGTACTGGGGCTGGTTGGAGATGAGGTGGATGCCCAGTTCCCGGGCGAGGGCGGCGCCGGCGCGGATTTCGTCCACGGTCCATTCGGAGACGCCGATGTACAGGGCTTTTCCTTGCCTGACGACGTCGGCGAAGGCCTGCATGGTCTCTTCCAGCGGCGTCTCGTAGTCGTAGCGGTGGGCCTGGTAGAGGTCCACGTAGTCGGTCTGCAGCCGCTTCAGGGAGCCGTTGATGGATTCCATGATGTGCTTGCGGGACAGCCCGCGGTCGTTCCGGCCCTCGCCGGTGGGGAAGTAGACCTTGGTGAAGATCTCGACGCTTTCGCGCCGCACACCGGCTAGCGCTTCACCGAGCGTGTTTTCTGCCCGGGTGCCGGCGTAGGCGTCGGCGGTGTCGAAAGTGGTGATGCCCAGATCCAGGGCCTGCCGGACGCAGGCCGTGGCGGCGTCCTGGTCGATCTGCTCACCGTGGGTGACCCAGTTTCCGTAGGCCAGTTCGCTGATGTACATCCCGGATGAACCAAGTTTGCGGTATTCCATGCTGGTGCCTTTCATATCTGGTTTGCTGCGGCCGTATTGCAGTGTGCGGCTGCGTCGTGTGGGACGCCGGCCTATACCAGGGGCGTGATCCTCAGGCTCTCGAATGTGGCGGAGCCGCCGTGGGCGTAGATGGAAACTCGGGTGCTTGTTTCGTCCGGGAAGATCAGGTCCGTAAGCACCAGTTCGCCGTGTTGGGCGAAGACCTCGACGGAGCAGTGGTCGACGTAGATCTTCAGGCTGTATCGGCCGTCCCGGGCGCTGATGGGGGCGGTGTCGACGGAGGCGAATCCACCGTGGAAGCCGGTGTCACCAGAGGCCGTCCGGTCGAGGATGAGGCGGCCCTGGGCGGGGTTGATGCCGATTCGGGTTCCTTCCGTGCCGCTCCCGCGAACGACGAGGCCGAATTCTTCGGCCGTCCCGGCCGTGAACTCGGCTTCAATGAGCTGAACCGTGCCCGTGGCGGCTGGGATCGGGCGTGTTTCCCCGGCCAGATGGACGGGGCCGTCCTGAACAGCCGGCTCCTGATCGCTGCATACGGCTTCCTCTACGACGTTCTGGACTAATCTGGTGCGGCCGCCAACTGTGGCCAGGGAGAGTTCCCGGGGCAGAGACATGGGGCTCCGCCAGGGTGAAGTCGGGATCTGATTGGCATAGTCCCAGTTGTTCATCCAGCCGATCATGATCCGCCTGCCGTCGGGGGCGTCACTGAAGGAGACGGCGGCATAATAGTCCCGTCCCCAGTCCAGCCAGTTGTACTCCTGAAGGCGGTCGGGGTCCTGCTCCCCGCTGGTGATGATGGAGTCGGAGGTGAATTGGACGCCGTCGAAGTCTCCTGTGAAGTATTGCCCGGCTGAACCGCCGTTCGGGCCGCCGGGATTCAGATTCACCGTCAGAACCCATTTCATCTCCAGTGGATTGCCGTCCACCGGCAAAGCAAACAAGTCCGGGCATTCCCAGATTCCGCCTGTGGCGTTGACGGGGCCGAAATCGCTAAGGTGTTCCCAGGTTTTCAGGTCATCGGACTTGTGGAGGACTACTTTGTAGTCGTGGGCTTCGACGGCCGCCATCACCCAGTAGGAGC
Source organism: Arthrobacter sp. P1_B9 (assembly GCF_056406495.1). NCBI lineage: Bacteria > Bacillati > Actinomycetota > Actinomycetes > Micrococcales > Micrococcaceae > Arthrobacter > Arthrobacter sp. P1_B9. Next base: position 61,119 of record NZ_JBFUAA010000021.1, read on the forward strand.
CGGCCCCGCCGTCATAGCGAAAAACCTTGGGGTCACGGAAGTTGGCCGAGTTGCGACTGAGCACGGGATTGCCCGCGTATTTTTTCCAGGTGAAGCCGCCATCCAGACTGTAGGCCAGCGACTGGGCCTGGACGCCGTGCAGCGGCGAGGCTTCCTTGTAGGCGCTGGTGTAAATGGCCACCAGCGGGGGCGCCGATTCGGTGCCGAACCCGCTGCAGTTTTGGCTGTCGAACACGATGCTGCCGGAGAAGATGTCCTCCTGCTCGTCGCAGGCAATCGCGACAGGCTGTTCGGTCCAGTCGGTGAGGTTCTCCGACGTGGCGTGGCCCCAGGACATGTTTCCCCAGGTGTTTCCGAAGGGGTTGTTTTGGTAGTAGAGGTGGTAGAGGCCCTGATGGTAGATCAGTCCGTTGGGATCATTGAGCCAGGTGTTTCGGGCCGTGTAATGCAGGGCGGGCCGGAAGGCTTCCGGGTGTGTGGTGGTCACAGCCGTCATGGGAGGTGCACTCGTTTCAATTTCGGGATGGGGCAAGGAAAGGGCCAGGATCTGACGTGATCGTCAGATTGGCCGCGGTGTTGGAGACGGAAAGTGGTGGTCAGCTGACCGGGGCCCGCATTTCTGCCAAGGAGGGCAGGTCCGCCCCTGGACGGCCCACCGTAATGGCGGCTGCCATGGATGCCATGCGGGCGATCTGTTCGAGAACGGGCGGAGCCAGGCCCTCGCGTCCTCTGGTCAGAAGCCCCAGGATGAGGGTCGCCATGTAGGCATCTCCTGCCCCGATGGTGTCCGCGACAACGGTTGCCACGGATGGGACGCTGAAACATCGAGACGGGCGAGTCGGTAGGCCACGTTGGCGGGGGAGCCCCCCGGGTGCTCGGTGACGCCGTTCCCCGTGTGGACCACATCGACAAGTGCTTCGCCGACAACGACCACCTCGGGTAGGGCGGACAGTGCAGCAGAGGGGTTCATCATGGGATTCTTTCTGGTTTTCGGCAGCCAATGGAGCTGTGCGGGTCTGATTCCGCGGGTAAAGCGGCCTCTCGGACGGCGGATTTGGGGCCGTCAGTGGGCGGATTCCGGCACTTTCAGCGCCCAATGGGATTTGGTCAGGGTGACCCGCTCGCCGGTGCCCCGGGCAGCGTTCCGCCCTGTGGCGTCCCTCTTCGGTGGGCGAACGGTCTGGGTTCTGCGGGCGTCGGGTACGGCGGAGAGCAGCAATTGTGTGTACGGGTGATGGGGGGCGGCCATCAGCTCGATGCTCTCGCCACCCTCGACCAGGTCCCCGGCGCACATCACCATGGTTGTGTCTGCGATGTAGCGTGCGGATGCGAGGTCGTGGGTGATGTAGAGCATGGACACGCCCCGTTCATCGCGGAGTTTGCGCATCAGATTGAGAATTCCGATGCGGACCGAGACGTCGAGCATCGAGGTGGGTTCGTCGGCCAGTATGATTTCGGGTTCCACGGCCAGGGCTCTGGCGATGGCGACGCGCTGCCGCTGTCCGCCGGACAGCTGATGGGGGTATCGGTCCAGCATCTGCTCGCCCAGACCGACTGTTGCCATTAGTTCACGCAACTTGAGTTTGAGGGCCCGCGGGCTGTCGTTTTCTCCGTGCAGCTGCAGGGGACGCGTCAGGAAGTGCTCGATGCGGTGCGCCGGGTTGAGGGATCCGAAGGGATCCTGGAAGACCATTTGGACCTTGCTGCGGTACTTCATCGACGCCCGGCGGCGTTCGGTGGAAAAAATGTCTTGTCCGTCGAGGATGAGCTGGCCACCTGTGGGCTGCTCGAGGCGGGCAAGGATCCGGGCGATGGTGCTCTTTCCGCTGCCGGATTCCCCGACGAGTGCCACAATCTCGCCGCGGTTGATGTCAAAGGAGACGTCGTTGACCGCACGTACCGTCGAACGGAACGGGAAACTTCCAAGCTGATAGTCCTTGCTCAGGTTGCGTACCTGAACCAGTGGCTCGGTCGCCGTTCCTGGGCGGGACGAGGTGCTGTGTGCGGGGCTCATCGGCGTGACCTTTCGCGGGGGACGACATATCCGGGTACGAGCAGACAGGCTGCCTCGTGGTTTTCGGCTCCGGGAAGAAGCGGCGGTTCGATGGTGCGGCAGGAGTCGATAGCAAGCGGGCACCGGGGGTGGAAGCTGCATCCGGTGGGGGGATGGGCCATGTTCGGCGGGGCGTCCGGGATACCTATCAACTCCACTCTCGGTCCGGTCAGCGGAGGAAACGCTCCCATCAGGGCGTTCGTGTAGGGGTGGAGAGGGTTGTCCAGCATTTGCTTCGAGGGAGCCACTTCGACCAGCTTTCCTGCATACATCACAGCCATGCGGTGGGAGAGCTCGACCATGAGCGAGATGTCGTGGGTGATGAACAGAATGGAAAAACCCAGCCGCTGCTGAAGTTCTTTGATCTGGTGCATGATTTCCTGCTGAACGACCACGTCCAGGGCAGTGGTGGGTTCATCCATGATGAGGAGGGAGGGTTTAAGTGCCAGTGCTATCGCGATCACTGCCCGCTGGCGCATTCCGCCGGAGAGCTGGTGCGGGTAGGACTTGAGCCGGTCGGGGCTGATGTCGACAAGTTTCAGAAGCTCTGCGGCGCGTTCGCGGGCGGCTTTCTTGGGCATCTTTTCGTGGGTGGTGAAGACATCGACGATCTGATCTCCGATTGTCATGACGGGGTTCAGGGAGTTCATCGCGCTTTGGAAGACCATGGAGACGTCGCGCCAGCGGGTGCGTCGCAGTTCTTCCTCGCCCAGGTCCAGGAGATTCCTTCCAGCGAGCTCGATGGAACCGCCCGTGATTTTTGCCGGGGTCTGCAGGAGACGCATGATCGCGTTTGCGATGGTCGACTTGCCGCAGCCTGATTCACCGGCGAGCCCGAACACTTCTCCGGCGCCGATGTCGAAGCTGACACCATCCACGGCGGTGACGTTTCCGCTTTCCGCCGTGTATTGAACCTGCAGGTTCTTCACACTCAGCACGGGGCCGACGGCGGCACGGCCGATGTTTCCCCGGTCCCGTTCAGTCAGGGTTTCCATCTGTCAGCCTTTCTTTTCCACGCGCAGGCGAGGGTTGGTAATTTCATCAACGGCGTAGTTGATCATGGCCAGGGCAAATGCGACGACGGCGATGGCGACACCGGAGGGCAGGAGCACCCACCAGTCGCCGGTCATGAGCGCACCGTCGTTGTTGGCCCAATAGAGGTTGGTTCCCCAGCTGACGGACCCGGTATCGCCGAGCCCCAGGAACTCAAGGCCCGCCTGGGCCCCGATGCCGTAGATGACGCAGCCCAGCAGGGTGCTCATCACGATGG
>NZ_JBFUAA010000022.1:0-55545 GCF_056406495.1 Arthrobacter sp. P1_B9
ACCGCGACCGCGACACCGTCCGCCCGCACTGGCGCTGCGAGAAATCAGATACAGATACTGGAAACTTGGATTCGCGCATGCCCCGCCCGCAAAACTGTCCCGCTCAGGTTGGACAATCGCGACAGTTGCACCCCTGCCCGCGCAGATCATCGGGCTACGCCCGGATCTCCACCAACGAACAGGACCTGACAGCGCCACGCTTTGGCTGGGTGTCCCCAGGGGGCCCGATCTATTTCGACAATGGCTGACCGACAGGAAAAAGAAACGGCCAGGACCAAGCGAAAGCCGTGGCGGCTGTTCGAGCCGGCGTCACCAAACGCGATAGGTTGGCCCGGCTCCTGCCCGCTGCTCGAGAACATTGCCGAGGACACAACGAAAATTTCCCAGGAGTTCTGGCTGCCGACAGGGATGACCATAGAGTTTTTGATCCCGAAGTCGCAGCAGGTCATGCAGTTCCAAGCGCTCCCGGCCATGAAGGAGTAAGCAGCAACACCGCTGTCCAAGGCAAGAGGAGGAGCCGCCAGACCGCAACGGGCATCAACAAAAATGGGCCCCCGCAGGGGGCCCAGAAAGGAGATTTGTACACATTCAGAGGCCCAACAAGCCCCTGCACAGGGAAAACACGTGCCCGAGGTGGGACTCGAACTGCCTTCCAGCCCTTGCGAACACTGGACTCCCCCGGAAACATGCCGAATCCGGCCCGATCCGACCCCGGTACGGCCCGATCCGACACCCAAAATGTGCACAATGTACACACCCCCGAAAACAGCCAGTTCAACTCATTTCGGCCACGAGCGGCGCCCACATCACAGGGGCGCGGCCCTTCTTTGTGCTGACAAAATTCGTCTCCCTTGAAATCGGGATGATCACCATGATCACGGGGATTTGTCGGGGGCGGAGACATGTAATCCCTGTCAGGCGACTACTGGGACTAACGGGGTGCTTGCGACAGCCTTCAGGGTGAACCCCTCGGTTTCTGCCTGGTCGCGGGTGATGCCCGTGCCGGCGGCGAGTAGTTTGCGGGCGGCCAAATGGTCCGCGGGCGCGTTGACCGATTCCACAGCCGTGAGGACGCCGTCCCTGAAGCAGAGGACGGAGAACTTAGCTGCCGCCTGATCACCCAGGACCAGCGTGTCGTCATCGGGTCGTGCGAGCCCTGCCATCTGCAGCCGGTATGGGCCCTGTGTGGACCAGAACCAAGGCAGCTCCGTGTACGGGTGGTTAGCCCCTAGGACCGTGCGGGCGGCATGACGGGCCTGATCGGTGGCATTCTGGACCGACTCCAGACGCAGACGGACCTGGGCATGTGGGCTGGGGAAACTGGCGCAGTCGCCGATCGCCAGAACGGCAGGGTCCTCTGTGCGCAGCGTTTCATCGACGACGATGCCGTTGCTGGTCTCGAGGCCTGCGTCCGAGGCCAGGGTGTCGTTGGGCTGAACGCCGATGCCCACGAGGACCAGATCAGCAGGATAGGAAGCCCCTGTGGTGGACACTGCGGCTCCGACGCGGCCATCCGCGCCGGGCTCGAAGCGGTCAATGCCTTCGCCGAGGCGCAGGTCGACGCCTTGTGAACGGTGGGCGGCTGCGAACCACTCGCCCATGACGGGGGTCAGTGCACGTCCCATTGGGCGAGGCGCGAATTCCAGTACGGTCACGCTGCATCCGTGGGCCAGGGCGGCGGCGGCGAATTCCAGTCCGATGAATCCGGCACCGATGATGACGATATTGCGGGCGGTGGGCAGCGCCGTGTGCAGCGCTTCTGCATCTGTCAGGGTTTTCAGTCCATGGATGCCGCACAGGGATGCGCCCGGGCAGCTCAGCATCCGGTTTCGGGCACCGGTCGCGAAAACGAGGTGGTCGTAATCGAGTGAACCTTTGGTGAGCTTGACCTTCCGTTCCGCCCGGTCGATGGCGAGTGCTTGGGCGCCTTCATGGAGTGTGACGTTCTTGTCCACGAAAAAGGAAGCTCCGCGCAGCGGCAAGGGAGCCGGCTCCTGGCCCGGGGCCAGGTAGTCCTTGGACAGCGGCGGGCGCTGGTAGGGCAGTCCGGATTCCTCGGCGATCACATGGATCTCACCCCCGTACCCCTCGGTCCGCAATGTATCGGCGACCTGTAGGCCGGCCTGTCCGCCGCCTATGATGACAACGCTCATGTCATTGCCCCGCTTCTAGAGTTGGCCGGCAGGGATGTCGACGACAATCCCTGTGAGTTCTGCGTCGATTTTGATCTGGCAGCCCAGCCGTGAGCTGTCCATCCGCTCCGCGGTGGCGCAGTCGAGCATTTCGTCTTCGTCGTCGCTGATCTCGGGCAACGCCTCGGCATATTCCGGCCGCACGTAGACGTGGCATGTGGCGCACATGGCCTGCCCTCCGCATTCGCCGATGATGCCGTCAATGCCGTTGCTGACGGCGGCGCGCATCAGTGTTGTGCCTTCCTCGACCTGGAGGGTTTGCTGGGTGCCGTTTGGCTGGGTGTAGGTGACGGTGGGCATCGTTGCTCCTTGTATTCGGGGGTGCTCTTAGTTCCAGGTGACGGGAAGGCTGGTCAGGCCGCGGAAGACCCAGCCGTCCCAGCTCTCATTCCGCCGCTCGTCTACACGAAGCCCTGGGAAGCGCTTGTAGGCCATCGGTACGGCAATCTGACCGATGGAGGTCTTTGCGGCCCAGTGCCCGGCGCAGAGGTGGACGCCGCTGCCGAAAGCGAGGTGGGGGCGCTTTGGCCGGTGGATATCAAAGTCTGCTGCAGAGGCGCCGAAGTGGGCGGCGTCGTGGTTGGCGGATGCAACGACCACGCCGATCCCGGCGCCGGCGGGGATCCGGACGCCTTCGAGGACGGTTTCCCGGGTCGTTTGGCGCGGGTACATGCCGATCGGTGATTGCCACCTGACGGCTTCGTCAAACACGGACGCCCACAACGAGGGGTCGGCGAGGACCTGCGCCCGCTGTTCGTGGTGGCTGCTGAGGGCCCAGACCATGTTGGTGACCATGTGTTGGGGCTCGTTCATTCCGCCGGAGATGGTCAGCTTGACATTCGCTGCAACGTTGGATGTTGGCAGCCCGCTGTTTGCGAACGCGGACACCATCGAGGCATCCGGATTCTGCCGGTAGTAGGGGATCAGTTCCTTGAGTAGAGCGTCGGCCTCCGCGGTCGAAGCGTCACACCGGTCCCAGATCGACTGATCGTCCAGGACGTTGCCCATGCCAGCGATGAAGTCGTGGGACCAGCGGCGAACCTGTTCCACTGATACATCCTTCAGCCCCAGCAGGTCGATGAGGTTCTGCGAGGCCACGGGTGCGGCATAGTCCCGGTTCAGGTCTGCCTCCTCTGGGCCAAGCTCGGCGACATTCTCAAGGTAGGTTTCGGCGTTGCGCTCAAAGACGGGGCCCCAGACTTCCTTGAGGGACTTGGGACGAAGCACAGGATTTACCGGTGCCCGGTCTACTGAATGCTCTGGATCATCCTTGCGCAGCATCGGCTGGGCACCGATGGCCCGGGTCATCGTGGCGCCGGAAACGTTGGCGCTGAAGGTCTCCTGATCCTGTTCCACCGTGTGGCAGCCGGCGTAGTTGGTGACGAGGAACTTGTTAAGCTGCGGAACCCAGGCGACCGGCGACTCTGCCCGCAGCCGGGCATAGGTCGGGTAGGGATCCGATGCAAGTTCAGCCACGTCAACCCAGTCAGCCACGGCGTAGTCGGCGGCGTCCTGCGAAGCGGTGGTGCGAGCTTGATCGCTGCTGCCGGGCACCGAGGCCGCGTCATCGCTTCGGGTCTCCGAGTTCCCGTGGTAGGGGCACTGTGCGGCTTGTGTCGTCATTGTTGTCTTACTCCTACTGGCACGTCGTTGTGTAGCCGGTCCTACTGGCACTTCCTTGTGTAATCAGTGTCACAGGCAATCTTTCTCTAGTAAACTGCGAATATCAGTAGAAGTATTTCGATTCTTTAGGAGAAGTGATATTCGTGCCGAAATTCACGTTTCGTCAGCTCGAACTCTTCGCCGCACTGCCGGAACACACCACCCTGGGATCCGCGGCGCAACAGCTCCACATCTCCGAATCCGCGCTCTCGCATGCCATCAGCGAGCTGGAGGCAGCGTTGGGGGAACAACTGTGCATCCGGAGGAAGGCCCGGGGCATGCACCTGACGCCGACTGGGCGCCACTTCGCGAAGCGGGCCGGGGAACTGCTTCGCGAGGCCAGCGCACTGGCAGACGGATTGGGTGAGATCCGCGGCGAGCTGAAGGGGCCGATGTCGCTGGGCTGCTATACGGGCCTGGCAAGCAACGTCCTGCCCGCCGTGCTTGAAGGCATGGCAAGCCTGCACCCCAAAGTCGAAATCAGCATCACGGTAGGAGACCACGCCGACCTGTTGCCGGCACTTGAAGATGGAACCCTGGACACGGCCATCGTCTACGACATTAGCTTGCCAGCGGACGTGGAGCGCAGGGTCATCTACAAGACCGAAGTCATGGCCGTTCTGGGGGCCAACGATTCACTTGCTGAAGAAGACGACGTGGATCTCGCTGATCTGGCGACCAAGCCACTCATCATGCTCAACACGGCCCCCAGCACGGAATATACGCAGTTGATGTTCGCTCAGCGTGGGCTCAAGCCAAACGTGGGTGCAGTAGTCCCGCAAATCGATCTTGTCCGGGCGATGGTCGGGCGGGGGCTCGGCTACAGCCTCTTGATGTCGCGGCCCAATCAAATCCCGGTTTCCAGCGAGGGCAAGGGACTCGTGACCCGGCACCTTCGTCCCCGCGCCGGCCAGACCTCCGTCGTTGCGGTCTGGCCAAAAGAAACGATGCTGACTGCCCGGGCACTGGCTGTCATCCAATATGCAGTCGAGGTCCTGGACGCCATTGAACCCGAATAGCGACCGCCGGGCGCAAGAAGACTCAAGACCGAGGGTCGGCGCCCGCCCCATTCCTGGACGGTTTCAGGCTGCGTTGCGTGCTGGCTCTCGAGTGGACGCCTGGATATTGACCACGTAGTTCCGGAAGCAGGAACGCTCTCTTACCAGGCAGACCGCTCCCGGGATTCCCCGAACGGCACTTCTTCACTGAGTTCTAGGACGTACCGGCCTGCGCGATGGCGGGTAACCAAAATGCCGGCGGGCCGGCGGCTCAGAGCCACATCGACGAGCGACGACTCAGCCTCGTTCAGTAACTTGTCGACAAGATTTGGGTCAGCAGTGGACACCTCGCGCCACTCATCCGAATAATCCGGGAGGGAAGGGCTTTGATCGTGTACCGCGGATCTGGTCGGAGTCGGGTTGGGGAGTAACGTCAGATGGGACATAGTGTGACGCCATCCCCGCGCAGGAACAGCCGGCGGTCAGCCGTTCCGTTCTCGATCACCCAAATCAGATGCCCGCGGTCTCCGACCGCGTCTACCCATCCGGCGTACTGGAGATCCCCCAGACATACCTCGACGCCGTCGCCTGGGCTCAGGTATTCCCATTGGTGGATGGGCCGCTGGGTGGGCCGTGGCTGAAGCGTGACTCCAGCATTCATCGCATACTCACTTTTTGTCCCTCCGGGTTCCTTGTGAGTGGGTTGGATGCGGCGGCCGCACGTTTTGCACGTGCGGCCGCCGCAGGTGATGGAAAGGAAGCGTCAGATGATGGCGGCCTTCAGTTCTTTGGCGGCCAGGCTGGGATCCGCGGCTCCGTAGATTGAGCCGCCCGCTACGGCCACGTCCGCCCCTGCCCGCTGGACAGCGTTGATCGTCGAGAGGTTTACTCCTCCGGCTACTGAGAAGGGGACGCGCGCTTCTTCGCCGGCGGCCAGGAGCCCCTTGAGGTCATAGCCGGGCTGTGACTGCTCATCAAGGCCGGCGTGGAATTCCACGAACTTGGCGCCAAGGGCGCGCGCTTCCTTGGCGCGGGAGACTTTATTGGATACCCCAATGAGGTCCACAACGATGCCTTTGCCGTGCGCACGGGCGGCTTTCACGGCGCCGGCGATGGTCGAGTCGTCTGCACTGCCCAAGACTGATACCAGGTCGGCGCCGGCTTTGAAGGCGATGTCGGCCTCCAATTCTCCGGCGTCCATGGTCTTCATGTCAGCGAAAACGATTTTGTCGGGGTGGGCATTCTTGATGGCGGTGACAGCGGAGAGGCCTGCAGCCTTTATCAGGGGTGTTCCGAGTTCGATGATGTCCACGTATTCGGCTACTTTGGCGGCCAATTCGAGGGCGTCTTCGACGGTGAGGAGGTCCATTGCAACTTGGAGTTTCATGATCGGCTCTTTCTTTAGGAAATGTTGGGCAAAAGGAATTCAGGGGTGAGTTGTTGACCGGTGTTTCCGCTGCATCAGTCGTCGCCTCCGTCGTCGCCATCCTGAGTCCTGCTATTCGAGATTGGCGTGCCGGGTCCAGAGCTGTTCGGCAGAAATGCTGGTTTCCTCCCAGAGGGCTTGGAACACCGCTTCGGTGGCGAGGAATAGCACCTGTTCGAAGAGGCTTCCGGAATATTGCCGAGACGCACCCGATTGGTGGTCGGTTTTCTGCGGGGCCGGGATAACCACGAGCATGTCGGATACTGCAGCCAGTGGGGAGTTTGTGTTGGCAGTGAATGCGGCCACCTTTGCACCGGCCTTTGCCGCAGTTTCTGCCGCCTTCACCACGCTTGAGGTTGTTCCGGATCCAGAGGCCACCACCAGCAGATCCCCGGCGCGGATTGCAGGAGTGGTGGTGTCCCCTGCGATGTGGACCGTGAGGCCGAGATGCATCAGCCGCATAGCGGCCATCCTGAGAACCAGTCCACTGCGGCCTGCCCCTGCGACGAACACCCGGTTAACGGTGGTGAGATGGGTGGCCAGGTGGGCAAGTTCCTGTTCATTGATGCAGTCTGCCGTCTCTCCAACCTCGACCCGGATCAGAGTGAAGCTGTGGCCGATGGCGCCCGCGGTCTTTTGACTGACAGGTGTTGCTGTTGGCATGGTTCCCAATGTCTCTCCTTTGACGGGGTGAGCCGTATTTAGCCAGCCGTTGAGTCGCTGGATGTTTCATCCTCGATACGTCCCGGCGCCCATCACCCATTACGGCGGACCGAACCTGTCGGAAGCCGGTAGCGGTGCCGCCTACGGTGATATCGTCTGCCGTTCAAGGGCAAACCGGGCATATTCTTCCAACAGCACGGGATCATCCACCGACCCGAGATCCGCGACCGTTTCCAACCGGGCTCCTTGCAGAAGCCGCTTGATGGGGACTTCCAGCTTCTTTCCGGTGCGGGTATGCGGAATTCCGGGCATGAAGACAATCTCGTCGGGCAGGTATCGGACGGAGAGGTTCTCACGGATTGATCTTGTGATCGCCTCTTGGGTCACGTCCGGGTTGGCGCCGTCGGCCAAATGGACGAACAGCGGCATGTAGTAGTCAGTGCCCAGTTCGGCACCGACCACCAGCGCCTCGGCGACTTCCGGCAGAGATTCGACCACCGTGTAGATGTCTGCCGAACCGAGCCGCAGCCCGTTGCGGTTGAGGGTCGAGTCGGAACGGCCGTGGATGAGGATGCCCCGGTGCGTGAACTCGATGTAGTCCCCGTGCCGCCACACGCCCGGGTACATCGCGAAGTAGCTCTCGTGGTACCGGCTGCCGTCGTCTCCCCAGAAGCTCAGCGGCATCGAGGGCATTGCCTCGGTCACCACCAGTTCGCCCTTGCCCCGGGTGGGATTGCCGGCTTCATCCCAGGACTCCACGCGCACCCCGAGGGCCGGAGCCTGGATGTAGCCGACATGGACCGGCAGTGTCGGGGATCCTCCCACGAAGATGGAGGCGATGTCGGTGCCACCACTCATCGAACTCAACCAGATGTCGCCTACATTGCCGTAGACCCAGCGATAGCCGTCGGCCGAGAGCGGCGATCCGGTGACCTGAAGGGATTTCAGGGCGCCCAGGTCGTGGTCGCGCATCGGTAGCAGTGCGGCCTTCGCGCAGGAATGGACAAATCCCGCACCGACACCGAGGACTGCGACCTGCTCGGCGCCGGCAATCTGCCACACCCGGTCGATCGACGGGAAGGTGGGGTTTCCGTCGACGAGTACCGCCGTCGCCCCCACGCCGAGTGCGGAGACGAGTGCGTTCCACAGCACCCAGCTCGTCGAGGCCACGTTGAGGTAACGGTCCCCGGGCCGCAGGTCGGAGTGGATGAGGAGCATTTTCATTTCCTCAAGCAGCGCCCCGCCGTGGCCATGCACAATGCCCTTGGGAATGCCCGTTGTCCCGGAGGAGAACAGGACCCACAGGGGGTGGCTGAACTCGACGTCGTCAAAGACGAGCTCCGCCGATTCGGCCACGGCCTGTGCCCAGTCCACGGCCGGGGCCCTGGTTGGGACACTCGGGACGGAGGTATGCCGTCCCACCCAGATCACGTACTCGAGGGTGGGGAGCTGGGCGAAGATCTCCCCCAGCTCCGCGCGGCGGTCCCGGTCCTTCCCGCCAAGCATGTAGCCCGGGGCGGCGATGACGACCTTTGGGCCGAGCTGGGCGAACCGCGAAACGATCGCGCCCGGGCCGAACTCCGGGGCGCAGACGGACCACACGGCACCGATCGAGGCGGCGGCGAGCAGCCCGACGACGGCCTCGGCAACATTCGGAAGGATCGCTACGACCCGGTCCCCGCGCCCCACGCCGCGGGTCCGAAGGTGCGCGGCCAGGGAAGCCACCTCGCGCCGCAGCGCGTCCCAAGTGACCTCCTCGCGCGTCCCGTCCTCGGCAATGCCGATCAGTGCGGTGCCCTCGTGGCCCTGCAGCAGGTGCCGGGCGTAATTGAGGGTGCGTCCCGGGAACCAGCGCGTGTGCGGCATGGCGTCGTTGGTGCAGACGGGCCCTGGCGTCCCACCGAACTCGACTCCCGCAAACCGGGCAAAGAGTTCCCAGAACTGCTCGGGCTCATCCACCGACCACTGCCAGAGCTCGTCGTAGCCCGCACCGACGTCGATGTCCTGCCCGTCCAGGAAGGCGGCGAAACGTCCGACGCCGGTCTCCGCGCTGTCCTCCGGTTCGGGTTGCCAGATCATCTCGCCGTCAGCGGCATGGGCGTCGGTGATCATGCGGTCTCCAAGGGCCGGGAAGCCTCCCTGCGCCGCTCGGCGATCTGGGCCGCAGTGATGGGCTCGGTCCCGATCAGTACGAAAAGGACCCGGGCCGTGGTGTCGCTACGGTTGGACCACGCGTGGCTGGTGGCGCGTTGCACGGCCACATCGCCGGCGCGCATGGTCGCCTCACCCTCATCGACCAGCAACGTGATTTCACCCTCGAGGACGACGGCGTAGTCCAGCGAGTCGGTGCGGTGGAACCAGAAGTGCTTCGATCCGCTGTGCTCGGCCCCCGCTTCGGCCTCGTCATGCCCGTCGAGCTCGCTGAAGATCACCGAGCCCGCCTCATCCGGATAGACGGAGTCCGGCGGGAAGTCGGCAATGCGCAGGATCGTCTCGCCGGCGGCGGGGAAGCTGGGAATCTCGGCGTCGGCCGTTGCCGGGTCGCCGTCGCTGACGTGGTCGATGGGTCCGGCTGCGGTCAGCCATGGCACGGTGGCACCGAAGCCCGGAATCAGTTCCGAGGACCAGTGGTTGGGCGCGGCCCCGTCCGAGAGGATGATTGCGCGTCCTTGGTCGTCGTGCCCGGTGACGATGCGGCGGACTGGGGGCCGGGTCATGAGACCACCCATTCTTCGTGCGGGTAGATGCGGGGCTCGGGCCACCAGGGGGCCTTTTGGCGTTCGGTGGAGATCGGGGTGCGCAGCGTGCCGACGCCCTCGAGTTCTAGCTCAATGACGTCGCCGGGTTTCAGGAATTTCCCGATTTCGACGCCGGCGCCGAAGCCCATGGTGCCTGAGCCGATGAGGTCGCCCGGCTGCAGGCGGTCGGAGATCGAGACGTAGGCCAGCAGTTCGGCGGGGGTATATACGAAGTCCTCGACCTTGGTGTCCGAGAGCACCTCGCCGTTGACGCGGACCTGGCCGCGCAGTCCCTCGATGGAGTCAATTTCGTCCATCGTGGTGACCCAGGGGCCGATGCCGTAGCCGAAGTCCTTGCACTTTTGCGGGCCCATGCCGATCGCCATTTCCGCGCCTTGGATATCGCGTGCGCTGAAGTCGTTGAAGACGGTGATGCCAAAGAGGTGGTCCAGCGCCGTGTCCGGGGTCAGGTCGCTTCCGGACTTGCCCACGACGTAGCCGACCTCGAGTTCCCAGTCGAGGGCTTCGGTGAAGTCGGGGTAGGGCAGGACCTGGTTGTGGCCGTAGGACATGGCAGTAGTGCCCTTGAAATACCCCGGACGATCGTAGATGGAGCGTGCCGGCTGGGCCTTGGCGACAATGCGGTGGAAGTTCTGGATGTGCTGCTCGAAGGTCAGCCCGTCGCGGATGACCGGGGCGTCGACCGCCGCGCGCCACGAGACCTCGTCGATGCCGTACGAAGCGTCGTCGGCCGCGGCAAGCGCATCGTGTGCGGCGTCCAGGAATACGGCGCCTCCGCCGATCCCCGCTGCCAGGCTTCCGGGAAGAACCGCCAGGGCGAGTGCCCGGGCGCGTTCGGGCTCGGCAGCCTTGCGCTGCAGGGTCAAGGCATAGGCGCGGGCAAGGTCAATAACCCGGCTCTGCTCCGGCTGGGCCGCGACGAGTCGAATCTGTTCGCCGTCGGGCGTGGGCACTGCTATTCGTCCCAGTTTCATGGGTGCTCCTTTGGAGATCAAACATACGATACGTACAGTATCGCATTGGGTATATGGAGTTGCAATAGGCAACTTCGTGGGGGGTGGCGCTCAGTTACTGATATTGGCGGACCGTGTGGCCTTCAGGAGCGGTTCGCCGTCGCAGAGCTCCTCCAGACTGACGTACGGCGGAAGCATGTCCAGGCTTCGACGGATTTCGGTCAGCAGCTCCAGTCCGCGGCGATCCACTGCGAGCGTGCGGGCGCGCGTGGCCCAGGCCGTCGCCGCTGCGGTTTGGTAACCGCAGCGTTCAAGCAACTCGATGCCTTGTGCCTCGGCCATCGACTCTCCGGCCCCCACTCCGAGGACCAAGGCGCTGAGGTAGCGTTCCAGCTCCGCGGATTCGAGGACCTCGGCGCGGACCACCAGGCCTTGGCCCGGCAACTCCGGCAGCAGGGCGTTGACATCCAGCACGCGGCGCATCCCGGCCTGTTCGGCCAGTTGGTCGAACGGCGGCCCGAGCAGGGTCGCGTCCACTTGACCGCCAAGGAGTGCGTCAAGTCGTTCTCGCACGCCACCCACCACCACGTAGTCGACGTCGACGCCGGCGTCGCGCAGCAGGCGCTTGGCGATGAGCGCGAAACCGTTGTCGGGGGCGTCCACCGCGAACCGGCACCCGGCCAGGTCCGCGATGGATTCCACGGCACTGTCTGCATAAATGCCCAGTGGCGTGGTCTGCTCGACCTGGGCAACCAGGCGTAGGTCGGCCCCTGCCCGGGTCCATTCGAACAAGTTGTCGATCGCTGTGACCACCATGTCCTGTTCCCCGGCAATCAGGGCCCTCAGCTGTTCGGCGCTCGACGTGGTCCGGATGGACACCACCTCAACGTCTCGCAGGAATCCCAGTTCGTCCGCCAGCAGATAAGACACCGGCGGGACGAAGTGGCTTTGGCGCAGGCTCACCAGGCGGCCCCGCCGGCCGCAGCGACAGCGACTGGGCGATCCACATACCAGGGAGGCAACTGCCCGCTCGGCCCGCGGACTGTCGAACGTTGGGTGCCGAGACCCGAGATCTCCGCTTCCATCACGTCGCCGTCCTTGAGGAATCGACCCCAATGCGAACCGTTGCCCGCCGGCGAACCGGTGATCAGGACATCCCCGGGCTGCAGCACAGCGACCGAGGAGGCGTAGGCGATCAGGCTCGGGATGTCGAAGAGCAGGTCATCGGCCAAGGCATCCTGCATCAGCGTGCCGTTGAGGCTCAAGCGGATCCGGAGCTTCGCCGGATCCGGGACGAACCGCTTTGGCACCACGTAGGGGCCGGTGGGGAAGAACGTCGGCTGGTTCTTCGCCCGGAACCAGTCGGTGCCCATCATCGCGATGTCGTTGCGCGGGACGAGCGTGCGCGCGGTGACATCGTTGACAATCGTGTATCCGGCCACGTAATCGAAGGCGTCGTCGGCCGAGACCCGGTGCGCCCTGCGGCCGATGACCACGCCGAGCTCCAGTTCCCAGTCGACGTTGCCGCCGACATCCGGCAACTGCACGTCATCGTAGGCGCCGCAGACCGCCGAGGGGATCCCGGTCCAGACGTAGGGGTCGCCCGAGCGGCCGCGCTCATCAATTTCAGCGGCGGCGTCGGCGGCCAGTTGCGCCGCGTCGGCGCCTTCCTTGCCGAGCTTGTGGGCCACGCTCATCTGCAGGACGTGCTCGCGGTAGTTCGCCCCCGCGGCGATGATGGTGCCCACCGGCTGCACTGGAGGCAGCACTTTCAGCCCCTCGAGCGGGCGCGCGCCGGCCGCTGCCGGGTCGACGGACTCGAGCGTGTCCAGGTGCGCGTCCCAGCCGGCGAACAGATCCCCGATCCGCGCGATTCCCGGCACCACTGTGCGCAGGTCAACGACGTCGTCGCCGAAGACCACACCGGGAAATTGCTCCCCGCCGTCCTCGAAGGTGCCCAGCATGAATCCGCTCACGCGTGCTTCTTCCATGAATCCTCCATTAGTCATTGTCTGCTGCCGCTATACCGGTGGGGCCACGTACAGGCCCTTGTCCCGGTCGTTGAACATTTCGCGGGCGATGAATTCGTCCATGTCGCCGCCGGTTCCCCATTGGTCGGAGGTCTCGGGGTCGCGCGTGTCAAAGATGCTTGGATGCCAGGTATCCTCATCCACCGAATCCAGCTCGGTGGTGTATTCCATGGTGTTCCCGTTGGGATCGTGGAAGTAGGTGAAGGTGTTGTCCCCGGCCTTGTGGCGGCCAGGGCCCCAGATTTTCTTGAACCCGGACCGCAGCAGCTTGCCGCTTCCGCGCATGTACTCGTCGATGCCGCGCAGCTCGAAGGACGCGTGCTGCAGCGAGGCATGCGGACCGCGGGAGATCGCTATGGAGTGGTGTTGTGCATTGCAGCGCATGAAGTAGAAGAGGTCGCCCATGTGCGGGTGGTTCAGGGTGTCGGAGAGACGGAAGCCCAGATGCTGTTCATACCAGGCGCGCATCTTTTCCGGTTCCGGGGAGTTGAGCACCACGTGGGAGAGCCGCACCGGGATCGCCTCGCGTTCCTCGATCTTGCGGTGCTTGCGCACCTCAACATCGGAGGAGACCTCGATGGTGCGTCCCTCCAGGTCGAAGAAGCGGAAGCCGTATCCCCCACCGAGGGTCTTGACGTCATCGGGTTCGCCAATGAGCTTCACGCCCTTGGCAATGAGGTCCGAGGCGAGCTGGTCCACCGAGGCCTTGTCCGCCGCGCCGAACGCGACCATGTCAAGGCGCTTCTCCTCGGCCTCGCGCACGCGGACCGAATACTGTTCTGGCGATCCCTCGGCGGCGAAGTAGGTCACGCCGCCGTCGTTCTCCATTTCGGTGAGTCCCCAGTGGTTCTTGTAGAACTCAACCTGCTTTTGGTAGTCGGGCACCGCGATGTCGAAGTGCCTCAGGTGTGTGATCGGGCTGAATGCCATGATGGTCTCCTGTGTTCTGTCCGTTTGACGCGGATGTGGGTTTAGATGCGTGCCGGCACGTTGTGGCCGGCCTGCGGAATGCTGCGGATGAGGCGCTCCAGGGCCTCGGGGCTGTCGCCGAGGCCCAGGATGTAGCGGTCCGGGCGAACGACGACCGCCTGGGCGCCGGCGGCGGCAAGGATCTGGCCGACCTTGGCCGGATCGAACAGGACCACGACGTCGGCATGTTCCTCAAGTAGTTCCCGCAGTGGGGCCGGGACCGCGGCATAGAGCTCGCGGGTTGTTGCCACCAGGAAACGGCTTCCCACCATGTCATCCAGGCGCACCCCGTCGGCGAGGATCGGCTGCATGCCGAGCCGGCCGGCGCGTTCGTCGGTGCCGCCGTCGTGCAGGCCAGGGCCCAGCGCGGGTGAGATCGGTGCGGATGCGGCGGGGTTTGCGCGGATGAAGGCGTCACGCTGCTTCGCGGTGTCGGCGTCGGTGGTTTGCATGAAGCCCGCCGCCCGGGTTGCCTGCTCGACCCAGAACCGTGCATGCGGCATGCGTTCACTCTCGTAGGTGTCAAGGAGGCTGTCGTCGGCCGCACCGCGTTTGACGGCATCGAGCTTCCACACCAGGTTGGCCACGTCGCGTAATCCGGCGCATAGGCCCTGACCAAAAAGCGGTGGCGCCTGGTGGGCTGCGTCCCCCGCCAGGAAGATGTTCCCGGCGCGCCACTGCCGTGCGATGCGGCCACGGAAGGTATAAATAGCCAGCCGGTCTGCAGTGAATCTGTCTGCCGGCAGCACGCCGTGGCTGATCTTTTCCACACCCTCAGGGGTGGCAATTTCCTCGGGGTCGTCCCCCGGCATCAACATGAACTCCATCCGCACCCGTTTGCCGGGGAGGCGGATCCACAGGGCGGGCCTTGTGTGATGACCCAGGAAGATCATGTCGGAAGACAGGCCGGGGCCTTCTTCCAAAATGCCGTCCGCGACAAGCCACTGTGCATCCTCGCCCAGCTTTTCGCACTCGATGCCCAGCGCCTGGCGGGTCTGCGAGCGCGCCCCGTCCGCTGCGATGGCCCAGCGGGCGCGGATTAAGGATTCCGCGCCGTCGGAGTCACGCACCGCCACCTCGACGCCCGGTCCCTCATTGCGCACGGAGAGCACGCTGGCGCCTCGGCGGAGCTCGACACCGGGAAGTTCTTCCACGACATCCCGCAGCAGGACCTCGATGTCCGGTTGGTGAAAGGTGAGATCGTCGTGCCAACCCTGGGTGCCAAACTGACCCGTGGGCAAGGACACCAGGACTTCCCGCTCCTCGTTCTCGATGTGGAAGGAGGACATCGGCAAAGTAACCTCGGCAAAGCGCTCGGCGACTCCCAGCGATTGGAGGGTGCGGAAGGTTTCACCATCAAAGTGCACGGCGCGGGCAGTTGGCCAAACCTGGACATCACGCTCCACCCCGACGGCGGTCAGACCTGCGCGCCCCAGCAAGGCCAGCGCAGTGACTCCTACAGGCCCTCCCCCGATCACTACCACGTCGACGTTGACGTTAGCCATCTTGCTCCTTCAAGTTCAGTACGTATCGTTTCGAATAAAAAGTAACATGCATCACTTAGCCGCACAAGGGTTAGCTGATGGGCTTCCGGCTTGCTTACGCCTTCCAGATGGTCTTGAGATTGCAGAATTCCCTGATCCCGTCCGCAGCCAGTTCCCGACCGAACCCGGAACGCTTGATCCCGCCGAACGGCAGCTCCTGGTACGAAACCGTCATGCCGTTGACGAACACCGCGCCGGCGTCAAGGTTGGCCGTAAACCATTCCTCCTCCTCGGCATCAGCAGTCCAGACCGCACTGGAAAGCCCGAAGGTGGTCTGGTTCGCAATCCGGAGGGCATCCTCGCGGTCCCGGGCGCAGTACAGCGACGCGACGGGCCCAAAGGTCTCCTCCTGGATGATCCGCATCTCTTCGCTGAGTCCGGCGAGCACCGTGGGGGCATAGAAGAAGCCGGGGCCCTCGGGAACCACCCCGCCGGTCAGCACCTGGGCACCCAGGGAACGGGCGTCCTCGACGAGCTCGGCCAGTTCGTCGCGTCCGGACAAGGTGGCCAAGGGCCCCACCTGAGTCGCGGGATTCAGCGGGTCCCCGACATTAAGCTCCGACATCAGCTTCACGAATTCGGCGGCGAACGCGTCATAGACCTCGGTGTGCACGATGAACCGCTTGCCGGCGATGCAGGACTGGCCATTGTTGCTGATCCGTGCACGCACGGCGGTCTCCGCCGCGGCGGAGACGTCCGCCGAGGGCATGACAATGAAAGGGTCCGACCCGCCCAGTTCCAGCACGGCCTTCTTCACGTGGTCCCCGGCAATGGAGGCGACCGAGCGCCCCGCCGGCTCGGAACCCGTCAGGGTCACCGCTTTGACCCTCGGATCGGCCAGGACGCCGGCAACCTGGGAGCCGCCGATCAGCAGGGTGCGGAAGGATCCGCGCGGGAACCCTGCCCGCTCAAAGAGGGTGTCGAGGAAGAGCGCAGCCTGGGGCACGTTCGAGGCATGCTTGAGCAGGCCGGAGTTGCCCGCCATGAGCGCCGGGGCGGCAAACCGGATGACCTGCCAGAGCGGATAGTTCCACGGCATGACCGCCAACACCGTCCCCAGCGGCTCGTAGCGGGTCCACGCGCGGCTGGCGCCGACCGACGACGGGTCCTTCAGCGGAGCCTCGGCCAGGAATTCCTCGGCATGCGCGGCGTAGAAGCGGATGGCCTTGACGCACTTGTGCACCTCGGCGATCGATTGCGCAATCGGCTTGCCCATCTCGACGGTGATCAATGCGCCCAGACCCTCCGCCTGATCCTCCAGGATGTCCGCCGCGGCGAGCATCCACTGGGCGCGCTGGGCAAAGGTCGTGCCGCGCAGCAGCCGCGCCGCTTCGGCGGCTTCCGCGATGCGAGCTTGGACTTCCTCGGCCGTATGCGGCTCAATGATCATTTCGGTCGAACCGGTGGTCGGGTTGACGGTTGCGATTGCCATGGATGGGGTCCCTTTCCTTGAGACGTGTTCTCGATCACGACTATATAAGATACGATTCGTATCGGATACTATCTGAGTCTACTCAGTAAATCCACCCACGCCCGCAGCCCGTGGACCGGCTGCCCGACATCCAAGGAGTGCCCCCGTGAGCACCAATGGCGAGTTACCGAACAGCCTTCCGCTCTTTCTCACCGACGCCGACGTCGCCAGCCTTTCGGACTGGGCCGGGGCCATCGAAGCCATCCGCGCCGCCTACAAGGCCCCCGGCGACCAGGCCGGAACCCCCGGGCGGATCTTCGCCCAGACACCGCGGGAATGGTTGCGGATCATGCCCTCGGTGCCGCCCAGCGGCCAGCTGTTCGGCGCTAAGTCAATCGCCGGGTCCTTCGCTGACGGCCTGCGCGTCAGCTACCTGATTTCCCTCTTCGACAAGGACACCGCGGATTTGGTGGCGCTGGTTGACGGAAATCGCGTCACCGGCCTGCGCACCGCCGCGACCACCGCTGTGGGCACCTCCACGATCGTGCCGCAACGGCCGCTGACCGTGGGCGTTATCGGCTCCGGCTTTGAGGCCCGTTCCCACCTGACTGCCTTTTCCCACCTGCTGGAGTTTGCCGACATCCGCGTCTTCAGCCCCACCCCCGCCAACCGCGAGGCCTTTGCGGCCGAGTTCGACGGCGCGTTCGGGGCTCCCGCACGGGCCGTCGGCTCGGCCCGCGAGGCCGCCCAAGGCGCGGATCTCATCCTGTGCGCAGCACGCTCCCGCGATGAATCGACGACCGTGCAGGCCGACTGGGTCGGAGAGGACACCGCTGTGGTATCGATCGGTTCCACGACAGCAGCCCAGCGTGAGCTGCCCGCCGAACTCCTCGCCCGCGCCGCGGTGGTCGTGGTGGATTCCCGTGACGAGGTCGTCAACGACAGCGGGGACATGATCGCGGCCCGCGCGCACGGCGTCGATGTCGATTCGATCGTTGTAACTCTCAATGCCGTCCTGTCCGGTGAAACCGAGATCGATTCCGCGCACGGGATCAGGATCTACAAGTCGACAGGTTCCGGCCTGCAGGACATCGTGGTTGCCGAGATGCTCGTGGACCGCGCCCGCGCCGAGGGCATCGGCACCGTCCTGCCCGTCGGCATTGTCACCAGCCGCAAATAACGCCTCACAGAAATAAAGGAGAACACCATGGTGGAATACACCAAATCCGAGGCCCGCTCCTGGGCCAAGGAGAACTTCACCGGCACCGTCGCGGTGACGCACCCATCCTTCACCCCTGACTTCTCGGGCATCAACGAGAACGCGATCCGCCACGACATCCTCCTGCTCAAGGAACGCGGCTACGCCGGTTCCCTGATCATCGCCGAAGCGAATGTGACCCCGGAGGAGAACGCCCGGATCACGGCCGTCGCCCGCGAAGCGGCCGGCCCTGACTTCGCTCTCTTCTTCCACGCCATCTTCGGCACCCTGGAAGAGAACATCCACGCAGCAGACCTCGCCACCAAGGCCGGCGCCGACCGCGCCCTGCTGGCCTACCCCTCATCGTTCTGGCCGACCTCCTACGACGAGGTGTTCGACTACACCAAGCGCTTCACCGACGAAACCGACCTGGCCACCATGCTGTTCCCGCTGCCGGCCTGGGGCTTCGAGCGCATCCATCCCGCAGGCATGAGCGTGGACTTCGTGCGCCGCGTCCTCGACGCAATGCCAAGCATCGTCGCCATCAAGGCCGAACAGGGCTACCCGGGCATCCCCGGAGTCATGGAGATGTACCACCACTTCCGCGATGAAGTAGTGATCTCCTGCCCCATCGAGGCCGAAATAATCCCCCTCATGTCGGTCTTGGACGTCCAGTTCTCCGGCACCGCGAACACGAACTGGATGGGCGACTACTACCCCAAGGCCTTCGAGATGGCGCGCACCGGCAAGTGGGAAGAGTCCATGAAGCGCTACTGGGAGGTCCAGCCGGCCCGGGCCGCCAATATCGCCGTTTCGTCCACTTCCACCCCGGGCACCAGCTCCATCAACCGCACCCAGTGGAAGTACCAGGAGTGGCTCTCCGGCTTCAACGGCGGCGCCCTGCGCCCGCCGGCAGTCAGGCTTCCCGACCGCTTCATGAAGCAGCTGCGCGCAAGCCTGGAAGCCTCGGGACTGCCCGTCACCGATTCCCCAGACTCCGAGTTTCTGCGCGGACGAATCAGCGCCTAAGCCCTGCGCGGCCTTGTGCCGGCGTTGGAGTGCCCCGTGGGCCACTGAACCGGCTGGCTGGTTCAGTGGTCCACGGGGCTTCTTTGCGTGTGGCAGACGGTGCCGCAGAAGATGCAGCACCCGAAACGAGGTTGGTGCCACGACAGCGACGCGCCGAAGTGGCTACGCAATCGCATGTTTGGGACACGCAAGGGCCCCTTCTAGGGTTGAGTGTCGATTCGACATCCAACCCGTGGAAGAGGCCCTCAATCCCGAGTCAAGGCCGGGGGTGTGGGAGTGGCCCCCGATAGGAGTTAGGCGCTGGGGTTTGCGAAGAACTTATTGAGGCGATCGGTGGGCAGGTAGTCCTCCGGGGCGCCGGCAAGATCGGTTAGGTCATTGTGGTCCCACGAGGGATCCGCGAGCTTGGCGAGGTTGTCTCGGGAGACGATCACCGAGGGTTCAACGATCTGGTTGATCTTCGGCCCGTCACCCTTCAGGATGCGCAGCGCCACGTCCGCCACTGCCTCACCGGTGCGCACAGACGGGGTCGTGGTGCCGAAAAACGGGTAGTCCTGCTTTGCCAGCGCCCAGGAGGAGAACCCGCGGCTCGATCCGTCGTCCGCGATCGGCGGCACGTCCATGCCCGATTCCTCAAAGGCGTTGCGGATGCCTACGCCCATCGTTCCGGCCTGGAGAACTGCGTCAACCCCTGCAGGGTTGGTCGCAAGGAACTTCTGGACCTCCGCCTGGGCCGTTGCCGGCTGGAAGAAGCCGGTGACCGACCCGGCTACCTTGATCTCCGGGCAGTTTTTCAGGACGGCATCGATGCCCAGGTTCGCGAAGGTCGAGACAGGGATACCCGGGATGCCATCGACGCGCAGGACGTTGCCCTTGCCCCCGATTGACCTCAGCGTGCCGGCGGTAACCTGGGCGATCGCGAGCGGGGTGTTCCTCGTCACGCTGACGGCGTACTCGGAATCGATCGGCACCTGAGCGGCAACTAGCGGGATGCCGGCGTCATATGCGGCCTTGGCCAGGCCAACGGAGGGCTCCGGTGCGATGGGCGTGTAGATGATCACGTCCGGCTTGAGCGAGAGCGCCTCATTGAACTGCTGGAGCTGCAGGGGCACATTCGACGGGTCATCCGGGGCGAATTCGCCTACGATCTTGACGCCACTTGCCTTCAGGCTCGTGCGGATCGCCGCCGACATGGAGGCAATGAAGGGGCTGGCCGGTGGCATGCCCACGATCGCGGCCGTGAAACCGTCAGTCTTCTTCGGCTTGTAGCCGGCCCATGCCGATTTGCGGATCTCGTAGGGGTAGAGGTTGTAGCCCGCGGCGATCTCCTTGGGGAAACCGGCCAGCAGGCCGTTCGGATCGTTCACCGTATCCGTCGGCAGCGACCCGCAGGTCCCGGCGGCCGCCGACTCGGCCGGCCCGGGCGTGTTCCCTCCGGAGGAGCCCGGGGCCGCTGGCGCCGATGCCGAACAGCCCGTCAGAACGAGGGCGCCGGCCCCCAGGATCGCGGCGCCGACCGTCGAGAAGCGGGGGAAAAAGGTTGTCTTCTTCATGGTTTATCTCCTGCCGTATAAAACGATTCGTATCGTATGGCATCAGAGTAGGCAGATGCGGTACGATTCGTCTAGTTTCGAATATGACCTGTGACACATTTATCGGCCACTCAAAGGGGATTCGCCGTGAACAACCAACCATCCGCCCTGGTGCTCGCCGGGGTGAGCAAACGCTTCGGTGCCACCCGCGCCCTCATCGACGGCGACCTCCACCTCCGACCGGGCGAAATCCACACGCTCCTGGGCGAAAACGGCTCCGGGAAGAGCACTCTCGTCAAGATCATGGGAGGCGTCCACCGCCCCGATTCCGGCACCGTCACATTGAACGGCGTCCCCGTAACCAGCCGATCGCCCCGAGCTGCCATGGACCTGGGGATTGCGACGGTATTCCAGGAAGTCCTCACCGCGGGGAGCCAATCGGTCCTCGAGAACGTCTGGCTCGGGTCCCACGGAGTGTTTCGTCGCCGGCTGGGCCTCGCCGAGCAGCGAGCAATAGCCCAAGACGTCCTGAAACGCATCGCAGGCGAGATTCCGCTGGATCTTCCCGCGGGCAAGCTCTCGCTCTCCGAGCGGCAGTCCCTCTGCATTGCCCGCGCACTCGTGCGCAACCCCAAGGTGCTCATCCTCGACGAGTCGACGGCCTCCCTGGACGTCAGCTCCCGCGACCGGCTCTTCGTCGAGATGCGCCGGCTCGCGGCCGAGGGCACTGCCATCCTGTTCATCTCGCACCGCATGGACGAGGTCGCGGAGATCTCGGACCGGGTCACCGTCCTGCGGTCCGGGCGCAGCGTCTCCACCGTTGAGAGATCGGATCTATCCATCAACCGCTTGATCACGGACATGACCGGAAGCTCCGGCCATGACGACACCCGGCGGCAACCGCATGTTCCCGGGGACACCGTCCTTCAAGGAACGGCCGTCCGCCTGGCACCGACCTCGGCACCCATCGACTTCGAGCTGCGCGCTGGCGAGATCGTGGGCCTCGCGGGGCTCGAGGGCCACGGCCAGGACCAGTTCATCAAGCGCCTGGCCGGTGTGGCGGGCGGGCCCGGCAGCGTCGTGCGCCTCCTCCCCGGGGGCGCCGCAGAGCTTACCGAGCGCAACGGGGATGTCCTGGGGGTGGCCTACCTACCGCGCGAACGTCGCGGAGAGTCGCTGTTCGGGTCCATGTCGATCCGCGAAAACTTCGCGCTCCCGACGCTGGCCAAGGACCGGCGCGGCGGCTTGCTGGACACACGCAGCACTGCCCGCCGGTTCGAGGCCTTTGCCGACTTACTGTCCCTGCGCTTCGGTGCCGCCCACGATGCCATCTCCACCCTGTCCGGCGGCAACCAGCAGAAGGTGCTGCTGGCCCGCTGGCTTGCCACCGACCCCAAGGTCCTGCTGCTCAATGACCCCACCCGAGGCGTTGACATCGGGACCAAGCGGGAGATCTACGCAATCCTGCACCGGCTCAGTGCCGAAGGCATGAGCATCGTGATCCTCTCCAGCGAGGTCGACGAGCTCGTGGACCTCGCGGACCGCGTCCTGGTCTTCCGCGACCAAGCGGTATTTTCCCAGATCCCCCACACACAGCTGTCCACCGAATCCATCGTCGCCGCATACTTCGGCCAGAAATCAGAGGTCCTCACATGAACCGCGTCCTGACCCTGTTCCAACGCTGGCCCTTCGCCTTTGCCTTGCTGCTCGCACTGGTGCTGCTGGTGCTGAACCTATTCGTCTCACCGTCCTTCCTCACCCTCGAGCGCCTGCCCGGCACCCTAGCCACGCTGGCGCCGTTCGTGCTGGTGGGATTCGCCTCCACGCCCTCGATCCTCGCCGGTGGCATTGACATTTCGGTCGGTCCCCTGGCCACCTTCATCAACTGCCTGTTCGTCGCCATCCTCATTCCCGCGGGGCTGGGCAACTGGCATCTCGCGGCACCCATCATCCTGGCGGTGGCCGCCGGAATCGGAGCCCTGAACGGAATCCTGGTCGCCGTCGTGCGCCTGCATCCGGTGGTCGCAACCACCGGGATGCTGTTCCTGCTCGTTGGCCTGTCGCTGACCATCGCCCAGAATCCGGTGGCCGCCCCGAATAATTGGACGGAGGTCTTCGCCAGGGGCATCGGCATCGTCCCGGGCGCTCTCCTGACCATCGGCGTCGCCGGGCTGATCTGGTTCGCCCTGCGCCGCACGGCCTTCGTCAGCAATCTCCTCGCGACCGGCGAGAGTGATGTTTCAGCCTACGGTTCCGGCGTGAACATCAAGGCAATCCGGATCCTGGCCTACACCCTCGGCGGCCTGTTCGCCGGAATAGCGGGAATCGCTCTGACGGCAATCGTGCAGTCATCGCAGTCGTCGCTCGCCTCCACCTATGCCCTGCTGGGGCTCGCCGCAGCCGTGCTGGGCGGGACGAGCCTGGCCGGCGGCCGCGGCGGGCTGTTGGGTGCCCTCTTCGGGGCGGTCTCCATTTATCTGCTGCAGCAGTTGCTCACGGCCTCGGGCGTGGCACCCAGCCTCATCCAATTTGCCTACGGCGCCGTCCTCGTCGTTGGCGTCGTGCTGGGCGCGACGCTGCTGGCCCCCCGTTTGAAGAGGAACGCATCATGACTCGTGACATCCTGTCCCCCGCAGAAACACCCCACGCGCCAACGGCCCAGGCCAAAGCCTGGACCAGGTTCAGGGCCTGGGTCTTCGAAGTACCGGCCCTGCAGGTCCTTGTCGTGCTGGCCCTGGCGGCTTGGCTCGTGATCACCATACCGGCCATTGCAAACCCCAGGTCCATCACCTCAGTGCTGGTCATCACGTCCCTGCTGGCCCTGGCAAGCATGGGCCAGACGCTTGTGGTGATCCTGGGCGGGCTTGACCTGGCGGCGCCGGGTTACATCCTTTTCGGTGCCTTCATGGCGGCGAACGTCGCGGGCAAGCTCGGGGTCCCTGCGGTCGTAGCCCTGCTGGTCACAGTCGTGGTCTGCGGCGGCATCGGTGGCCTGATCGGCTGGATCTGTCACCGCTTCGCGGTCCAGCCACTGGTCGTCACGCTGGGCACTGGCGCGGCCATCACGGGCGCGACGCTGTTCCTCGCCGACGGCGACTATTCCTCCGCGCCGCCGAATGCGTTCCGTTCCTTGGCCAGCCTAAGGGGGACCACCCTTGGCCTGCCGTTCCCCCCGATCATCCTGATCGTGCTTCTCTGCGGGGCGGGAATGTGGCTTTTCCTCAATCGCACCGCAACGGGGCGTCGCTTCTACGCGACAGGAATCAATTTTCGGGCCGCGCGATTGGCAAGGATCCGGACAGCTGCTGTGTGGACCATGGTCTTCGCAGCCTCCGGTGCCCTGGCCGGGGTTGCCGGCATTTTCATTGCATCCTTCGGCTCGGGCTGGTCGCAAACCATCGGGGAACCCTATCTGTTCTCTGGCCTGGCCGCGGTCCTCGTCGGCGGTTCGATCTTCGGCTCGATTCGCGGCAGCTACACCCGGACGCTGCTGGGTGCACTCATTCTCACCCTTTTGTCCACAATCATCGTGAGCAATGGCCTGACCGAAGCCCAGAGCCGCATCGTCTTCGGCGTGATCATCCTTGCCGTGGTCTCGCTCTACGGTCGTGGACGCCACGTCCGCGACAGGTTCTGAGGCCGGGTCCGGTTTCCGCTACTTTCGGCGTTCCATTGCGACGCGCGGTCAAGATATAAAACGAGCCGAATCGACTACCTATTTTGGATGAAGCATTTCATCCTGGTCCAACTGAAAACCAAGGAGAATAAATGTCCCCCGAGACAGCAACCGTCGCCAAAGTGCTTTCCAGCCCCTGGAAAATCGACGGCCTGACAATCAAGAACCGCTATGTGCTTAGCCCCATGGCCGTCCTCCAGCCTACGAAGGACGGCCATCCCAGCGATCAGACAATCGCGTTCCTCACCACGCGGGCACGCGGTGGCGCAGGGCTGCTGATCATCGGTGGCGGCGTAGCCACCGAGCGCGGGAACCAGGAGGCACCGTTCCAGCCCCTGATGCGCTTCGACCGCGACGAATTCATTCCGGGCCTGCGGCGCATGGTCGATGCCGTGCACGAGCACGATGTACCCATCTTCGCCCAGATCTTCCCCAGTTTCGGCGCCATGGGCGTGCCGGGCGAGGGCCGGCCCACGCGGGCCGCGAGCCCGAAGCCCGTCCGCATGGCCGCACCCCGTCTGCCGCACGGCTTCTACATTCCCGGAGGCCGGACGAACCCGACGCCCCAGGAGATCACCACGGAAGGAATCCACGAGGTCCAGGAACAGGCCGTCGCCGCGGTGCGGCGCGCCAAAGCGGCCGGCTTCGACGGCATCGAACTGGGTGCGCACATGCGCTACCTCTATTCCTCCTTCCTCTCACCGCGCACCAACTGGAGAACTGACGAATACGGAGGCAGTGCCGAAAACCGCGCCCGCATCCTGGCTGACACAGTTCGGGCGATCCGGGCTGAAGTCGGCCCCGACTATCCCGTGGGCCTCAGAATGAGCACCAACGACCACCTTCCCGATGGTCAGGGACCCGAAGGGTTCGCGGAAGTCGCAGCGATCATTGAGAAGGAAGGGGTTGGCTATATCGCCCTGAGCGATGCGAACTACGAGTCGATGGACAATAACGTCACCTCCTTTTCGGGCGCAATCCTGCAGCACGGAGAGCCGCAGGCATTCCGCGCCGCCATGCCCGAGGTCCCGTTGCTCCTCAGCAGCACCTACGACCCGCAACAGTGCGCAGACGCCATCACCGCCGGGTTCGCGGACGGAATCATGCTGGCCCGGCAGATGCTGGCCGATCCGGAATTCCCCAACAAGGTTCTCCAAGGACGACAGGATGAGATTGTGTGGTGCGACCACGACAACTCATGCCTGCGCCGCCTGATCTTCAACGTGCCGGTCCGGTGCCACAAGAACCCGGCCATGGGACGCGAAGCGGTCCTCGCGGGGGCCACGGAACCCGTCTGGGTAAAGCTTCAGCGTCCGATCCAGGGCCTGCTGATTGCCGCGACCGGGTCACCGGTCCTCATGGGCATCGCCGACAAACTGGCGACCGCCGGCTCGAAGGGCTCGAAGAACTGACCCATGGCGGCGCCGGACTTCCATCCATGACGGGGGTCCGGCGCGGCAATCTTGACATAAATGAGTGTGCGTCCGGACTCAACCTTGGAGTCCGGGCGCACACGCATGTTGACCTATGTAACGGCAGCTTTTTCAGAAAGCTCAGTCCGACGGGCGCAGGGCGCGTCCCGTTCCGCGGTAGATGGCCACTGTCCGCTCCCCCGCCCGCACCACGACATCCACAATCATCCGGCGGCCCTCGTGAAACGTCACTTGACCGGAGGCGACCAGCTCGTCGGCGATGCGGGCCGGGGAAATGTAGGAGATGGAAGCCTCGGCGGTCGCGATTCCGGCGCCGAACGTGTTGGCGGCCATGGCGA
This sequence comes from Arthrobacter sp. P1_B9, assembly GCF_056406495.1. NCBI lineage: Bacteria > Bacillati > Actinomycetota > Actinomycetes > Micrococcales > Micrococcaceae > Arthrobacter > Arthrobacter sp. P1_B9. The sequence continues at coordinate 25,814 of NZ_JBFUAA010000022.1, forward strand.
ACGCGGTGTCCGCCAGCGCGAAGACTAATCCACCGTGGGCAATCCCGTGCCCGTTGGCCATCTCGGGCGTGACCCGGAGGACAGCCGTGGCACGGCCCTCGCTGGCGCGCAGCACCTGGATGCCGAGCCCTTCCAGGCTCCGGTCGGCGGCCAGCATCGAGCGAGCCGGGTCGGCAATGAGACGTGGCTGGTTCACGACAGCCTTTCCACTACCATCGCCATGCCTTGGCCGCCGCCCACGCAGAGCGTGACCAGGCCGAGCGATCCATCCTTGGTTTGCAGTCCGTTGATGAGCGTTCCGACCAGCCGCGCGCCGGTCGCACCGAAGGGGTGGCCAAGGGCGATCGCCCCGCCAAACGGGTTGACCCGCTCAGGGTCGGCGCCCAACTGCCGCACAACGGGAACCACTTGGGCGGCGAAGGCCTCGTTCAGCTCGACGATGTCGATGTCACCGATCGACAGGCCCAAACGATCCAGCAGGCGGCGGGATGCGACCACCGGACCCAGTCCCATGATTTCGGGCGAGAGGCCGCTTGCGGCACTGCCCAGGATGCGGGCCAGCGGCTTCAGGCCGAGTTCACCCGCGCGCCGGGCGCTCATCACCACCATCGCCGACGCGCCGTCGTTGAGCGGGCTGGCGTTGCCCGCGGTGACGGTTCCGGATTCGTGGAACACCGGTTTGAGGCCGGAAAGGGCCTCCAGGGTGGTGCCCGGGCGCGGGCCGTCATCGGCGCGGACCACCGTGCCGGCTGCCGTTGTCACCGGCGCGATCTCGCGGGCGAAGTACCCGGACTCGATCGCCCGTTGCGCCCGGCGCTGGGACTCCAGAGCCCATTCGTCCTGGTCGCGGCGAGTGGTGCCGGTTTGGCGGGCCACGAACTCGGCGGTCTTGCCCATGGAGAGATACACATCGGGCAGCTGCCCGCGAGCCCGGGGGTCGACCCACGGCTGGCCGGATTCGAAGATGCCATCGGCACGCCGCGCCGCGTCCGCGAAGGCGGGGTGGGGTGATTCAACCACGGGCGGTGTCGAGGTGGTCGATTCGACGCCCGCCACCAGGAACGCGTCCCCGTCGCCCGCCCGCACGGCCTGGGCCGCCATCGCGGTGGCCTGCAACGAGGAGGCGCAGAAGCGGTTCACGGTGACCGCCGGGACGCTGTCCAATCCTGCGAGCACCATGATACGGCGTCCAATGTTGTCGCCCTGCGCGCCCTGCGGTACCGCACAACCCACGTAGGCGTCCGCGAACTCGGCGGAGTCCAGCTGCGGAACCGCCGAGAGCGCTCCCCGGATGGCTGCCAGTGCAAAGTCTTCGGGTCGCTCACCGGCCAGCGATCCCTTGCGGGCCCGGCCGATCGGTGTCCTGCGGTAGGCGACGACGACCGCGTCATTCGGCGCGATGGCGGTGTTCACGATGGTGTTTCCTTTCATTGTGGCCCGCCAGAACGACCGGCCGGCCTCAAGGGCCCGGAAAGACGATTTGGACCGGGACGCATTGTCCGCGTGCACAACGGGCACGGGCCCAAGTTCTTGCATCCGATACTTTTCCGAATATATACGAACCGTATCGTATTGCACAAGGCTGTGGGATTTTTCGAGATTATGCGGACATCGCTGGAGTCGCGGAATTAAAGAGGATTGCGGGAGGCGCGCAGTGCGCCAGACGCGTCGCGAAGGTAATGGACGCGGACAGGGGCGGGCCACCGCTGGAGGCGTGGCCGTTCACCGGCTCAGCCGCCGAAGGCCTCTTGCGTCCCAATAGGGGTGCGTGTCACCCAAACTGGGGCCGGAGTTGCGCCCCGGCCAAGGCTGGAATACTGCTTCCCAGCAAAGCCGGGCAGGGGCGCAGCCTCATTTTTCCAATGCCCCCTGCGGCCCCAAAAGGCTGCCTGGTCAATCCTTTTAGCCACAGGGCCCTTCCGGGCCTGCGTGTGATGGGCCCGGAAGGGAACATAAGTAATACTTTGGACCGCTACCCTGCAGCAAGCCCTTCCAGTGCCGTCTGCAAGATGGCATCGGTGGCCTTGGCGTCAAGGGGGCCCGATTGGAACAACAGGCGGAAGTACACGGGTGCATAGAGCAGTTCCGTGACGACCGGGGCGTCGAGATCCTTGCGCATCGACCCCTCGCCTATGGCCTGCTCAACCAGGGACGTAACAACCAGCGCGCGCGGGGTCCAGAAATGTTTCTTGAATTCAGCCATCGCTGCCTCGTCGCCCTGGCACTCACCGATGAGTTGCGCCACGAGCCGACCCTCATTGCCCGCGTAGACCTCCGCAAGTGAGGCCATGTGCTCACGAAGCGCGTCGATCGCAGGGACATCCTGGCGCACTGGAGTACGCGCTACATGGTTGTCCAGGAATGTATCGATCACCACGGCAACCTTGCTCGACCACCACCTGTAGATAGTAGTCTTGYTGACGCCAGCCTCACGGGCAATGCGCTCGATCGAGAGCTTTTGCACCGTAAATCCCGTAGGCCCCGAATCTTCGAGCAACTTCATGGTTGCTTCCAAAATGGCCCGACGACTTTCTTCACTTCTGATTGCCATGGGTCAACCATACGTGCATAATCATCCAATACGAAACGTACACGATCCCACTTTGGTGCTTCAACCAGCGGGYATCGCAAGGTACCTTCGATGGCCCAGCGAGAAGCGTCAGCCTGTTTACGTGAAAATTTTGACGACCCAAGCAGTACGGCAAAAAATCTTCGGACACCGAAAAGTTGGATCACCAACGTTTCCGGTTCGGGCGCAGGACCTTGGGGCATTCTGAAGCGAGTCGTTGAAGAGGTGACGTGGCATCTTTGTTTTGAATTGTGACCCGCCTTACACTCGGTACGAAACGGGTCGAATCTTCTAAGGAGGTGCCGTGACTGTATCTTCCGACGGCAACGCCAGACCTTCCCTACTCGGCATGTGCTTGCCTGCACCGCAGATCTATCACGGAACTTCATCCGAGGTGGACCGATGACTTCCGTACTGGATACCCGGTCGGTTCCTCCGGCCGAGCGGCGGGACTACTGGTCTGCAGGAATCGCCGAGCGCTTCTTCCCGATGCACGTTGAATCGGTCGGGGCGCCCTCCTTCGAGGCCCGCTTGGCCATTGGCCAGGTCGGGCCGGTCGGGGTCCAGTCCATCCAAGGACTTGCGCACCGGGTGGCCCGCACGCAGCAGATGATCGCCGCCGCCGATCCGGAGTGCATCTTGCTGTATTTGATGACCAGAGGCACGATCTATATCGAACAGGACGATCGCAGCTGTGTTCTCCGCCCCGGTGACATTGCGTGCCACGATACGTCGCGGCCTTCCACTTTTGAGGGCCGCGACGGTTTCGAGGTGCTCGTATTCAGCATTCCCAAATGGTTCATAGGGGCGCAGGCCGAGGGCATCGCCCGGCGTTCCGCGACGCGGGTGGATTCGGGCCAGGGACGGCTCACTGGGCCGGCAACCCCGTTCCTCGCGCAGCTGGCACGAACCACAACGAGCGGCGGCGGACTCACGAGCCCTGACGGGGAAGGCGCTGCACAGATGCTGCTGCCCTTGCTTCGCAGCATGTACGGCGCGCAGGTGATTTCCGGTCCGCGCTCCGGCCCTGAGGCACTGCTCGCTCAGATGCAGCGGTATGTGAGGGACCACCTGCACGACCCGGAACTCGGGCCCGAGCGGATCGCGCAGGCCCACTTCGTGTCTACGCGCTACGTCCACAAGCTCTTTGCATCCTCCGGCACCGGGGTGTCGTCCTGGATCCGCGAACGCCGGTTCGAGGGTGCCGTGGGCGWGTTGCGGCGGTCCCCGGAAACGACGATCGCGATGGTCGCGACGAGGTGGGGATACCGCCATCCGGCGAGCTTCAGCAGGGCCTTCCGCGAGGTCCACGGCTGTGCCCCGCGGGATGCCAGGCATCTGCCGGAGCCTGCCGGGAAGACCCCGCCMGTTTGTTAGGGCGGGGTCTTCCCGGCACCTGCCCATTGGGCAGGGCGGGGGCTCCCCGAAGATAGGCCATCACGCCTGCGGGAAGCCTGCCTCACGCAGGCGGGTGCCCCAGATCCCCGACTTGCCCGGGGCGATGATTCCGTTCGGGTCAAGGGTGTCCTTGATCGTCTCGTTGAAGCGCCGCAGCGCGTGGTCGTTGAAGCCGAATTGGTCAGCCGCCAGATCCATGAAGGACAGGTGCGCCCGGTATTCGCCGTAGCCTCGCTTGCCCGCCTCGGCGACCATGCGCTTGGCAAGGGCGTACGCCTTGGCGACCTGCTCCGGGTTCTTAGTGTCAAAGGGGATCACGTTGATGAACGTGGTCGACCTGGCGTTGATCGGGAGCATGCCACCCAGGAAATCAAGGCCCACCTCGGCGCACATTTCGGCCATAAGCTTCTGCGCGGCAATCGCGTGCTGGGCCGTGAGCGGGATGACCGGCGAGAAGTCCACGTGGCCGCCCTCCTCGCCGCCTGACCATCCGGCCATCTTGTATAGGTCCTGGCTCGGCACCCCGATCTGCACCCGCTCGTGCGGGTTGGGCAGCGTCTCCCAGGCGTCCGCCCCGTGCTTCTGCCCCATGAGGTCCACGCTCGGGATCTGCAGGAAACGCGCCTCCAGCTTGGCGAAATTGTGGTCAACCACCGCTTCGTCGCCATAGAGCGCGAAGCGCATCATCCACCGGCCCAGTCCCATCTCCTTGGCGATTTTGTCGATGATCTCCTCCGGCATCGGGCCCTCACCGGTGTACCATTCGGCGCGGGTGGTGAGCATCGAGGCCATGCACAGCGTGTTCGACAGCTGCGGGCGCATGTCGATGGTACCGGCCAGCATGAGCTCGCGCAGCGCATCGACGACGGCGGGCATCTGCGCCTCATCCCAGACGCGCAGCCACAGCGGCATGTACACCTCGGGCTTGGGCATCAGCCAGTAGCCCATCTTGGTGACAATGCCGTAGTTGGACTGCATGAACATCTCGGTCGAGGTCGGCCCGAGGCCACGCTTGTACAGCGGCCAGGTCGGGTTATTGTCCATTGCGCCTGAGCCGGTGCGCATGAGGTCTCCGTTCGGGAGCACGACTTCAAAGCCGCAGTGCGAGGCCTGGTCGATCGAGTACGGCATGTAGGTGAGCCCGTGCTCGAGCGTATTGGAGACGACGCCTCCCCAGCCGATATCGACGATGGAGGCCACGAGGTTGTGTCCGCCGGCCTTGATCGCATCGTGCAGGTCGTACCAGCTCACGCCGGGCTCCACAATCGCGTAGCCAAGCTCCTCATTGATCTCCAGTACGTGGTTCATCTCCCGGAACGAGAGCATCACGGAGCCGCGGACTTGGGGCGCAGCTCCCCCGTATCCGTTGTTCTTCCCACGGCCGATGGGCCATAACGGGACGCGATACTCGTTGGCAATCCGCACGATGGCCTGGACGTCCTCGGTACTCGTTGGGCTAACGACTGCCGACGGGAGATTCGTGGCCGAGCCCGGGACCTGGAAAGGATCCTGGAAGTCCTGCAGGGACTCGGCATCGGTCGCGACATTCTCGGCGCCAATCGCGGCAGCGAACGCCACGAGTGCCTTTTCGAGGTCGACCTCGGTGACGCCGGGTGGTAGGGGGCGAATCGACGTCTCGGGGGTGATACTCATCATTCAACATCTCCTTTGATGCAGTGTGTCGTGTGTGCCACGTGCTGTTCATCCTGCGCCATCCGTCGCCGACGTGAGAAGATTGCGGCCCCATAGTGCAGTTCGTGCACAGAAGTGTGCACGAACTGCACCATCACACCGTCTCGACCGCCGCCCCCTCCCCGCCGTGGTTGCATTGGGCCCAATACATGAGGCGAGATGAACGGAGAAAGAACCATGGCAAGTGGTCGTCTGGAAGGAAAAGTCGTCCTGTTGACAGGCATCGGGGGCGGAATGGGCCGGGTGACCGCCCACCTGTTCGCCCGCGAAGGCGCCACAGTCGTCGGTTGCGACCTCGATGCCGACAGAGCTGAGGAGACAGTCCGCCTGGTGGAGGCCGACGGAGGCGCGATCGAATCAAGCGCCCCGATGGACCTGGGCAACCGGGAAAATATCGATCGCTGGGTCGGAGGTGCAATCGAGCGCCACGGCCGCATCGATGTGCTCTACAACAACGCCAGTATGCCGAAATTCGCGCCGTTCGCCCAGATGAGCGGTGAGGATTACCGGTTCACGATCCAGAACGAGCTCGACCTGGTGTGGCATGCCTGCCAAAGCGTCTGGCCGCACCTGGCCACCGTCGGGGGTGCGATCGTCAACATCGGTTCGGGCGCGGGGATCCAAGGTGCCCGGGCCCTGCCGCAGGCCGCCCACGCCGCCGCGAAAGGGGCCGTCATCGCCCTCACTCGACAGCTCGCCGCCGAGGGTGTCGCCGTCGGCATTCGCGTCAATTGCGTGAGTCCTGGTGTCATGGCGACTCCGCCGGTACTTGCGATGTTCACCGAATTCGGCGAGAGCGCACCGGTCGCCCCCATCATCGAGCGCACGATAGATGGCAAGCCCGGGGACCCGCTCGCCGTCGCGTACGCAGGCCTCTACCTGGCCTCCGACGAGGCTAAATGGGTCACGGGATCCCACCTGGTAGTAGACGGCGGAGCCAGCGCGATGATGTAGGTCCGAGCGAGACCGGCCGCACAAGAAGGGCCTCGATCCCCGCCCGCAGCCGTACTGTGGACGCGTCTTTCGCCATCCACGCAGTCCGTGGCCGGCTGCCCGCATGACCGTAAGGCAGGACTCAAGAAGACAGCCCGAGAGTCAGGTCACTCAGAACTCGTGGCTGCATGAACTCGTGTCAGTAGAAAGCGGCAAGGAGCGAGTCACCGATGAGCCACGGCACACTCGCGTACTTGGGTGGATAGTGCACCCGATTTGGTCGGCCACGAACTCCCAACCACCTCCCAGATCGACACGACGGACCAAAGGGGGTCGAAGAATCTCCAAGAAAACTTCCTTCAGGTCATGTAATCAACAGAACCCCGCGGCATGAATAGGTACAACGCCAACCACGGCCACCAGACCAACCCAGAAAGGAGACCCGGATGACCCCACATCCCAGCAGGCGGAGGGCCCACCGGCCAGGGCCCTGACCCCGCCACCCCCACAACCGAGTAGGCCACCGCGGCGGCCAGGCACCAGTCACGGAACAGCGTCAGAGGGGCCCGAGCAGGGTTAATCTACACACGTTAAAGCAAAAACCCCTCTGACGTGGGGGAATGTTGTGCCCGAGGTGGGACTCGAACTGCATTCTCGCCCTTGGAAACACTGGGCTCCCACGGAAACATGCGGAATCCGGGCCAGTCCGGCACCAGTACGACCCGATCCGACGCCCAGGGTGTGCACATTGTGCACACCCTCATTCTTGCCCATTTCGTTGCCGGGCCCAGACGTCTGCCGTGACAGTGCGGCCCTCGACATTTTCACGCTGTGCATGATGTGGCTCCGCTCGGGCCCAATGTTCTCCAAAGCGTCGGTGACGACTGCTATCAAACACCCACCGAGGTGGCATTGCACAGTTTGGGATTCAACATGGGTCATGGCTGTTCGTTCCTCCTTTCCGAACATCTCATAGGCAAACGGGCACGAAGCGGCATGACCGACACCTACTGGCCACCCTTGCAGAAGTGGGGCAGCCAAGGCTCCTGGACCACGGCCACACCGTAGCCCTGGTGATGACGACGCTAGCGGCGTTAGTGAGCATTTCCGCGCGGTAGCCTGGACCGTGATTTCGCGGTGCTCGCCGTATTCGGCGTTCTCCAGTGGGGTGGCGATCCCGAAGCTTCCTCCTTCATCTCAGTGATCGCCGACCGGTTTATAGCCTTGCACCTGATGTTAGGTCGGGTAGGCGCCGGAGGAGCCGACCAGGCGCCGGTGATAATAATCAGATCGCTGTTCAGCAGGAAGCCCGCCGGCGATGGAGGCCACGAGGCGCCAGCCCAGTCCCCAGGGCCAGTAGGGTGACAACAACCAGCAGCCCTGATCTTCCGCATGTTTGCCTGCGGAATCTGCCCAGCTTTCCATTGTTACGCCCGGTGGGACGTCACTGGCACACCTCGTAGCGGTTTGGGTCCAAGCGCGTTACCGAGATGCCGACCTGTCTGAGGATGGCTGCGGGCTTCAAGAGATCGACAGCCCTGTCCAAGGCGGCATCCAATTCTCTTAAAGCGTGAATGGTAAAGACGAGACAATTTGTCTCTGCATGCGTGGTTAGGAATCCTCTATCTCGTTGCGGTTTTCACCGCATTGCCGGGTCGGCTGTCCATCTTCCGTTGATCGGGGGTCTGGGATCGGGGAAAGCTCAGCGATTGCACAACGGGTTTCAAACGAGAGGCCTATTCACTGTGATCCTCGCGCACTCCCAGCCCGGCGTCGAGCGCCGGCTCCAGGCGGATACCGTCAGCATCCACGCTGAGTGTCTGTGGAGTAAGAGGGTCGAATCGATCGGACGTCCTCACTCCCCTGTGCACGAAGTCAGTGATCAGCTTTCGCATGGCGACGGTTACCCGCGCCGATTCTGACATCGAAGCGCCGTCGAGCATTGGGGCATCTTGCCAGTGGGCGGTGTCGCCGAAGATGAACGGCAGAACGAAGCAGTGTGGCGCGTAGGCTGCCTCGAGCTTGCTGCGATAATCCAGCCGAACGACTTGCGCGGGGACGGGTGCATGGGTTGCGATCTCGAGTGCGGGCGTGCGAAAGTGCGCCAACGTCGCCGCGCGCACCATACGTAAGTACGCGTCGGGATCATCGCCACAGGTTTCAAGATGGGCCGCCGCTGTTGCGGGATCGGTGAATGTCCGATCAACAAACCGGTCCACGTCTGCCTTCGAATAATCTGCGCGCGGCTGGTTACGAAGGAAGCCGGCAGACTCCTCGGCTGTCGTGATCAGAAGGACAGCGTCGGTATGGATTCTCGGGGCGGAGGAGGCGTATCGTGCCAGGTCGCTTGGCGTCTCCTGCGATTCCGCGGGCATGTAGGGAAAAGCCTGGAGGCCGGCCCGGGCGCGTCCCTGCGCGGCAAGTACCGCCCCGACCGGCGCGGTCAGCAGAGACGCCTCTGAGCCCACGGCGTCGATGACGGCCGCCCGATGCCGAAGCCAGATGTCCACGGGCAGCGGTGCCAACCGAGGCATGCTGATCAGCAGGGTCCGCGCGGCCAAACCGCGCATGCGCGGGTCGGAACTGAGCGCGTAGGCGTACCACGCCCCCGCAGAATCTCCCGCGATCGTAATGCTCCCGGGATCCCCGCCCAAGACGCTGATGTTCCCCCGCACCCACTCCAACGCGGCCTGGAGATCGCGTACCGGCTTGGTCGACTCTGCCGGGTCCCCGAGCGGACCGAAGTGCCCCGATACGCCGAGCCGGTAGTTCACCGTGACGAGGACGATGCGCGCGTCACTCACGAATGTTGGCGACTCGTACCATCGACTTTCGCCCGAGCCTGTCGTGAAGCCCCCTCCGGGAATGAAGAACACGACAGGAAGTCCTGCCGCACCCGCCGGCGCCTGGACCCGAAGCGTGAACGCATCTTCCTGCTGTTCTAGTTCACTGAGGGCGGGCCCCAGCAAGCTGTCGAGCACACCTGGCGTCTGTGGGAAGGCTATCGGCGGTGCCTGTACTTCGCCTGACGAAATCGCGTCGATCTCACCGAACCGGGGATCAGTCCTCGGAGCCCCGTAGCGCACTCCACGCGCATCGATCACTCCTGCGTGGAGATGCGCGCGCACGGCACCTTGAGGTGTGGGAATCGTGAGCATGGGGTTCACGCAATAAACTCGTGATCGCTCTCGCTGACCGCCTCGGTAATCTGCCAATACTCCGCGTTCGTATAGGGCCAGACTTGCGATACACGGCCGTGGGCGTTCTGATACCAGGTGTGGACATAGGGTTGCCCCCAGGCCATCCGGCGGTTGCCAGCGTCGATCCAGTCCACGAAGCGGTCGAGGGCGGCGGGCTTCACGTCGATGGCGGCGACACCCCTTTGCAGGATCTCGTAAACAGATTTGAGGGAAAACTCGACGGCACGTTCAATCATGAAGTGCAGGCTCCCGGCGACGACACCTCCGACGTTGGGGCCATAGATGAGGAAGAAGTTGGGGAAGCCGGGGACTGTGATGCCGTTGTAGGCGCGGGCATCGCCTTGCCAGAAGTCGTGGATTTCCACACCGTCCCGTCCGATGACTTCAACCTCATCGAGGTAGTCAGAGGGCTTGAACCCGGTGGCGAAAACCACGATGTCGACCTCATGCTCCACGCCATGATTGTCGATGATCCCGCGCTCGGAGAATCGATCGATACCGGCAGTGACCACCGTTGTGTGCGTGGATTTGAGGGCGGCGGCCCACACTCCGTTGTCACGGAGCATCCGTTTTGCGCCCGGAGGGTAGTTGGGAACCGCATGAGCCAGCAGGTCAGGGCGTTCCGCGAATTGCGCTGCGAGCCGTTCGGTCAGCACCTCCCGGACCTCTTGGTTCTTGCGGGAGACGCTCAATGGGGCTCCCTGCCAGCCTTCCTCTGCCGTCACGGTGTGCAATCGGCCGGGGATACCCTGGACCGTCGCCCAAAGGCGGTACCACTGCGCGTAGTGCGGCACCTTGCGTCGCAGCCAGGTGAAGGCGTCGGTGACGTCGTCGTGATAGTTCGGTGCCGGCAGCATCCAGGGTGCGCTGCGCTGGAAGAGCACGAGTTTTGCTACGTCGTCTGCCAGAGCCGGGACAATTTGGTAAGCGCTGGCGCCTGTGCCAATAACAGCGACGCGCTTTCCCGCGTAGTCCGCCTCGTGTGACCACTCCTGTGAGTGCATGGTGACACCGCGGTACTGGTTGATGCCCTCGAAGTGGGGGATGTGGGGGCGGTCCAACTGGCCGAGAGCGCTCACGACAGCCGCGAAGCTCCTGGTCTGCTCCTTCCCGGCGGCATCGCGGGTGGTTGCCTTCCAAATGCGGGTCCGCTCGTCCCAGCGCAGCCCGTTCAGCCGGGTGGAGAACTCTATATTCTCAACGATTCCCGCGCGCTCGGCGACGTCGCGGACGTAGTCGAGAACGTCTCTTCCCTGCGCGAACTGGTGGGGCCAGTCGCCTCGCTGCGCGAACGAGTACGAATACCCGAAAGTCGGGGTGTCGAGCCGGACACCCGGATAGGAGTTCTTGGCCCACGTCCCACCCAGCATGGGAGCGTCCTCGACGACGATGAAGGGCACGCCAGCTTGCTTATACCTATGTGCCGCAGCGATACCGGCGATACCGGCCCCGACTATGAGCACGGGGAACTCGCGACCATCAGCTACGTCATCGAAATGCCATTGCGGCGCTCCGCCTTTGTCCGCGGCGAGGTCAAGCTCATGTTTCAGCGAACCGTACCAATGCTCACGCCCAGCGGTGAGGAAACGCAGGAGATCAGTGACGGTCTCATCCGGGAGCAGATCAACTGCTGTGATCCCGTTGTCCCGGAGTTCACGCAACCCGGCCAACGCCACTGCCTTGGCGCGTTCCTGCTGGTCCGGCGACATGCCCCCGTGTGGATGGGCTTGGGTATCCACCAGGCTCAAGGGAGGCTGAAGGTCGTCGCTGAGCGAAGATGTATCGCCGAGCGCCGCCGCGATCGCGGCGAGCAGCACGGGAAGCTCCGCTTGGGCGGCCATGTCCTCCAAAAGGGCATCGTCTTCATCGATGGGTTCTGAGTTTGACTCCCAATAGAGATCGTCGAATCGGGCGGTCTCTGATCGCGAGTCCTGCATGCTGGGCATTAATTCCTCCTTGAAAGTGGGTCAGCGCCGTGACGGGGGGTCGACGTAAGAACGCAGTTGGTTGATGACGGACTGTTCGCTTTCCTCAGTGAATACCGCAGCGACATAGCGGTCAGGGCGAACCACCACGGTGTGGGGCTTGGAGAGACCCGGTATAGCGAGCACACGTTCGGCATCGAGCAGGAACGGGCCACCGTCCTCCGACGTTGGCGTCGTGGAAGTGCCTGCCAGTCGAAGCCGCCGGGCACGGAGTGAAGCCCAGAACTGGTCCGGTTTGGCGGATCTGGTGCCTTCGGCTTTCAGGGTGATGAGAGCCCAGCCATCGCCGAGGTGGGCATCGAGCGGTGTGGTCCATCCGTCAAGGTCTGCCACCGATGGTTGGCTCAGCGCAAAACCTACCCAGGCCCCCAGGCGGCCATCAACGTCCCGTCCCGGTTTTACGGCAAGTCCATCGCGGCAGTCGGGCGGCGAAATGAAACGCATTGATCCCAAATACCGATGAACTGCCGGGATCAGGCTGACCGTACGGAAGGCTATGTCCCGGAAGGTGGTCCGGAACGGGCCCACGGCCATGACCACCGCGCCCGTCCGACGGGAAACCCTCACCATTTTGGCTGCGTGGGAGCGACGTTCGGATTCGTAGGTCGACAGCAAACGGTCCGTGCCGTGGCCGCGGAGGACTTCCAGAAGTTTCCAACTGAGGTTGAGTGCGTCGCGCAGTCCGGCGTTTAGCCCCTGCCCGGAGAAAGGCGGCATGAGGTGTGCTGCATCGCCTACAAGAAACGAGCGGCCGGAGCGATAGGTGCGCGCGATGCGTTGGTGGGCGACATACACTACAGCGCGTCTGACGTCCTCCGGCCCAACCTTGGAATGGAAAGGGCGGGACAATTCCAGGATTTTTGCTGATGCCGTCATCGCGTCCGCGTCTTCGTGGTCGAAAAGCATGAACTCCAGGCGCAGCCGCCCCTTGATCCCGGGGACGAGAACGTAAGGGCGCGTCCCGTTGCCGTGGAACTCGGCGTAGGGCTCGCGGGCGCCCGGAACGTTGACCAGGTCAATGACCACCCAGCGCTCCTGCTGGGTTGATCCGACCAGGTCAATGCCCAGTGCCTCACGCACGAAGCTGCGCCCACCATCCGCACCTACAAGCCATCCTGCTGCAACAGTGCCTCCGCCGGATGCCGATTGATAACCGACGGTAACTCCCTTAGCATCCTGGGCAATATTGTTTACCTGGGCACCGGTGAGAAAAGAGATGCGTTTATCGTTGCTGGCTCTAGTCCAGAGGAGGTCTTCCAGTACGGGCTGGTCGAACTGCGATTTGGCTGGATGTCCGATGCGGGACGGAGCGGGTTTCGACGAGGCAAGGGGCCTGTCGTTCAATCCGAAATAGCGGCTCCCGGTGCCGAGCAGTGACTCCTCCTTCAGCGCATCGGCAAGACCCAAACGGTCCATGGTCCGAAAGGTTTCGTCGGCGATGCTGATGGCCCGTGGCAGGTCCATCGGCGCGTTGGCGGCGTCGAGCAGCGCGACACGGGCGCCGCCGTCGGCGAGCAGCAGCGCCGCAGTCAATCCCACCGGACCGGCGCCGACAACCGCGACATCGAAGTCGTCCATGGCGTTACCTTCGCGCATCTTTAGGCGACGAGAACGTTGCGCAGGGTGCCGAGTTTGCCGACCTCAACCTCGACGACGTCGCCGGGGGCGAGGAACGTCGGCGGCTCCATGAACAGTCCCACGCCTCCGGGGGTTCCGGTCACAATGACGTCACCCGGGGACAGCGGGGTGAATGCCGTCACGTATTCGAGGATCGCGGGGATGTCGAAGATGAGGTCCGCAACCGCAGCGCGCTGCCGGACTTCTCCATTGACCCTCGTCTCAACGACGAGTTCTGTGACGTCTCCGACCTCGGAGGCAGTCATGAAGTAGGGACCAAATGCGCCACTGAGCGGAAAGTTCTTCCCGGGAGTCCACTGTCCGGTGTGGCGCTGCCAGTCACGGGCACTGAAATCATTAAACGCGGCATAGCCGGCGACGACCTTGAACGCATCCTCCGGTCTGACGTGATCCGCGGGAGCTCCCACGACCAATGCGACCTCGCCCTCGTAGTCGTACATGTCGCTCTCGCTGGGAATCGGCAAGTCGGCTCCATGCGCGGCAAGCGTGTCGGAGAAACGTGTGAATACCGTCGGCTTTCCGACGTCTGCCCGCCCCGTCTCTTCGCGGTGGCTGCGGTAGTTGACACCGATGCAGATCACCTTGCCGGGCGCAGCCAGGAGTGGGAGGAACTGGGTTCCTTCCACCCGCTGGACCGGCGCACCGTCGGATTCCGGCGTCGTGGCAAGCAGGCCGTCCACAATCGCCGACTGAAGTGAAGGAGAAAGATTGACGCCGCTGGGACCCAGGTCGAACAGTTGGCCGTCGTTCTCCAGACCCCAGGTGGGCTGTCCTGCCGGGGTGAGGTAACTCGCGTAGCGCATGTAAGTCCTTTCTGGTGCCGACGGCATTCGCCGTCGGGGAATCTTGTTGTTGCTTGAACTGTATCCAGAATGCATTCTTCGGTCAATAACGCACTTTCACATGGTCAGTGCGTATGTGTAGTCTGAATTCATGGCACGACAAGCGAATGCAGAGACGATTAGCGTGGGGGTCCGCGACATGTTGCGGGCCGATATTTTCGCGGCACAGTGGGCCCCTGGCACAAACCTGCCGATCGGCGAGCTGACCAAGCGTTACGCCGCCAGCTCGACCGTGGTCCGGGAGGCCATGGTTCGGTTGGCGGGTGAAAAGCTGCTGCAGTTCCGCCCGAATCGGGGCTTCTTCATCTCGGAGTACACGTTGGAAGAGTTGCGTGGCTTGGGCGAGCTTCGCTGTCGAGTGGAAGAATACGGTCTGACCCTGGCCATCGAGCACGGCGACGTCACGTGGGAGTCCGACCTCCTCGCTGTCCACCATCGGCTGGAGCGGACCCCTCGCCGGGGGACCGAAGATCCGAACCACATCACCTCCGAGTGGTTCTTCGCCCACCAGGCCTTCCACGCAAAGTTGCTGGAAGCCTGCCCTGTCCCACTGTTGCAGGACTTCGCAGCAACCCTGGGGGAAGCCACTGCCCTTTACCGGCTGTGGACGGCCCCGGATCAGCGTGCACAATCGCGGGATATCGAGGCCGAGCACCGTGCGATCCTCGAGGCGACCATCGCGCGGGATGCGCCGACGGCCACCAGACTGCTGCGTGAGCACTACATGCGCACGATCGACATTATTGAAGCCGCCGAATTCCGCGCCGCCGCAGAGGCCGCGCCGTCCCACGAGTAGGAACGGCACGGCGGCCGCTTAGTCCAACGAGACCGGGAAGACGCCATGTGAGCGGAAATCCTCGCCGTTGTAGACGCCCCACCGGTTGAACCATGTCCGGTCGTCCTGGCTCCACTCGATGGGAGGACGATCAATCTCGTGGATCTGCTCAAGGTCCGTGTAGAGCTCGACTACAGTTCCGTTGGGCTCGACATAGTATGCAGCGATGTTGTGGCCTGCACCGTGACGGACCGGGCCCCAGATCAGACGACGGCCCCGGGCGAACAAGCGGTCCGCGAGTCGTCCGAGGTCGGCCACGGACTGCGTCTGCCATGCATGGTGGTGCAGTGTGCCGCGTCCCTTGATGAGCGCGATGCCATGGTGGTCCGGATTGCAGCGCAGGAAATATCCGAAGTCTTTACCGATGACGTCGGAGACCTTGAAGCCGAAGAACTCCACGAGGAAGTCCTTCATCGCCGTCGGATTCTGGGGGTGGATGTTGATGTGGCCGTAGCGGTCCGGTCCGAAGGAAGCTGGACCATGACGGTAAGTCTTCATTCCGACATATACGTGATAAAGGTAGCCTTCCGGGCCCATGACGGCGAAGCCCTCGCCGATCTCGCGTTCCAGGGGGCTCCGCGTGAGGATGGGAAATCCTCCGGCTTCGAGACGCTTCCGAATGACCTCCAAACCCTCCGGGCTGTCCGCGACAAGGCCGATATGGTCTATGCCGTCTTCCTCGCCCTTGACGTAGACGAGCTCGTGGTGACGGTCCGCCGCGGACAAATAGGCCCTATTGTCGTCGTTGTGTGTCATGCGCAGACCGAGGACGTCAGTCGCCACCTCGAGCGACTCCTCGTAGTCGCGGGTCCGCATTGCGAGATAGCCCATTTCGGCAATCACACCAAGTGTCATAGCTGTAACCTTTCGTTCAGCGTCGGCCCCTACACGGAGCGGGACGCGCCGCCATCCACTCGGATGTTCTGGCCTGTGATGTAGCTGGCTTCCTCGCTGGCGAGAAACCTGATGACGCGGGCCACCTCTTGGGTGCTGGCAGCCCTGCGCAAAGGTATTCGAGTGGTCCATTCCCCCGGCACAGTGCCCGGATCCTCTTTCGTGAAGCCCGGAAGAACGTTGTTCATTCGGATTCCGGATGGCCCGTACTCGTCGGAGTACAACTTGGTGAAGGTACCCAGGGCCGCACGGAACGTGCCTGACACCGGATAGTCGGGGTTGGGCTCATAGGGGGAACTCGTGGAGACGTTGACAATCGCTCCGCCGCCTGTCGCAACCAGATGGGGTGTGACCATCCGAGCCATGCGGATGACGCTGAGCAGGTACATCTCGTAGCCTTCCGCCCACTCCTCATCGCTAATGTCCAGCACAGGCTTTTTGGCTGCGTGTCCGGAACTATTAACCACGACGTCGATGCGTCCGAACGTGGTCAGCGCCAGGTCCGTGACTGCCTCCAGGTCCCCAATGGACCGGTTGGAGCCCTTGGTTCCGACGCCGCCCAGGCTGCGGGCCAATTCCATCGCGCTGCCGGACGGTGAAAGTGCGGCAATACGAAATCCGTCGTCCGCCAGCGCGCGAACAGCGGCGGCAGCAATGCCGCGTCCACCTCCAATCACCAGTGCCACGGGATCGGAACCGCTCATGGTTGATCCGCCGCAGCCCCAAGCTCGGCGTAGTGCTGGACGAGCTTCTCCATGGCCAGTGCAGAGAGCTCTGCCGCCTCTGCAAAGTCGACCTTGTCCCCCGCTGATGCCGATATGTAAAAACCATCTGTTAGGGCGCGGCCAAGCATGACCACTTTGCGCGCGAGGTCGGGTTTCACGTTCAAGGCTGCGGCGGGGAGACCCGGCGTGACAGCCTCGACCATGAGTTCGTACATCTCCTCGCGCACTTCCAGGTACTTCTGGCGTGCAGCGTTCCCCGCCAGCCGCTTCTCCAATGCAAAGAGCAGGCCAATGATCCAGAATGCTTCCTGTGCGTTCTCCGGATCGGCTGAATTGGCCGCAGATCCGGCGATACTCGTGCGGAGGATGGCCCTGTTTTCCGGTCCCCGGTGACGCGTCTTCCAGTTTTCGAAGCAGTAGTCGATCAGCGCGGCGAACAAGCCTTCCTTGTTTTCGAAGTGCCAGTACACCGAGCCGATGGGAAGGCCGGCCACGCGGGCCACCTCCGCCATCGTCGTACCCTCGTAGCCCACCTTGACCGCGAGCTGGAGCACGGCCTCAAGAATGGCGCGTTCGTTTTCAGGGGTGGACTGGTGGACCCGGCGACGTTTGCCCGTCTCCGGTTTGACAGCTCCAGTAGTGCCGACGTCAGCGCTTGCCTTGGGGCTCATGCGCGCAACTCCCCGCGGGCTGCCGTCCGTTCGCCACCCGGGTTGGTCTTGGCGAACTGGACTTCCTCGTAGACCTGATGGCGCAGTTCGCCGAAGCGGTGAAGCGATCTGGTGTCAGCTTGGCTGCGGACGTCCGGAAGGTCGATGTGGATGTCGGCCTGGATAATGGTCGGCGAGCTGGACAGTACGAGAACGCGTTCCGCGAGGTAAACGGACTCGTCGATGTCGTGGGTCACGAAGAGGATGGTCATGTCCAAGCGCTTCCAGACATCCCGGACCAGGTCTTCGAGCTCTCCTCGGGTTTGCGCGTCGACTGCTGCGAAGGGCTCGTCCATGAGCAGAACGCTGGGGTTGGAGGCGACAGCACGGGCAATTGCGACGCGCTGCTGCATGCCACCCGAGAGCTGCCAGGGGTAGCTCTTGGTTGCGTGGGACAGGCTGACGGCCTCGAGAGCCTCGCTGACGCGGACCTTGCGTTCTGCCTTTGGCACGCCGGAGGTCTTCAGCGGCAGTTCGACGTTGTCTTCGACGCTCAGCCAAGGGAACAGGCTGCGGCTGTACTCCTGGAAGACCACTGCCATGCCCTCGGCGGGGCCGGCAACGCGCCGGCCGTCGAGCACCACGTCGCCGGAGGTGGGCTCGAGGAGGCCAGCGATGCATTTCAGCAGCGTTGTTTTCCCCGAGCCGGACGGCCCCACGAGGCAGGCGAACTCGCCAGCATGCAGATCGAAAGTGAGGGACCGTACGGCCTCTACTTCGTTGCGCGAGCCTACGCCGTAGACCTTGCGCACCTGCTGGACACTGAGTCGGACTTCCGACTTGTTAGCCGTCATTCGAGGCCTCCTTAAGACCGTAGTACCATCCCAAAACACGCTTCTGGATCGCCTGGAATACAACCGAAAGCAGCACTCCTATGATCCCCAGGAGGAATATGCCGCTCCACATTTCCGGGATCGCGACGCGGTTTTGGAAGTTAATAATCGAATAGCCAATGCCGTCGGTCGAAGCGAACATCTCCGAGACGACCAAGAGGATGAGGCCGACAGCGAGACTGTGGCGGACGCCGGCCATGATGAGCGGCGAGGCCCCCGGCAGCACGAGGTAGCGGATGCGGTCGAATCCACGGAGGCCGTAGACGCGGGCGGTATTGGTCAGGACTTCATCAAGGGACCGCACGCCTTCCACAGTATTGAGCAGGATGGGCCAGAGACAGCCGAGGACGATGACGGTGACCTTCATCGTGTCATTGATACCGATCAGCAGTAGCAGAACCGGAATGAGGATCGTTGAGGGTACCGCCCGGATGAATTCGAGCAGGGGCTCGAGAAGCCAGCGCAAGTTCCGTGAGAGCCCAATCGCAACCCCGAGGACCACCCCGAGGACTATGGAGATCACGAGGCTGATGGAAAGTCGCCCCAGGCTGGGGAGAACGTCCGTGAAGAACTTTTCGCTGAACCAGACCTTGGCAAAAGTGCTGGCCAGCTTGTCCGGTTTGGGTACGAAGAAGTTCACTCCCTGGGCTGTGGCCGCCCACCAGATGGCGATGAGGACGGCCGGCAGGCCGAACCACATACCTAGGCGTCTGAGGGCGATCATACCGCCACCTCCGAACGGACTGAGCTGTGCCAGAAGAGCACTTTGCGCTCAATGAAGCGGAATATCACGTTTACCAGGATGCCCAGCAGACCGGCTGTGAGGATTAGGGCGATCATGGCTGGCGGGTTGTCGTTGAGCTGGGCCTGCGCGACTGACCGGCCGATCCCCGGCGTGCCGACGATGAGCTCTGAGCTGATCGCGAGGATCAGTGCGACTGTGGCCGCGATCCGAATGCCGGTCATCAGGTATGGCAAAAGCGTTGGTAGTACGAGGTGGCGGACCCGCTGCAGCCATGTCATCCGCATGGTGTGAACCGTGTCATTTGCCACCTTGTCGATATCGGTGATGCCGTACAGGACCTGGATCATGACGATCCAAAAGCAACCGTAAACGACGATCATGAGCTCGGCGCCGATCCTCGGTCCGAACAGCAGTGCAGCCAATGGGATCAGTCCCACGGCCGGGATGGGGCGGAGGAACTCGATGGTAGTGTGCGTCGCAGACCGCAGGAAGTTGCTGGATCCGATGAGCAGGCCAACGGCGACACCACCGAGGGTGGCGATGCCGAGCCCCAGGAACCACGCCCACATCGTCTGCCCCATGGTCAGCCAGAATTGGGTGAAGGTCAGGTTGGTGAAGAATGTTGGAAGCACCACCGACGGTGGTGGCAGGTGGTGCTGACTGACCGGGCCAAAGGCTGAGTAGAGTTCCCAGATGATGAGTGCGGCGAGGATGCCGGTGACACCCAGGACGTAGGGCCCGACAGCAGTCCACCGGGCAGCACGACGCACTCTGTGCTCCCGCGTAGGCAGGGTGCTCACAGCCACGCTGCTCAGGGTTGGAGTTTGCGTTTCCACGGTTTGTTCTGCTCTCAGTTGTTGCGATCAATGGGCGGTCGGGGCCGACGAACGGCCCCGACAACGGGGTTACGGCTTCCAGATCACCTTGTCAACGTCTGGCTTGGTGCTCACGATGCCGTACTTGACAAGCAAATCCGCGAACAACTGGATGGTCTCGTTCGAGACATCCGCGTTGTACAGGGAGAGCTGTGCTTTCGCTGCGGCGGCCGGATCGGTGCCGAGCGCAGCAGGCATTGCCGCGCGGATCAGGTCATTGTTCGCAGTCAGGAACGGCAGAGCTTCCTTCATGGCTGCATGGAACCGCTTGACCAGGTCAGTGTTGCCGTCCACGACCTTTCCACTGGAGATCGTTACGAGTTCATTCTCGCCCAGGCCTGTGTCATGGATGAAGTCGCTGACCACCCGGCCGCCCTTGGCCACTACCTGCTGCATGAAGGGCGAACCCGCCATCCCTGCATCAATCTGGCCGGCTTCGATCTGGGCTGCAACCTCGGGGAATGACAACTGGACGAACGTCACCTTCTTCGGGTCCCCACCATCCTTGGCGACGGCTTCACGGATGCCGATTTCTCCAATGCTGCCCAGTGCGTTGACCGAGACCTTCTTGCCTTCGAGATCACGGGCGCTCTTGATACCCGAGGAGGCGCCAACAACCACGGCGGTTGAGTCTTCCACGATCTTGGGATCGTTCTGGGTAACACCGTCAACGATGCGGACATCGAGGCCCTGCGTGGTTGCCGTCAGTGCTGTGACCGGGCTGGCCAGCATGAAGTCGAGCTCCCCGGTCGCGAGTGCGGGCAACTGTGCCGCGCTGCTGCCCGCGCCCACGACCAATTTGAGGTCGATGCCCTGCTTTTTGAAGTAGCCCTTGTCGATGGCAACCTGGAGCGCTGCAACGGTGTTGGACGGAAACATTCCGTAGTTGACTTTGGTGAGCCCGGCGGAGCCACTCGCGGCCGCCGTGGAGGCGCTGCCGTCCACAGACCCGGCCGCACAGCCGCTGAGTGTCAGGGCAAGTGCCATGGCGCCAACGGCCGCGGCGCGGCTTGTCTTGATGTTCATAAAATTCGCTCTCCCTTGAGTGAATGCTGCGCGGGCCTTCCCGCCTACCGCCTGGACTGACGAGTTGCAGCAACAGTATTTCTTGATTAAATTTTTGTCAACGAATTATGCATTCTTCTGCCTATTATGCGTTTTGAAAGGCCAATGCGACGTCGGCCACGCTGAATACTTTCTTGAGAACGTCGTTCAGTTCCTGGGCGATGCACTCGGCGGCCACCACGTGATCGGGCCRCACAACGATCGCCGAGAAGGGCCTCTCGTCGAACCAGGCCTTCAACACGCCGCTTTCGTCGCCAACCACGCGAACCCCCGGCGCTGCCGCAGCCTTCGCCCACGTCAGCTGCGTGGCCGGCACGGCGTGCACAAGGGTTCCGCCGAGACCTGCCAGTGTCTGCGCCTCAGCCTCGCTGACGAACGCCCGTGGATCGTTGTTCCATACGATGACCCGCCATCCCTGGCCGGTGGCGTCGTCCAGCAGGACCGAACGGCCTTCCTCGTTCCGGACCGTGGGCTGCGGGAACAACGTGCCCACTGCGCGCGGGGCATCCCCCCGATCAGGCAACGCCTTCCACGTGGGGAGCTCGGACGGAACCACAACGCCGTGCTCGTACTTGGGCATCGGTTTGTAGCCCTGGCTGTTGAGCCGGGCACGGGCCTTCGGCATCTTGTCTACTACGGCCGCTGCCATGTCGCGGACCGCCGTGCGCAGTCTGTTGTGGTCGGTGACGAGGTTCGCCATATTCAACGACAACGCCACCATGGCCTTGACGTGTTCACGCCGTTCACCTTCATAGGAATCGAGCAGCTTGTCGCTGGCCTTCCCTTGAACCACTGCAGCGAGTTTCCACCCAAGGTTCAGCGCGTCCCGGATGCCGGAGTTCCAGCCTTGGCCAGCAACCACCGGCATGACGTGGGCAGCATCGCCGGCCAGCAGGAATCGTCCTACGCGGAACTTCTCGGCTACACGGGCGTGGTGGGCGTAAACCCGACGGCGGATGATGTTCAGGMCAGCGGGATCGGGCACATGGGGGGCAAGGAGGTCGAAGACGAACGCATCGTCTTCGGCAAGCTCTTCAGATTCACCCTCGAACAGCGTGAATTCCCAGCGGCGGATTCCGTGCGGCAGGCCAAGTGTCGCGTACCCACGCTTTGGATCCCCGCCAAAGACCGCATGCGGGGTGCCGATGGGGTCGTTGGCGACGTCGATGACCAGTCCGCGGGTCGACCGCGTTTCTCCTTCGAATGCCAGCCCAAGGTGCTGCCGGGTCAAGGACCTGCCGCCGTCGCAGCCGACGACGTACCTGCCGGTGACCTGTTCCTCGCCCGACGCGGTACTGACGGTGGCCGTCACGCCGTCGGAATCTGAGGCAAAGGCGCTCACTTGGCTGCCGAAGCGCACCTCGACGTGCGGGTACCGGGCGAGACCTTCCAGGAGCGCTTTGTCGACAAGGGGCTGGATGAAGCCGTTTCTGCGGGGCCAGCCAAACTCGCGGGTGGTGGGATTGATCTCCGCAAGGATTTTGCGGTCGCCGTTGACGATCCGGATCTTCTGATCCGGGACGGTGTGCGGAAGCACCTTCTCCACCAGTCCGATGGTCTGCATGGTCCGCAGCGCCTCGTCATCGATGCCCACTGCACGGGGGTAGTCGATGAGTTCGTCACGGCCTTCCAGGACCACCGTGCTCACGCCGAACTGTCCAAGGAGGTTGGCGAGGGTCAATCCGACCGGGCCCGCTCCGATGATAATAACGTCCTTGCGGTCGCTCATTTTGTACCCCTCAGGGTCTTGATGGAGTCCTGAGCCGCGCGGCTCAGGAAGATAAGGTCTATGCCGAGGCCGACGTAGTCGACGAGCTCCCGGTCAAAGAGGTCAGCGGCGTAGGCGCTCGATCCTGAGTAGATGCCCAGCGTGACACCGTGCGCCCTGGTCAACGTGGACAGGTGCACGATGGCGTCGCGCACGGGACCGTCCTCCCAGTCCCCCCTCCCCGGGAGTCCGTAGGAGACTGCCAGATCCGCGGGACCGATGTAGATCGAGTCGAGCCCGGGGGTGGTGAGTATACTTTCTGCGTGTTCGACGCCGGCAACCGTTTCGATCTGGGCGATCGTGGACACGGCAAGGTTTCCCGCCTCGGTGTAGGGCTGGCCCGGGTACAGGGTGGGGCGGCTGGGGCCGAGGCTCCGGTTCCCCACCCCGGGATACTTGGTCGCTTCCACGAGCATGCCCGCTTGTTCCCCGGACTCGATGGTCGGTGCGATGATCCCGCGTGCACCGCTGTCGAGCAGCCGCAGGATGGGGGCCGGATCCAGACCTCCCACCCGGGCATAGCTGTACGCCGAATCCCGGGGCGCAGCGCGCAACATTGTGCACGCCGCTTCCAGCCCGACCTCGCCGTGCTGGAGGTCCACGACGACGCCGTCGTAGCCTGCAGCCAGAGCCCACTCCGTCACCGACAGGGACGCGAGCGCCTGGTGCAAAAGCGCCGGCGGTTGCCCGCCGCGGCTGTCCCACTTCATTCGGCTGTGCTTTCTGCGAGCCGCTTCGCATGGGCGGCGGCGTTCAGCCCGCCGAAGATGGGCGCGATCTCGCGCCGTGCGATCTTCCAGTCGCCGTCAACTTGCCGGTAGACCTCGCGGAATTCGCCTACGCTGGCGGGCATCAACGGGTTCTCCGAGGAATCCCGGAACGTCATGTACTGCGTCCAGCCGTGGAGTTCTTCACCCACCCATGCCAGCCGAATGCCACCAATGATGTGTCGTCCAACGACGCCGGTAATCTTCGCGCGGCGTTGGCCCCAGGCTTTGATGGCGTCCCGGCCATCCATGTTCCCGAGCGGTCCGGTGGTGACTGCGTCCTCCGTGTACAGCTCCCACGCGGTGTCAGCCTTGCCGTGGTCCAGCCGCCATAGCAGTTCCGAGATGAGCTGCTCGATGGCCACACGCGTTTCCATGGTGATCTCACGCATCGACGGCCTCCGTCAGAAGGGCGACGACGCTTCCCAGGCCGTGTGAATATTTGGCGGTGTACGTCACGTTGGGATCCCAGTCAACGATCAGCCCAATGGACCCGGAAAGCAGGATCTCGCCCGCCCGGAGGGGCTTGCCGATCCCCAGGGAAGTTTCGGCCAGCCACTGGATCGCGTAGATGGGGTCGCCCATGACGTTCGCGCCGATGCCGCGCGTCAGTTCTTCTTCTCCCCGGTACAGGACCATTTCGACCTGCTTGAGGTCGATTTCGCCATAGGGGATGCGAACCGGTCCGGTGACAATACCCTCGCAGGCTGCGTTGTCGGCGATCGTGTCCACGATGCCCATCTTGTAGCTGAAGTAGCGGTTATCCACCAGCTCCATTGCCGGCGTGACGTAATCGATGGCGGCTTCGACTGAGGCCAAGTCCGAGTCCAGGATGTCGGACTTCAGGACGAAGGCAATTTCCGCTTCGATCTTCGGATGGAAGTACTCCGATGCCGGCCGCTCAATCGGCGACTCAAACGTCATGTTGTCGAGGATGATCCCGTAGTCGGGCTCGTCCACCCCGGCGCGCTGCTGAACGATCGGGTTGGTCAGGCCCACCTTGCGGCCGACGCGATAGCGGCCTTCTGCGGCTTCCCGCCGCTGCGTCACAAGCTCGGAAATGCGGTAGGCCGCATCCTTGTCGTTGTCCGGCAGTCGATGGCGCACAAACTCGATAGGGGTGCGCAGTGTGCGCGCGTTGTAGAGATCTCCAGCGATCTCCGTGATGATGTCCGACATCTGTGTCAGGCCTTTCTGCGGAGGAAGTCGAGTGTCTTGTCGTTGAAGCTGGTGGGGTCCTCCCACTGCGGCCAGTGGGCGGCGTTGCGAATCAGCACGAATTCACCGTCCGGTATTGCTGCCGCCAGAGACTCGCCCGTCGCTACGCCACCAGTTGGCTCGTGGTCGGTCCACACGAGCAATGCCGGCACGGGGATGGCCGCATAATGTTCATCGGTGACCTGGTTTCGCGCCCGGATATCAGGCACCTGGAGCGCCATGATGTGCTCCATTGACTTGATGAAGCCGGGGCGCCCATAAATGGCCCGACGGACCTCGACGAGCTCGTCGGTGATCTGTTCAGGATCGTGAATGACCACTTGCAGTCGGGCCTTGACGTTCCCGTACGTCGGCTCCTCGACAGCCCTCCGGCTCACCGGACTCACCCGGGCCATCGAGCTGTTGCTGATCATTCGACCGCCGGGTGCACTGAGGACAACGCTTCGCAGTCTCTCAGGGTGGTGCGCAGCGAACTTGATCGCTATCCAGCCGCCCAGGGACTCCCCGATGAGGTGCACCCGATCCAGTCCGAGTACGTCGAGGAGTTCGAGCAAGTGTGCCTCATAGTCCGGGATTTCCAGATCGGCGTCGGCGAGCGTCGAATAGCCGTGCCCCGGATAGTCGTATCCGATGACCCGGTACGTCTGGGCCAGTACCCGTATGTTGTGGGTCCACGCTTCGATGTGGCCGCTCGTGCCGTTGAGGAGCACCAGTGTCTGCTCCCC
This sequence comes from Arthrobacter sp. P1_B9, assembly GCF_056406495.1. Classification (NCBI taxonomy): domain Bacteria; kingdom Bacillati; phylum Actinomycetota; class Actinomycetes; order Micrococcales; family Micrococcaceae; genus Arthrobacter; species Arthrobacter sp. P1_B9. The sequence continues at coordinate 51,231 of NZ_JBFUAA010000022.1, forward strand.
CGCGCCGACGGACAGGACGCGGGTGTTCCACTCCCCCACCTGCACGAATTCAAGGGTGTGGGGCAGATCCGCGATCTGCTCCCACATTGTCTTCTGGCTCATACTGCGTTGGGGATGGCCGCTGTGATGCCGAACCCGGCGCCCCAGGTCCGGACGGGCCAGTACCGGTCGACCACCATGTTGTAGTCGCCCGCGGTGGACAGGGCGCTGAAGGCTGCAATCCAGGACCGCATCTCGTGGGCGGCACTGCCACCTTCGGCGATGAACTCGTCGTTATCCCAGTTGTCGACGTCGGTCAGGGAGCCCGAACGGAACACGTCGAGCAGCTTCTGGTCCCATTCAGTGTTAAGCGGTGCACTCGAGGCGCGGCCATCTGCAATGGCCTGGATGCCCTCAATGATCTTGCCCTCGCGGGCAGCCCGGTCCGCCCTCGACGGCGAATAGGAAACGAGGCGCTGCTGAATCGGCTCAGGCGAACCGTCATACACCGGGATCGGGGGGTTATGCGACAAGCCGCCCGAGGCCACCAGGAGAACGCGCTTGTCCAGCTGCTGGGCCGCCCGGCCGATCGCCTCGCCCATCATCCGAATACGGGACATGGGAGTGAGGGGCTTACCAAGCGCGTTGACGAAAACAGGCACGAACGGACGGGTGAACCCCGCGCCGAAGAGGAATTCCAGCGGCTGCATCACGCCGTGATCGACCTCCAACCGTTCCGAACGGGCGATATCGATCCCCTGCGCGATGGTCAGCGCATGCAACTCACGTGCCACTTCGGAGTCAACGGGCAGGTGGCCCTCGAATGTCCCGTAGTCGCCGACGCCGACAGCCTGCGCGCCGATGGCGAACGGCGGCATCATCGAGTAAAGGACGCCGTTGAAGTGATCCGGACCGAAGGTCACGGTGACATCGGGAGCGAAATCCTCTACGAACGACCGAACCTCGCCCAGGGCATCGTTGATTTCCGCGAAGATCGTCCCGCCCGGATCAACGTTTCCAAATGACGGCGCGTGTGACAACGCGGCTAGCGCAAGCGACATTGCTTTCCCTCTCAGTGACTACGGCCACACTTGACCGTTTCCCTAGAGTGTAGATTCTAGATTCGACATTCGCAAGAGCTCGCTGGCGTTCTAGTACATCCCGGCCATAAAGCCCTCGCGTCCGGAGAGATCATCGAGGCCGACGAGGTCGTCGAGGCGGCGACTTGCCCAATTACGAGTGGCTGGACTCTGAGCTGCTCGACCTCACCGACGGTGTGCTTTGCGGCAACTCGCTGCGAGCAGCAGGCTCCGACAACTGCGAGTTCCCGCCTTCGGCCGATAGCGATGTTATGGAAAGGTGGCGCCAATTTGGTCTGTCCTCGGGCATGCGAAATCCAACGGCTTTAGGTCAGCTTCGGGAGCGAGGAGACTGATGGCCAAAGACGCAGCCGTCGCTCAGAGCGCCGAGGAAAGCGCCCCCTAAGAAAGCGCCGGTGGCTGCGGGCACACGAGAGGCGGCGGATGTGACCTGGTCGTTGGTTTTAGATCTTTTAGGAACGTTCTTCTTCGCCGTGTCGGGCTGCCTGCTCGCCGCGCGGCGGGCCTTTGACATAGTGGGCTCGCTTTTGCTGGGGTCGCTGACCGGGCTCGGGGGCGGCGTGGTGCGGGACCTGATCATCGGCGTTACCCCGACGCCTTTCACCCAGCCGGTGTATCTGGTCCCGCCGGTGGCCGCTGCACTTCTGGTCTACTTTTTCGCACGCCGTGTCCAGCGGTTCCCGCGGACACTGCTGGTCTTTGACGCCGGCGGCCTGGCACTGTTCTGTACTACCGGAGCAGTCTCGGCCCTGGACGCGGGCATGAACCCCGTTTCCGCCGCCCTGCTTGGCGTCACCACAGGGGTCGGCGGGGGGTTGCTGCGTGACGTCGTCGCCAACCGGGACCCGCAGCTCTTCAACCCCCGGGACATCTACGCCGTCCCGGCCCTACTGGGAGCGGCCCTGATCACAGCCCTGTGGCAGCTGAGCCTGTTCAACGCCGTGACGGAACTCTGCGTCGCGGCCGCGGTCTTCACCCTGCGGGTGCTCTCCCTGCACTTCCGGTGGCGGGTTCCACACGCTGCCCGGTCCCGGCACGACGCGCGACCGGGCAAGACCTAGCAGGTCGGACCGGCCCGGCGTAGGTTGGGGGCAGGGCAGGACGCTCGAGCCGGACGAAAGGAGACCTCGTGGCCGCGACCGAACAGATATTGCAACACTACGAGTCAATCCGCCCGGAACAGGAGGACTTCTACAAGGACCTCCACCAAAACCCTGAGCTCTCACACCAGGAACGCCGCACCGCCGCCAATGTGGCGCGCAGCATGAGTTCCTACGGCTTCCAAACGGAGACCGGGATCGGGGGAACAGGTGTCATTGCGGTGCTGCAAAACGGCAACGGGCCAACGGTTTTACTCCGGGCCGACATGGACGCGCTGCCCCTGCAGGAACGGACCGGCGCGGACCACGCAAGCACGATCACAGCCCAAGACCAGGGCGGGGACCGTGTGCCCGTCATGCACGCCTGCGGACACGACATCCACGTCGCATGCCTGCTGGGCGCCTCCAGACTGCTCGCCGAGCACCAGGACCAGTGGCGAGGCACACTCGTGGCCCTGTTCCAGCCCGCCGAGGAAACCGGCGACGGAGCCCGCGGCATGCTCGACGACGCTCTCCTTGATCGCATCCCCCCGCCCGACGTCGCACTCGCCCAGCACGTGCTGCCCGGAGTCTCGGGCCACGTCGCCACCCGGTCCGGCCCGGTCTTATCCAGCGCCGACAGCATCCGCATCACAGTCCACGGCCGCGGCGGCCACGGCTCAATGCCGCAGAACACCATTGATCCTGTCGTGCTAGCCGCCATGATCGTCCTTCGCCTGCAGGCAATCATTTCCCGCGAAACCCCACCCACCGAACCTGCCGTCCTCACCGTCGGGAGCCTTCACGCCGGAACCAAGAGCAACATCATCCCCGACCAGGCGGTCATGGAACTGAACCTGCGCACCTACACCGACGCCACCCGGCAGCGGATTCTCGACTCTGTCCGACGTGCCGTCCAAGCCGAGTGCGCCGCGAGCGGCTCCCCCAAAGAACCGGACTTCGAAACCTTCGACAGTTTTCCGCTCACGGTCAACGACGAGGCAACAACCGCACGCGTGGCCGGGGCCTTCAGCACCTACTTCGGCGACCGGGCCGGCAGCCTCGAGCTCCAGACCGCCAGCGAGGACTTCAGCGATATTCCCCGGACCGGCAACATCCCCTACACCTACTGGGGCATCGGCGGAACGGACCCGCAGACCTACAGGGCTGCCGTACGGGACGGCCGGGTGCTGGAGGACGTTCCGGCCAACCACTCGCCGATGTTCCTGCCCGTCCTCCAGCCGACCCTGCAGACCGGAACCGAAGCCCTCGTCACCGCAGCCCTGGCCTGGCTCGGCCTGGATAATTTGCCACCGGCCAACGCGGCGGCCTCCTAAGCAAGAGAGGACGGGACGGCCGGGTCCGAGGCAGATGTTGCGTGTGCAGTTAGCCGTCCCATCCCCCGTCGGTTTTGACAGCAAGACCCAAAACACCAGCACCAACCCCGTGCCCAGAACTGAGGCTTGCCGGCATTTCGCAAGACGGGAGGAATGTGTTCCCAACACCGGAAGTCTGTCACTGCCGCAGTCCGTGAGTCTGCCTACGCCGCAGATAGCAGCGATTATGGCGAGCTGATGCTAAGAAGGGGCTACGAAGGCACGTCAGGTGAGCAACGATTAGCCTCTTCGGGCACTTGTGTCCCAGGCAGGGAATAATGCCGGGGCGCCGTGAAGCCGCGGCCCGGTTTCCGGCCGCTTATTCGTGGCCGGGCGCCGGGACGGTCGCGGGTGTGTGTTCGATGACGAGTGTGCTCCGGAGGCTTCCTGGTGCTACCAGGCGGGCATTGCGTTCGTCATTGCCGGTTGCACGCCATTCGGCGATGGCGGGGTCCTTGTCGAACCTCAGGTGCCGGGCGGTGAGCCGGCGCAGGCGTTCGCCCTGTTCGAGTTCGACGAACCAGGTTTCATCCAGGAGGGATGCGACCTCGTTCCATGGGGCCTCGTCCAAGAGCAGGTAGTTGCCCTCGGTGATGATCAGGCGTGTTTCCGGCCGGACGGCGATGGCCCCGGCGATCGCGTCGTTGACTTCGCGGCGGAAGACCGGTGCGAAGATCTCCCGCGAGGTCTCTGAGCGCAGCCGGCGGAGCAACGCGACGTACCCGGCACCGTCGAAGGTCTCCGGAGCGCCCTTGCGGTGCTCCAGCCCGCGGGCCACGAG
>NZ_JBFUAA010000023.1:0-39337 GCF_056406495.1 Arthrobacter sp. P1_B9
TTTGCAAATCAGCGTTTCCGCGACCCGCAAACCATCCAACCCGCCCCACCCGAACCCGGAGCGCACAAAACGCCGACCAGATCCGGTCTTGAAATTTAGGGGATTGGCCGCCTCCGGTTCCCAGCATTTCCGCTGGTCTCCCTCGCGGCGACTTAGAAAACAATACACCCACCACGCCCCCACCGCAACTCCACCCCCCACACCCACCCCACCACCCAAAAACCCCGCCACCACAACCCAAAACCACCCAACCAGGCCCGCCGGCGTCGTAAGCCCGCAGTGTGTGGTGCGTCACCGCCGAAGGGAACAGTGGGGGGCGTGAAACCGCCAAGTCCTTAAACGCGAGAAGGGCCGGCAACCAAATGGTTGCCGGCCCTTCTTCAAGCCACTGGCTTCAGGAGTCCTGAATTACCAGGAAGACTTCGTGATGCCCGGGAGCTCACCGCGGTGAGCCATGTCGCGGAAGCGAACACGGGAGATGCCGAACTTCTGGAAGGTACCGCGCGGACGGCCATCGATGATGTCGCGGTTACGCAGACGTACCGGCGAGGCGTTGCGGGGCAGCTTCTGCAGGCCGAGGCGAGCAGCTTCGCGTACTTCGTCGGTTGAGTTGGGATCAACCAGAGCCTTCTTCAGTTCGAGGCGCTTTGCAGCGTAACGCTCGACGATGACTTTACGCTGTTCGTTCTTAGCGATCATTGACTTCTTAGCCATGTGTTTAGCGCTCCTCTCGGAATTCGACGTGCTGGCGGATTTTGGGGTCGTACTTCTTCAGGACCAGACGGTCCGGGTCGTTACGACGGTTCTTGCGCGTCACGTAGGTGTAGCCCGTGCCCGCGGTCGACTTCAGCTTGATGATCGGACGTACGTCCTTATCCTTTGCCATTAGAGCTTCACTCCTCGTGCCAGGATGGCGGCGACGACTACGTCAATGCCGCGTACGTCGATGGTCTTGATGCCACGAGCAGAAACCTGCAGCGTGACATTACGGCGCAGGGACGGAACCCAGTAGCGCTTCTTCTGGATGTTCGGGTCGAACCGGCGCTTGTTGCGACGGTGCGAGTGCGAAATGCTGTGTCCAAAGCCCGGCTCGGCTCCGGTCACCTGGCAGTGTGCTGCCATGACGACTCTCCTCAAAAAATAAATGAAACGGCTAACGGAGTTCCCGTTGACCGTGCGTTGGGCGGCGTCCGCATCCGGCCCCCTCCCCCAACCGTCGTTGTCCGCGGGATTCAGACGGCACAAACCGTCTGCTTCCTCACTGCGGCGAAGATTGTGGGCCACGGGCACCTGGCGCCGGCGATCTGTTGGACCGTCATTGCGAAGTGCCGGGATGCTGGGCGAATACAGGAATGCGCGCAACTTGAGCCCCTAACTACCGGCCGCCAGGACCGTCGATTTTTCAGACGGGTCCTGCCAACCGGAGCAATTGCGCACGCTCCGCGCCACCTAGCGCCTACCAAGTCTACGAGTTCGGCGATTTAAAGGCCAATCCGGCGCTGAATGGTGTATAGGGCAGTGCCCCACAGCCAGTGCAGGCGTCGGGCCGGTGCCCTCCCGAGTCATATGCCCGACGAAGGCTTTTCACAGCGAAATGATAGGCAGGGGGGCAATTCTGGATCCATGAACACACAACTTCTGACGAACCGTCCCGGGATTCGCCGCAGCTCCGGCGGCGTTGCGAACCCCTTCAGGGCGCAGTACCGCCGGCGGTTGCTAAGAGCGGATCTGCTGACGGTCCTTTTCTGGACGTCGCTGGCCGGCGCGGTCGCCTTGTGGCTGGCCGACGGCGGAATGGCCGGCTTCTCGACTCCAGCCGGTTCCTTCACCGCGCTGGGGATTGTAGCCGGCCTCGCCGGCATGGACCTGGTGCTTCTCATGCTGCTGCTGGCGGCCCGAATCCCACTCATCGACCAGACAGTCGGCCACGACCGCGCCCTTGAGTTTCACCGCAAGCTGGGCAAACCGGCCCTGTACCTGCTGCTGGCCCACGGAGTCCTCATTGCGATCGGCTACGGCATGGCGGAAGGGCTGGACCCCGTCAGCGAGTCGGTTGCCCTCTGGGTCCTTGTGCCTGACATGTGGCTAGCCTACATTTCCATGCTCCTGTTCATCGCCGTCGTCGTCACCTCCCTGGTAGCCGTCCGACGTCGGTTCCCTTACGAATTCTGGTACGCCGTCCACCTCCTGACATACGCGGCCGTGCTGACCTCACTCCCCCACCAGTTCAGCGTGGGCGCTCTCTTTGCCGAGGGAACCTGGCAGCGCTGGTACTGGCTGGCCCTCTGCATCGCGACCGGCGCCGCGCTCCTCTACTACCGGGTGGTCCAGCCTGTGGTGGCAACATTCAGGCACCAGTTGACCGTCAAGCGCGTGGTGCGGGTGGCCCCCGGGGTGGTCAGCATTGAAATGTCCGGTCTTCGACTGGACGAGCTGACAGGCAGTGGCGGCCGGTTCTTTATCTGGCGGTTCCTGGCTCCGGGCCTGTGGTGGCATCCGCATCCGTTCAGCCTGTCCGCCGAACCCGTCCACTTCGACGCCGCCGGCCAGGGCACGCTGAGGATCACTGTCCGCAACCTGGGCAAGGGGTCATCCCAGCTGGCGTCGCTGAAGCCCGGCACCAAGGTGGCAGTGGAGGGACCGTACGGGCTGTTCAGCACGTCCGCGCGGAGCCGCACCCATGTGGTCATGGTGGGAGCCGGAATTGGCATCACGCCGGTTCGTGCCCTGCTGGAGAGCACGCCATTCCAGCCCGGCAACGCCACTGTCATCCTCCGCGGCCACAGTGAATCCGAGCTCTACCTGGGCGAGGAGATCCTCGATCTCTGCCGGCGCCGCGGCGCCACGCTCTTCCACTTGACCGGCTCCCGCCCGGCCGGCATCCAGACCTGGCTTCCGGAGCACGCCGCCCGTGCCGGCCACCGGCTTGCCAGTTATGACCCGAAGATCGCCGACGCCGACGTGTACGTCTGCGGCCCCTCCGCCTGGGCAGACAACGTGCTTGAAGACGCCCGCGCAGCCGGCGTCCGGGAAGACCAAATCCACTACGAAAGGTTCGACTGGTGAGAACCCGCGCAGCAGTTTCAGCCGCCCTGGCCTCCGCCGGCATCCTCATCGCCGGCTGGCAGTCCGGCGTCCATGTAGCCGATACCGGCAGCTCCGTCGCAAGCGCGGCCGCCGGGACCACCGGGTCCACGGGTTCGTCTGGCTCAAGCGGAACGTCCGGGTCCACGGGTTCTTCCGGCTCAAGCGGAACGTCCGGCGCGTCGGGTGCGGGCACCACAGGGGCCTCGGCCAAGGCCGTAGGGACGTACCCTGGCTCGGTCGTCCAGACCCGGTTCGGCTCCGTGCAGGTGCAAATCACGGTTCAAGCCGGAAAGATCACCGACGTCACGGCGCTGCAGCTGACCGATGCTGAACGAAAGTCCGTGCAGATCAGCAACCGGGCCGCCCCGCTCCTGCGCGCCGAAGTGCTCCAATCCCAGTCCGCGGATGTGCAGACCATCAGTGGTGCCACGGTGACTTCCGAGGCGTACTTGAACTCCTTGCAGGCGGCCCTCGATGCAGCCAACCTCTGAGCTGGGCGGCTCTGCCCTGCGGGCCAGGACGTTTGGCTCGATGGGCACAGTCATCAGCCTGACCGTTCCAGCGGCGGCCGTCCCGGAAACTGCGGGCGGGGAGGGCGGGCTCTACGCCGCAAGCGCCGCCGTCGAGCGCGTCTTTGCCGGGTTGGACGAAACCTTCAGCCTGTACCGCCCCGACTCCGAGGCCAGCCGGCTGGCGCGCGGCGAGCTTTCCCTGCGGGACTCATCCGCCGCGATGCGGGACCGCTACGCGGAGTCGCTCGGCTGGCGGCTCAGGACGGAGGGCGCGTTCTCCCCGGAGCGGCCCGACGGTGTGCTGGACCTTTCGGGGCTTATCAAGGGCTACGCGATCGGGCAGGCCGGTGAGGCATTGCGGAGCCGCGGGATCACCGACTGGTGCCTGAATGCCGGCGGCGACGTGCTGGTGATGGGCTCGCCCGTGCCGGGCAGCGGAACCGGGTGGGCGGCCGGCGTTGTTGACCCGATGGACCGCTCGGCGTTGCTTGCCGCCTACGAGCTGGGCGGACCTGGCACCCGGTGCGCCCTTGCGACGTCGGGCTCAGCGGAGCGGGGTGACCATATCTGGGCAGCGGGAGCCGGAAGCCGGACCGCGGGCTTCTCCGGCGCCGGGTTCGCCCAGGTCTCCGTGGCTGCGGCGGACATTGTCACCGCCGATGTGCTCGCGACGGCGATCGTGGCCGGCGGGACCGCGATGCTGCACCGGGCCACGGACGGTTGGGAGATCGATGTCCTCGCCGTCCGCCGCAACGGGGAGCTGCTCGCGACGCCGGGGTTCCGCGCCTAGGGTGCCGTTCTAGAGGTGGGTCAGCTGGCCGTACTTCGGCTCCAGGCCGTCGCCGGACGACTTGCCGGTGACGCGCCGGACAACCCACGGGCCGGCGAATTCGCGGACCCACCGGGCATTCGCGCGGAGGGCATCCACCCGGCTCAGCTCGGGAACCGGCGTCATGGGCGGGACGTCAATCGAGTGCTCGTGTGCCAGCACCGTGAGGACGCGCTTGGCCATGTTCGCGTGGCCGGCGGCAGACATGTGCATCCGGTCCGTGGCCCACATGCCCCAGTCGTAGTACTCGCTGAAACGCCAGTAGTCGACCAGCAGGGCCCCGTGGTCCCCGGCGATGCCGCGAACCAGTTCGTTGTAGATGGCCGTACGGCCGCGCATGGTGCCGAAAATCTTGGAGCCCCGCGCGTCGAAGCCGGTGAACATCACCACGGTGGCGCCGGTGGCCGTGAGCTTGCGGATCCCGGCATCGTATTCGGCCAGCAGGTCATCGATGTCGACCTTGGGCCGGAGGATGTCGTTGGCGCCAGCGTAGATGCTGACCAGGGTGGGATGGAGGGCGACGGCGGCATCGACCTGTTCGGCCAGGATCTGGCGGAGTTTCCGGCCGCGGATGGCAAGATTCGCGTACCCGAAGCCGGGATCGGCGGCGCCAAGCCCCTCTGCCACCCGGTCCGCCCAGCCCCGGACGCCGTTGGGCCGGGTAGGGTCGTCGTCGCCGACGCCTTCCGTGAAGGAGTCTCCAAGGGCCACATAGCGGGACGTGAAATCCATGGATCCAGTCTGCCAGCAGTTGCCGTGAGCAACAAAGACGGGGGAGTCCGACGTCGGACTGCGGCGCCTTCGGCTGTCGCGCTTAGATGTCGCGCAGGATCCAGTGGTCGTCGTCGAGTCGGGCCACGATCTTTTCGCCGATCCGGGCCAGGTCCGCGACGTCCTCGGGGCTCAGGGCGTCGAGGAACAGTGAGCGGACCGCCTCAACATGGCCCGGGGCGAGTTTCACAATCGTCTGCATCCCGGCATCGGTCAGGTGGGCCGTGGTCACGCGGGCGTCGCCCGGGTGCGGCCTGCGCTCCAGCCAGCCGCGGTTCTGCAGCTTGGTGACCACATGCGAGAGCCGGGACAGGGAGGCGCTGGTGCGCGCGGCGAGCTCACTCATGGGCAGGAAGCGCCCTTCGGCCTCGGAAAGCATCGCCAGCACGTTGTAGTCGAACAGGGAAAGCTTGCCCGCGGCGTGGAGCTGGGTGTCCAGGGCGGCCGGCAGCATGGTGTTGATGCTGAGCTGGGCCAGCCAGGCCCGTCGTTCGTCGGCGTTGAGCCAGCGGGGTTCGGTCATGGCTACATTCTAGGAGACTGGAAGCTTGACGATTCAACTTCAGCCGGGCATTTCCGGAAAACTTCCCGCCTGTCCGTGGCCAGCTACCGGTAGGCTGGCCGCATGTACGTAGTCTCCCTGACATACAAAGTCCCCGAGGACATTGTGGAGTTCCATCTTCCGGCGCACGTGACGTGGCTGCAGGCAGCCTTCGACGACGGCGTCTTCATGGTCGCGGGGCGCAAAATCCCCCGCACCGGCGGTCTGTTGCTCTCGAACGCGGACCGGGCCAGCCTTGACGCCGCCCTGGCCAAGGACCCGTTCTACGTCAACGGTGTGGCTGAATTCGAGGTCATGGAGTTCCACGCCAACAGGGTGGCTCCGGGCTACGAAAACCTGCTGGACAGCTGAGTCCCGGCGGCTACCCGGCGCCGGACTGGCCGCTGGCGCGCTGGTCGTACAGCAGTTTCTTCAGGCCGCCCTTGCGCGGGACCCGCACGGGTTCGGGCCAGCGCGGCCGGAGCTGATCGCCGAGGGTAACGCCGCGGAGCTTCCGCCCGAACAACGGCAATACCCAGTCGCGGACCCAGCGGCGCTGCCGGCGTTCCCACTCCCGCAGGCCCGGCTTCACGGGCGGTTCCCAATCCCTGGGTTTGATCTTGTGCGGCACGCCGAGGTGGTCCAGGACCTGTGAGGCGAGGTATTTGTGGCCTGCCTTGGACATATGCAGCCGGTCCGAATCCCACATCCGCGGGTCATGGAAGGCGTCGAAGCACCAGTAGTCCACCAGCACCGCGCCGTAGCGGCCGGCGATCTCGCGGACGCGCCGGTTATAGAAGGCGTTGCGTTTCTTCAGCGGCTCCAGCAGCGCCGAGACCTTGACGTCGAAGCCGGTGAAGAGCACCAGCGTTGCCCCCGTGCCGGCGAGCGCAGCCACCAGGGACTCGTAGTCCCGCATGAGGGCCCCGATGTCCGTGCCGAAATCCAGGATGTCGTTGCCGCCCGCGTAGAGCGTGACGAGGGTCGGCTCCATGGCCACGGCGGGACCGAGCTGTTCGCCGGCGATGTGACGCAGCCGTTTGCTGCGGATGGCCAGATTGGCGTACTCCCACCCCGGCTGCGCCTTGGCCAGCCTCTCCGCAACCCGGTCTGCCCAGCCCCGCACGCCGTTGGGGAAGCGGGGATCGTAGTCCCCCACGCCCTCGGTGAAGGAATCCCCCAAGGCAACAAAGACCCGCCGCCCACCCCGATCCGGAAGCAAAGGAACTGAACCCATCCGTCCAAACTAACCCCCGCAAAAAGCGGCCAGGGAAAGGGAGAGTTAACCCAAGATGACCGGCCGAGCGAGCCGCAACCGCAACCGCAACCGCAACCGCAACCGCAACCGGCGAGTGTCCTTAATGTCACCCGGGCCGCACTGAAGGTAACCCACCCCCAAGACCGCAATCGCCGCTTTGCAAAGGAGCGCATCGCCGACTAAGGCCGCCCGCGGCCGCAGGAGGTGTCTAAGCGACGGCAAAGCAGCGATTGCGGGCGAAGCCGCACAGCAACCTGCACACCGCGAGCGACGGCAAAGGAGCGGTGGCGGGCGTAAGCCCGGAAGGACCTGCGGGAGCGTCGGGGTGAGAACCGCAGGACCTGCGGGAGCGTCGGTTAGAGCTCGGCTTTCCCCTGCCGCCAGTACCCCATGAACGCGACCTGTTTCCGGTCAATCCCCACGTCCCGCACCAAGTACCGCCGCAACTCCTTGACGGTGCCCGCTTCGCCGGCGATCCAGGCGTAAAACGGCAGTGCCCCGGCGGGCTTGTCCGGGTTCTTGCCGGCTCCGATCATCGCGGCGTCCATCCGGGCGGGGGTCTCCCAGAGGATGTCCTGGTCCACGTTCACGTCATCGGGTTCGGGCCCTGCCCCGCCGCCGGCCGCAGAATCAGAGGGCGGCCGGAGGCCGACCCAGCCGGGTTCGGGAACAGCGGCGCGGACGGCTTCCTGCAGGAGTTCGCCGTGCGGACGTGAGCGGCCGATCGAGGCGCCGCGTGCCAGCCAGGTGATTTCGACGTCGGCGTCGGACCTCAGATCCAGGAAGTCGCCGGGCTCGGGGACCTCAAGAAACGCATGTCCGCTGATGTACGACGGGAGGCTTTCCAGGATGGCGCTGATGGCCGGGACAGCGGTCTCGTCACCGGCAAGCAGTACGCGCTGGGCCAGGCCCGGCCGCCATTCGATGCCGGAGTAGGTCTCCCCCGTGACACAGTGCGCGGCCCGGTTGTTGGGTCCAATGAGGGTGAGGGCGTCGCCGGGCCTGGCGTTCAGGGCCCAGTTCGCGGCGGGCCCGCCGTTTCCGGCGGCGTCGAAGTGCATGACAAAGTCGACGTCGATCTCCGGATACACGGAGTCGAGGCGTTCCTGCCGCACTGTGTAGGTGCGCATGGAGCCACGGATCGCGGGATCCATGGCCAGCCATTCCTGGTACCAGCCGGACTGCTCCATGTGGAACACCGGCAGCGGCAGCTGGGTGCTGTCCCCGGCAAGGGACGGGATCATCAGCTTCACGCGCAGGTCCAGGGTTTCGCCGTGGACGCCGAAGCCACGCAGGGAGTATCCGCCGAAGGTGATCCGGCGGAAGTTGGGGCTGAGCTCCTGCACCGCGGCGACCGTCACGTCGAACGCCAGGGTCATTGGTTGGCTGGGCGGCTGGCTGCTTACGCCAGAGGGAGTACGGCGTATCCGCGACTGGCTGCTGCCTGCTGCAGTGCCGCCCGTTGCACTGCCGGCTGTTGCACTGCTGTTAACTGCCCTCATGGGACCAACTCCAGGGTTGCTGTTTCTGATTTTGGGAACTCGGCGTGGTGCCGGCCGAGCGGGATGATCAACGGCGTGCCGGAAATGGGGTCGGGCAGCACCCGCGAGTCCAGGCCGAAGACGTCTCGGACCAGGTCCTCGGTGACGACGTCGGCGGAGGTGCCCTCGGCCACGATCCGTCCGCCTTTCATGGCGATGATGTGGTCCGCATACCGGGCCGCCAGGTTCAGGTCGTGCAGGACGATTGCCACGGTGGTGCCGCGGCGCCGGTTCAGGTCCGTGATCAGGTCCAGGACCTCCACCTGGTGGGCCAGATCCAGGTAGGTGGTTGGCTCGTCGAGCAGCAGAACGTCGGTTTCCTGGGCCAGCGCCATCGCGATCCAGACGCGCTGACGCTGCCCGCCCGAGAGTTCGTCGACGTTGCGTTCGGCGAGCTCCAGGGTTTCGGTGACTTCCAGCGCACGGTGCACAGCGAGATCGTCACCCGCGCTCCAGCTGCGGAAGAACCCCTGGTGCGGGTAGCGTCCGCGGCCCACGAGATCCCGGACCAGAATGCCGTCGGGGGCGGTGGGGTGCTGCGGGAGCAGGGCGAGGATGCGGGCGAGTTCCTTGGCCGGGCGGGAATGGATGTCCTTGCCGTCCAGGGTCACGGTGCCGCCGGCCGGCTTCAGCAGCCTGGACAGGCCGCGGAGGAGCGTGGATTTGCCGCAGGCGTTGGCGCCCACGATCATTGTCACCTTCCCCTCGGGAATCTCCGCCGTGAGGCCTTCCACCACCCGGCGCTGGTCGTACTGCAGCGTCAGGTCCTTGGCGTTGAGAACTGCCATGTCAGGCGTCCTTTCGGTTGGCCGTGACCAGGAGCCACAGCAGGAACGGTGCTCCCAGCGCGCCGGTGACCACACCGACGGGAAGGACGGTGCCGTCCAGCAGCAGGGGGGCGATGTTGGCGGCGAAGTAGTCGGCGGCCAGGACAATCAGGGCGCCGACGAACGCGCCGGCCGGAAGACTGGCCTTGCCCGTGAAGCGGCGCGCGATGGGGCCGGCCAGGAAGGCGACGAAGGCCACGGGCCCGGCGGCTGCAGTGGCGACGGCGGCGAGGGTGACGGCAACGGCCACCACGCCCAGCCGGGTGATGCCCACCCGGATGCCGAGCCCGGCGGCGGCGTCGTCTCCGAGTTCCAGGATCCGCAGCGGGCCGGCGAGGAGGGCGGCGGCGGGCACCAGGACCAGAAGCGCCAGGGCCAGCACTCCGGCACGGTCCCAGCTGGCGGAATTCAGGGATCCGTTCAGCCAGATCAGGGCCTCGGCCGCGGTGCGGATATCGGCCCGCGTCATGAGGAAGTTGACCACGGCGTTCAGTGCCGCGGCGATGCCGATGCCGGCCAGGATGAGCCGGCTTCCGGCTGTGTTGGAGTGATTGCCGCCGCCAGATCCGAGGGAACCGCTGCGCGAGATTGTGTAGATCAGGACGGCTACCGCCACGGCCCCGCACAGTGCCGCGCCGGACACCGCCGCTCCGGAGGCGCCGAAAACGACGATGGCGGTGACGGCGGCCGCGCTGGCCCCGTAGCTGATGCCGATCACGTCGGGACTGGCCAGTGGATTGCGCAGCATCGTCTGGAACAGGGTGCCCGAGAGCCCGAAGGCAATGCCGATCATGGTGCCGATGACTGCCCGCGGCAGCTTGGTTTCCATCACGATGAAGCTGGCGCCGGGGATCCTCTCGCCACCGGTGAGGTGGGCCGTGAGGATCCTGACGAAGTCCGGGACGGTGACGGTGTAGCTGCCCAGCAGGATGCTGACGGCGAGGAGCACAACGACGGCGAAGGCCAGCAAGGCCGTCCGGCCCATCGACACACGGCCCATCAGCACACGGCCCATCAGCGCACTGCGCAGCGGCCCCACATTGGCGCGGACCGGGCCGGCCGGTTCGGCCAGTTCGCGCTCGGCGGGTGCGTTCTCCCCCAGCTCGCGCCTGACGTTGGCGAGGTCTGCTTTGCTCACAGCCCTGCCCCCTTCCCGCGGCGGACCAGCCACACAAAGACAGGCGCACCCACCAGCGCCGTCATGATGCCCGCCGGGACTTCGCCGGGCAACAGGATGACACGGCCCACCACGTCCGACAGCAGGAGCAGCACCGCTGCCAGGACCAGCGAGAACGGCAGGATCCAGCGGTAGTCCGGGCCGGTCAGGAAGCGGACGGCGTGCGGAACCACCAGGCCGACGAATCCGATCGGCCCGGCCAGCGCCGTGGCCGAGCCGCAGAGCAGCACAATGCCCAGCGCGGTGACGGCGCGGACCAGTCCGACGCGCTGGCCCAGGCCGCGGGCGATGTCATCCCCGAGGGCCAGGCTGTTAAGGATCCGTCCGGTGAACAGCACAATCAGCGCCCCGGCGGCCAGGAACGGCAGCCCGGGCAGCACCACAGACCAGTCCCGGCCGGCGATCCCGCCCACCTGCCAGAAGCGAAACCGGTCCAGGGTGTCCTGGCTGGAGACCAGGACGACGTTCATCAGCGAATACAGCCCCGCGCTCAGGGCCGCGCCGGCCAGTGCCAGTTTGACCGGCGTCGCGCCTTCCCTGCCAAGTGACGCGATCAGGTAGACGACGACGGCGGCTGCCGCGGAGCCGATGAACGCGAACCAGATGTAGCCGGTCAGGGACGAGACGCCGAAGACGTAGATCCCGGTGACGACGGAGAGGGCCGCGCCGGCGTTGACACCGATGATCCCCGGGTCCGCGAGCGGGTTGCGGGCCACCCCCTGCATGGCCGCGCCAGCCAGTCCGAGGGCGCCGCCGGCCAACAGACCCAGCACGGTGCGGGGGACGCGGGCGTGGATGACGGCGTGGTCGCCGTCAGCGGGATCGTACTGCGTCAGGGCCTGCCAGACGGTGCCGAGCGGGACTCCGCGGGCACCCACAGCCAGGGACGCCGCGAAGACCAAGACAAGGACGACGACGGCGGCCAGCAGCCAGGCGGCCTGCTTGGCGGCTTTCCTCCCGGCGGGGGCGACAGGTGCGCCGGGCACACTGCCGGCGGGCGCCGTCGCCGTACTGATTGTCATGGAAGCGTGTTACTTCGCTGCGGCGGCGACTTTGTCCGCGGCGCCGGCCAGCTGCGGCAGGAACGTGTCCAGGGACCACGGCAGGCTCAGCGGCGAGGAAGCGGAGATGGACAGGGTCAGCGTGTTGTTCGAGTCGGCAACCAGCGCGCCGGTCTTGACGGCCGGGATCTGGCCCAGCAGCGGGTCAGCCTTGATGGAGTCGGTGGTGGCGGCATCCGGCACCCAGGTCACGAAGATGTCCGAGGTGAGTTCGTTGGCCTTTTCGGCGGACCACGGGATGAAGAATTCCTTGGAGCCCTTGGAGTTGTCCTCGACAACGGATGCGAGCTTCATGCCGATTTCGTTGAGGAAGCGGGGACGGTTGTCGTTGGCGGTGTAGACGTTGACGCCGTCGCTCTTGTCCGGTTCCAGGTTGCCGTAGATGAAGGACTTGCCGGCGATCTGGGGGTACTTGGAGACCTTGTCCTTGATCGTGGCCTCGGTGTCGGAGACCAGCTTGGCGGCTTCGACTTCCTTGCCAAGGGCCTTGCCGATGATGGCGGTGGAGTCCTGCCACGGCGTGCCGTAGGCCAGCTCCGGGTGCGCCACGACGGGGGCGATCTCGCTGAGCTTCTTGTAGTCCTCCTCCGTTAGGCCGGAGTAGGCGCCGAGGATGACGTCAGGGTTCAGCTTGGCGATCTCGGTGAAGTTGATGCCGTCAGCCTCGGAGAACTGGACGGGAGCCTTCGCGGAACCGAACCCGGCGCCGAGCTCTTCCAGTGCGGCGTCCTTCCACGGTGTGGAGCCCTTGTCGTTACCGCCCCATTCGTTCTTAGGCACGCCCACGGGAACCACGCCGAGGGCGATCGCGACGTCGTCGTTGACCCAGGAAACGGTGACTACGCGCTTGGGCTGTTCCTTGATGGTGGTCTCGCCGAAGACGTGCTTGATGGTCACCGGGAAGACGGTGCTGGCCGGCTGGGAGGGAGCGTCCGCCGCCGCCGAGCCGGCAGGTCCGGTAGAGCAGGCGGTCAGGGTCAGCGCGACGGCGGCCAGGAGGGCTGCGGCCCGCCCTGCGCTCTTGCGGAGGCGGCGGCCGGCGGGGCGGCCGCCTGAACGGGTGAAAAGGGCGGAAGCCACGGAACTCCTTAGGTAAGTGATGCAAACCTAAGTAAGGCTAGCCTATCCTTTGTAGAATTAAGAAAGGTTTGAGTAACGTAATTGTCTCAATTGCCCTTTGAAGTGCACCGGAGCATCGATGCGCCCCTCGTTGCACTACTCAAGGCCCAGCCGCCGGGTGCGGAATGCGAACTGGACACGAATCCCGGGCTTTGCAAGGATGGGCTCGCCGGATAATCGGAACCGGTGATGTGTTGGGACGGGGGAAGTGGGCATGGACATCGCGACGATGACTGTTGCCACGGTCAGCGGGGTGGCCGCTGTGGCCTGCTACGCGCCCGCGCTCCTGCCAGCCCCGCCCGCGCAGGCCCTTCCCGCGAAGTCCCGGACCAGCACGGACTAGTCCCGCGAGACGCCTTGCCCCACACCGGAGTTGCAGGCTGGCAGTCTTCTGCCCACAATCCGCCTGGCGCGCCGCGCGCCCGTCTGGCCGGAGCCATCCGATTTTCGAAAGTGTCCGTCATGCAAAAATTCACGGCGCAGCAGATCCGCTCGTCCTTCATCAACGCGAGCCGCTCAGAAGCCGCCAAACTCAATCTGCCCAAGAGCTTCGACACCCTGGATTGGGAAGCATTGGACTTCCTGGCCTGGCGGGACGCGAAGATGCCCCTCCGCGGCTATCTCGTGGTGCAGGGGCCGAAGGGTCCCACCGGCATCATGCTCCGGGCCCCTGAAGGCGGGGCCAAGAAGAACCGTTCCGTGCTCTGCGAGCTGTGCCGGGACGTGTTCTCCAAGGACGACGTCCTGCTGTGGGTGGCCAAGCGCGCCGGGCAGTCCGGCCGCAACGGCAACACGCTGGGCACCTTGATCTGCGCCGATTTCCTGTGCTGCCGCAATGTCAGGGTGGAGCCTGCGGCCAACGAGATCAACCCGGACCCGGCCGCGGTCGTGCTGCGGCAGATCGAAGGGCTGGTGGCCCGCACGGCCCAGTTCGTGGAGCGCGTCCAAGGCAATTAGCCCCGACACAAGCAACGCGGGGTCTCTTACGGCCCATTACGGTGGCGTTTATGGGCCGTAAATGACCCCGCGTTGCTTCAAGGGAGAGGGGTGCGGTCAGCGCAGGACGATGTCCACGGGGTTCGCCTCGGAGCGCCAGGTGCCCTCCGTGCCCGGACGTGCGGCGATCACCGGAGCCGTCAGGACACCGGAACGGTTGGTGCGCTTGTCCCGGAGGATCTCCGTCACCGAGCCAAGGTGCCGGGAAAGGTCGATGACGTTCTCCGGCGCGGCCAGCAGGAGCTGGAAGCCGAACTCATGCAGCGCCTTGATGCCCGCGCCGGCGAATTCCTCCGAGGCGAGCACGAAGGCCTCGTCCATCATGACCGTGCCGTACGTGGTGAAGCCCTGCTCGGCGATGCCCAGCTGGTAGCTCAGCGCCGCCGCCATGATGAATGCGGTGAAGCGCTGCCGCTCGCCACCGGACATGGAGCCGGTGTCCGCGTGCATGTAGACCTCGGTCTTCTTCGCGCCCTTCGCTGCCCCCTTGGCGCCGGCAACCTGGACTTCGCGGTGTTCCTTGCACTGGATGAACAGGTGGCCGCGGACGTCCAGCACTTCGGCCCGCCAGCGGCGGTCCTCCGGGGTCTGCGAGCCGAGCCGCTTCACGAGCGTTTCGAGCGACTTGTAGCGGGTGGTGAGCTCGGCGTCGTCGCCCCCCTCCGCTCCGGACGCTGCAGCGGACGCCGCAGCGGACGCTACAGTGACCGCCTTGCCGGGCCGGGTGTGCCGGACCTTGAGCGCGTTCTGGATGGCGTCCTTGAACTGCTTCGCCGTCGCCGGCAGCGTCTGCTTGATGTCGAGTTCCAGGAAGCTGCCCTCGTGGAAGTTGACCTCGGACAGGATCCCGTTCAGCGGCAGGATGCGGCTCGTGATGGCGCGCCGCTCCTCGTCGAGCAGGTGCAGCAGGGTGGAAAAGGATTCGTGCGTCCGCTGGTTGAAGAACTGCCGGAACTCGGCCTCCTGGGCGGGCAGCCCGTCGCTGACAATCGCGTGGTAGCGGGATTCGAACTCCCCCGCGGCGCCGATCGAGGTGCCGTGGTCCGCGGATATCGCCGTGCCCCACTCCCGGACGAAACCCTCGAAAATGCGGGTGAGGCGCTCCGAGGTGGCCTGCCCGCGGGACTCGGCGACGTGCAGTTCGGCCAGGAGCCTGGTGCGGACCTGGTTGGCGAGGTTGTCGAGTTCGTGCATCTCCAGGACGTCACCGAAGCCGGTGAAGTACGGTTCCAGCGCGGCGACGCCGGCGTCCGACGGCGGTGCCTGCGCCAGCCGGGTGCGTGCGGCATCGAGCAGCGCACCAGCGGCGGTGATGCGCGCATCGAGGGCCTTGTACTCGCTTTGCAGCACGGCCGCGGATTCGGTGCTGGACTGGTGCTTGTGCCGCGCGCCTTCGATGCTGGCGCGGAGCGGTTCGAGGTCGGCCTGTGCGGCGAGGGCGTCCTTGAGGCGCTTCTCGATCCGGGCGAGCTCCTCGCCGGCCACGGCGGCCGACACCTGTTCCCAGGGCCGGTGGTCCTCGGCCACCCGGCGCAAGGCTTCAAGCTGCCGGGTCATGCCTTGGTGCGACTCTTCCCGGCTTTGCGCCAGCTCGGCGGCCTTGGCCAGCTCCTGCTGCAGGTCCTCAACCTGGGCCGCCACCAGTTCGAGCTTGGCGGCATTGTCGAACCCGAGGACGTAGTCCTGGCGGGATGTGAAGCGGTCATCCTTTTCCACTGTGTGGCGGTTGCGCTTGACCACACCGCCCAGGCTCAGGCCCTTGTCCAGGCCGGCGAGCTCGTCCGGGTTTTCCACACACGGGTAGGCGAAGTCGAGGGCAATCCGTTCGCGGAGCCAGGCGCTGGACTGCGCAAGCGCCTGGGCGTGTGGCCCGGCCGGCAGCCCGGCATCGGTGAGGAAACTGAGCTTGGTCAGCAGGTCGCGATCGGCCACGTCCTCGACGGCCAGCGCGCCGCCGGCCAGGGGCCGGGAGACGTCCACGGCACGCAGCGCCCCGCGCACGGAATGGTCGTTGAGGTAACGGGTGACTGCCGCGAAGTGCTCGCCCGGGACCAGCAGCGTGGTGGCCAGGCTCCGCAGCGCGCGCTCGGCAGCCGGGCGCCACTGTTCCTGGCCCTCGGCAAGGTCGATCAGCTCGCCGCCGAAAGGCATCTGCTCCTCGGGCACGCCCGTGGCAGCGGCAATGGCGCTCCGGTTTTCAATGCTCGACGGCGGCAGCAACGATTTGCGCGTCTTCAGCGAGACGAGCTCCTGCTGGGCCGCGGCGAGTTCGCGCTTCCGGGTGGCGTGGCCATCAAAGGCTTCGAAGCGCAGTTCCTTGAGCGCCTCGGAATCGTCCTGGAGCTCAGCCGAGCGTGCCGCGGCGTGCTCGTGGGCCTGATCCCAGCCGGCGGCCGACCACTGCAGTTCCAGCCCGGCGTCGGTCAGCGCCTTGCGGGTCGATGCCTCGACTTCCTGCCGGAGCTTGAGCCCCACCCGGGCGTTCTCCAGGGACTGCTCGATCGCGGAAATCGCGTTGCCGCCCTGGTTGTTGTACTCGCCCTCCAGCTGGCGCAGTTCCTTGGCGAAGCCGTCACGGACAGCGCGTTCGGCGGCCAGGTCCGTGGCCTTCGCCTGGGCCAGCTCCTTCAGCCGCGCCAGGGTCTTCTCGTGGACTGTGACCGCGAGCTGCTGCCTGTAAGCCTCGAATTCCTCACCTGTTAGGTCCCGCAGCCGGTTCGCGTCCAGGAGCGCCTGCGCGTATTCCTTATTCAGCCCGGGGACGGGGGCCAGCTGGTCGCGCTGCTGCCGGACGTCCTCGAGGCGCTGCCGGATGGACATGAGGTTGCTGAATTCCTCGACGACGTCATCCGCCGCGGCCAGCGTGGCAGGGGCATCGAGGACCTGGTCGCGGAAGAAGGTGTTGACGCTGCCCCCGAGACCCTTGCCGGCCTGGATAACGCGCAGCAGCGGAAGGGCCTGATCCGAATTGATGCCGAGAAGCCGGCGGAATCGTTCGGCGAAGGCCTTGTGGACGTCGAAGATCTGGGCGTCCGGGAAGATCGCGTCCAGCGCAGACTTGGTGAACCGCTTCTCCGCGATGCCCTCGATCGCCGCGAGGTCCAGCGGCTTGTTATCGATCACGTAGTACCGGCCGACGCTGGATTCCGTGCCGTTCTTGGGCAGGTCGAAAAGCGCCGAAACCGTCACCCGCGTGCCGGCGGCGTTGTCGAACGTCAGCGCGACGGCGGACCAGGTCGCGCCGGGGCGCTGGAACGCACTCGCCGAGCCCTCTCCCACGGCCTTGTCGCCTACCTTGCCGCGCATGTACGTGAACGTGGTGCGCTTGTCCTCGACAGCGCCGCCTGCCCGCTGTGCAGCCGCTTCGTTGGAGCGGGGACGGGCGTCGAAGACCCGAAGCATGGCATCGAACAGCGTGGACTTTCCGACGCCCGAATTGCCGGTCAGCAGTGTGCCGTTGCGGTCCACGTGCATCGTGTGGGCGCCATGGAATGTGCCCCAGTTGACCACCTGGACCAGGGCCAGGCGCATCTGGCCGGGGTTCGTGAGCTCACCCATGGGCAGCATGGTTGCGATGCTCACTTGGTCTCCTCGGCTTCTTCAGTGTGGCTGGGTGACGACGACGGCGATGCCGCCCCCGCCCCTGCGACGCGCAGCTGATCTTCGATCAGCTCAGCGCGCGGCTCCGACAGGCCCGATGCCACTCCCGGGGCGGCATCGCCGTCGTCGTTGTACGGGTCACCGTGGGCGTCCGCAGCGACTGCGGTGCCGCTGTTCACGTCACGTTCGGCGACGGCATCGCCGTCGTCGTCCGGGTCTTCCTCCGCGTTTGCCGAGGTGTCTGTGTCGAGCTCCAGGAGCGGCTCCGTTCCCGACTGGTCTGTGCTGGCTGCCACCAGGGCTTCGATTTGGGCCGGGATGTCGCCGATGTTTTCGAACGGCAGGGCCAGCGGGAGGGCGTTGGAGATGGTGTAGACCTCGTCCAGGCCCGTGGCGAGCAGGAGCTGGCGGGCCAGGAGCTTGGTGATGGCGCGATTGACGACGTCGGCATCGCGCAGGGCGTCCTGCTGGCCGGTGGGCTGGTAGTGGGCGACGAGTTCGGCGATTTCCTCGCGCGTGATCGTCGGGTCCGTCTGGGCGGTGACGTGCCGGTCCAGGAGCAGGCGCAGGCGGAGCAGGACGATGGTCTCGACCCGGCTCAGGGCACGCTGCTGGCGCAGGATACTGGAACGCGTACTGCCGCCGATCGCCTCGGGGTCAACCGGGCGCAGGACGGCGACCTTACGCTCGTGGTCCAGTTGCAGCGTGAGGAAGAGTTCGGAGAGGCGGCTGCGCAGGATCAGCTGGTTGTCCAGGAGCGTGGTCCACAGCTTTTCGTCGCGGCCGCCGTCGATGTAGGGGCCCTTGAGCAGCTTCACGAGCGCCTGCCGCACCTTCATGGGCAGTACGCCGGTGTCGCCCGGGAAGAGTGCGGCGCCGTCGACAAACGTGTCCCGGGGGGTGACGATGAAGGGGTCGCTGCGGACGTGGGCGCCATCGCTGTCCGCAGGCGCAGACTCGGGCGCGGACTGCGGGTCCGCCGCCGCGGTCTCTGCCAGGGTCTCGGTCGCGGTCTCTGCCGTGGTTTCTGTCGTGGTCTCGGTCAGGGTCTCGGTCACAGTCTCTTCAGTCATGGTCAATCCTTCGCGAGCGTGACGACGGGCAGGTAAGCGGTGCGGGTGGTGCCGTCGATTTGTTCGAATTCGATGGGGCCCCAGGTCCCCCGGTCGAAGCCGGCACCTTCGTGGAGGGTCTGCGACAACAGGGCCCGGATGGAGTTGATGTGGCGTTCCTCTGCCGGCAGCTGCGCCCAGGCCTCGGTAAGGGTTGAGGCCCCCGCGAGCGCGGCGCGGATGGCCTCCGGCTTGGCCTTGGCGGTCCGGGGCGAGCGCGCCCGGTCCGAGTCGGAGAACGCGATGGGGTCGGCCAGCTTGGGTGGAGCCGCGAATTCGTCAGGGTCGAAGAGCTTGACCATGGCCAGGGACTCGAAACCGGCGCTGAACAGCACCGGGCCGCGGACCAGGCCGGGCCGTTCGCGCTCGTACGGCAGGGTGCGGATCGCCTGCTCAGCCTCGCGCAGGACCTTCCGGAGCCGGACCGACTGCCGGAAGTCGTCACTTTGGACGTAGGTGTTGAGGCTCTCGCTGAGCTTGCCGTAGATCCGCTGGATCTGGCTGTGCTGGGTGCGGAGTTCGGCCACAAGGTTCTTGAGCGTCTCGCGTTCATCGTGGCTGAGCTCGTCCGCGAACTGCCGGCTCAGGACTTCGCCGATCGCCGACCGGAACCTCAGCTGCTGTTGCGGGTCCTCCAGGAACGCGGTGAAGGAGCGGAACGTCCGGCCTTCGGGGCTCTGCCGCAGCCGCTTGTCGGCCTCGAGCACCTGGGCCATGGTGGCGCCCTTGCTGAGCGATTCCTCGATGATCTGGTTGCGCAGCTCCCCCACGAGCTCTTCGATCCGGTCACGCATCTTCTTGTAGTCCGCGGGCAGGCTGGCCGCGAGATCGAGGATGTTGCCTGCCGCCTCCACGGCCTCGTCGTCGTCGAGCAGCCCGTCGAAATCGCCGGAGCTGATGTCTTCCATCAGCTGGCGGCGCTCGTCGATCTCCTCTTCGAGGGATTCAATGCGTGCGCTCTGGTCCGGGTTGGTCTCGTTTGCGAGCTTCTCGACGTCGCCCAGCAGTGTGCCGAGCCGGGAGCCGTTCAGCGTGGACCGCTCGCTGGAGAGGCTGTCCAGGAAAGCCAGGACGCGGGCAGCAGGCTCCGTGACTTCGTAAACGATCTGACCCGACTGGTTCCGGCGGGTCAGGAAGTTCTTGCGGGTCCATTCGTCCGCGTATTTCTTTCCGGAAAGTGTGCCGTTGGCCGAGCCGCTGTGATGCTCTCCCGTGCCGGGGGCCTGCCGGCGGAGCTGCTCGAGGAAGGCGTCGACGTCGGCGTGGAACTGTTCCAGCGGCAGCTGCGCGCGCGTGCGGGTGAAGGAAGCCTGGAGCACGGCGATCACCCAAGGCGCCGAACGCGTCAGCGCCCAGGCAGGTCCCTTGGTAAGGAGCTCAAGGTCCCGGAGCCGGGTGCTGATGGCGTCGGCTGATGACACGGCGGAACGGGACACGCGCTCTCCTTCGGCTGCCAGGGGATGGTTTGGGGTGGCGTTGCGGGGCAGCGGATTCTAAAAACTGCCAGCTACAAGGTTAACGCAGGGCCCCGTCCGC
Source organism: Arthrobacter sp. P1_B9 (assembly GCF_056406495.1). Classification (NCBI taxonomy): domain Bacteria; kingdom Bacillati; phylum Actinomycetota; class Actinomycetes; order Micrococcales; family Micrococcaceae; genus Arthrobacter; species Arthrobacter sp. P1_B9. The sequence continues at coordinate 19,968 of NZ_JBFUAA010000023.1, forward strand.
ATTCATCGTTGTCTGCGCCCCTATGTCGGCGCACACTGGAATGACCAGCCGAAGGGAGACGATCATGCGCAAGAGAACGATCTGGATCACGGGGGCGGCCTCTGCAGCGGTGGTGCTGGGGGGAGCGTCAATTGCGGTCGGGGCCACCCAGGCCAGGGATGTCTGGTCCGGAAGTGCGGGCGCCCTCACCGCCAAGATCGGGAACTTCGAGATCGGTGACGATTCCGATGGGCCGGCGCTCAGTGACGCCGACCGTGCCATGGCAACACAGGCCGCGTTGGCGAAGGTGGGCCAGGGCAGCGTCACCGAAGTGGAGCGCGATGACGACTCCGGCGCGGCCTACGAGGTCGAGGTACGCCTCAACGACGGGTCCCAGGTCGAAGTCGCCCTCGGCGCGGACTTCCGGGTCATGAGCCAGAGCGCCCCTGAACACGACGAAGACTGACACCGGGCAGCCTCCCGGCACTGACAAACGGTGCGACCCCCGCGATCGGTGAGGGTGCCGCAACCCAGCCGTGACCTACGCCCCGGTAGCATTTCGATCCCGTATCAAGAGGCCGCCACCGTCCAAGGACCCTAGTTCAGCCCGCCCACGGCACCCTACGCTCGGGCTACTGGTTCAACCGGAGCAATGGTGCAGGGGGAAGAATGCAGTTCGACCTAAGCGCAGTGGAAACCGGCACGATGGTGGTCATTGGAACCCTCGTGTTTGCCGTGATGATCGGCGCCTTCATGATGGTGTCCGCGTTCGCGGCCATGGTTTTGGTCGGTGTCGGCCGGCTCGCCTGGTACCTCGTGGCCGGCGCGCTGGTGGGCCTGGTCCACGGCATCAACCACGGTTGGGACCGGCTGGTCCACCACGCCTCAACGGTGGAGATGCCCGCCGATTTCCAGGTCGACTTCGGCACGGACTTCCGGTCCGACTTTCCGGGCCAGGCCTCCCCTAGCACAGGCACTTACCCGCGAGTAGTATTGCGGGACAGCTGAAGGGTCCTCCACCCGCGGCGGATCCAGGGCTCAAGCCGGTCACCCGGTTAGAGGAGATGCCCCGTGAGCTCCGCCATCGAAGACCCCGCCACCACACCCGGTACTCCAGTGTCAGATTCTCCAACATCAGGCATTCCGATTCCGGCGGCCGACGGGGACGCTGAGCACGTCGGCCCCGACGCGACGGCCGCCGACGCCCGCGCCATTGCCGAGGCCGCCCGCGAAACCAGTTGGACCCAGCCCAGCTTCGCGAAGGGCCTCTACCTTGGCAGCTTCGATTTGTCGCTGATACACCCGTGGCCCGAGGCCCCCGCCGACGACGTCGAACGCGGCGACGCGTTCATGGCCCGGCTGGCCGACTACTGCCGCACGATGTCCGGGCGCACCATCGAACGCGACGACCGGATCCCGGACGACTATCTCAAAGGGCTCGCGGAGCTCGGTGTGTTCGGAATGAAAATTCCCCGCGAATACGGCGGACTGGGCCTCACGCTCGTGTATTACGGCCGCGCACTGGCCATGCTGGGCTCGGTGCATCCAAGCCTTGGCGCCCTGATCTCCGCGCACCAGTCGATCGGCGTACCGGAGCCCGTCAAGGTCTTTGGCACTCCGGCCCAGAAGCGCGAATACCTGCCCCGCTGCGCCGCCGGCGCCGTCACCGCTTTCCTGCTCACCGAGCCCGACGTCGGCAGCGACCCCGCCCGGATGGGCAGCACGGCCGTCCTCTCCGACGACGGCGAGTCGTACCTCCTGGACGGCGTCAAGCTCTGGACCACCAACGGTGTTATCGCCGAACTCGTCGTGGCGATGGCCCTCGTGCCGCCGCACACCGATGCGGACGGGACCGCCCACAAAGGCGGTATCAGCGCCTTCGTGGTCGAAATGGACACCCCTGGCATTACCGTGGAAAACCGAAACACCTTCATGGGGCTCCGCGGGATCGAAAACGGCGTCACCCGCTTCCACCAGGTCAGGGTCCCCGCTGCCAACCGGCTGGGCCGGGAAGGCCAGGGCCTGAAGATCGCCCTCACCACACTGAACACGGGCCGGCTCTCCATCCCCGCGCTGTGCGTCGCCACGGGCCGGTGGAGCCTGAAGATCGCCCGCGAATGGTCCGACGCCCGCACCCAGTGGGGCCGGCCGATCGGCCAGCATGAGGCAGTGGGCAAGAAAATCGCCTTCATCGCCGCCAGCGCCTTCGCCCTGGACGCCGTGTTTGAACTCTCTGCGGAAATGGCCGACGCCGGGCAGAAAGACATCCGGATCGAGGCGGCCCTGGCCAAGCTGTGGTCCACGGAGATCAGCTGCCTCATCGCGGACGAACTCGTGCAGATCCGCGGCGGCCGGGGCTTTGAAACGGCGGACTCCCTCGAAGCCCGCGGCGAGCGCGCCGTCGCCGCGGAACAGCAGCTCCGCGATATGAGAATCAACAGGATCTTCGAGGGGTCCTCGGAAATCATGAGGTTGCTGATCGCCCGCGAGGCCGTGGACGCGCACCTGGCCGCCGCGGGAGACCTCGCCTCGGAGGATGCCCGCCTCTCCGACAAGGCGAAGGCCGCCGTCGGCGCCTCCGGCTTCTACGCGAAGTGGCTGCCCAAACTCGTGGCCGGCGCCGGCATGGACCCGCGCTCCTACAGCGACTTCGGCCGGCTCGCGAAACAGCTGCGCTACGTGGAGCGCTCCTCCCGGCGCCTCGCCCGCCAGACCTTCTACGGGATGGGCCGGTGGCAGGCCAAACTTGAGCACAAGCAGGCGTTCCTGGGCCGGATCGTGGACATCGGTGCGGAGCTGTTTGCCATGGCAGCCTGCTGTTCGCGCGCCGAGATGCTGCTGCGGACGCAGCCGGAACGCGGCGCCTCCGCGTACGAACTCGCCGAGGCGTACTGCGAACAGGCCCGTGTTCGCGTCGACGAATATTTCGACCGGCTGTGGCGGAACACCGACGACGCCGACCATGCCCTGGCCCGCAAGACACTGGCCGGGGACTACACCTGGCTGGAAGCCGGAATCCTCGACCAGTCTGAAGGGACCGGTCCATGGATCGCGGACGCCAGCCGGCGCGCCTCCGTCCGGGAGGACCTGCACCGCAAGTACCGCTGACGGGCCGCCGCCACGGATAGTAAGCATCCTTGCTAACCGGATTCCGCCGTGGTTAGGTTGACGCCAGACCGGCGTCTCCAGTGTGCCCGGTCATTCAGCGAAAGTGAGCAGCCCTCATGAGCAGCACCGCAGGCCCCGACGACAAGACGACACAACACGCCGCGCAGGACGACGCCACAACCCGCCCGGTGACAGCAGTCCGCCACGACGACCCCGTCCGCGACGCACCGGTCCGCGATGCTGTTCACGACACTGTCGTGGAAGAGATCCCCACGCGCGAGACGGTAGTGGCCCGCGAGAAGGAACAGTTCGGCGGCATCAAGGTCGGCTCGGCATTCTTCGGCTGGCTGACGGCCACGGGTACGGCCGTGCTGCTCACCGCGCTGGTCGCTGCCGGCGGTACCGCCGTCGGTCTGGCCACCAACACCGATGTGAACGACGCCGTCGACCAGGCCTCCAGCAATCAGACGGTCGGGCTGACCGGCATCATCGTGCTGCTCGTGATCCTCCTGGTCGCCTACTACTGCGGCGGATACGTCGCCGGGCGCATGGCCCGCTTCAACGGCGCCAGGCAGGGCTTCATGGTCTGGATCTGGGCCCTGATCGCCGCGATCGTCGTCGCCGTGCTGGGCCTGGTCGCCGGGCAGCGCTTCAACATCCTGGCCAACCTGAACAGCTTCCCGCGGATCCCGATCAACGAGGGCGAATTGAACACCCTGAGCATCATCGCGGCGATCGTCGTGGCCGCGGTGGCTTTGGTGGGCGCAGTGCTGGGCGGCCTCGCGGGAATGCGTTTCCACCGCAGGGTGGATCGGGCCGGCTTCAGCCCGGCAGCAACGGTTGAGAACCACCCCGTCAGGGACAACTCAGCACGGGACAACTCAGCCGGGCGCCCCTAGCCGCGACGGCGTCAGCCCCGGAGGGCTCAGCCGGCAACGACGCCATCTACGTAGTACCAGCGCCGGTCCACCCGCACAAAGCGGCTGGTTTCGCGGTGCAGGCCGCGTTCGCCCTCGCGCCGGTAGTGCGCCGCGAATTCCACCGTGCCTTCGCTGTCCAGCGGGCCGCCGCGGCTGGTGGAGAGGATGTCCAGGCGTCGCCACTGCATGCCGGAATCAAACTCCAGCTCAGCGGGCCGAGTGTCCGGGTGCCAGGTCCGGAGCAGGTACCCCTCGTCGTGGACCACGAAGGCGCTGTACCGGGAGCGCATAAGCTGCTCCGCCGTAGGCGCCTCGGCGTCCCCGCGATGGAACCGGCCGCAGCAGTGCACATACGCCTCGCCCGACAGGCACGGGCAGTTCCCCTCATACGGCGCGGAATATGCCGCTTCCGGAATACTCACGGAGCGGTCCGTGCCAGATGCTCCGGCGGGCTCGGAATCGGCTGCTGCGGCGTGCGTCACAAGATGTCCTTCCGGCGGGCCGGACGACGCCGGCGGGGCTGTCTCCGACTATAGACGCCCGGCCGGCAGGGCCCGTGCCCCGCCCGCGGATAACGGCTTTGACACATATTCGCCACGACCGCCGGGGGCGGCACGGGGCCAGCGAAAAGTACGTATTGTTAAGGGGGCTCCTGCCCGCCGCGTGCTAGCGGCAGGGACCACGCTGAAGCAGGCCGGCAAGGAGAGGTGACATGGAAGATCCAACGACCATTGCGCTGAACCTGACTTTTTTCGGGACCCTCGGCGTGGCGTTCTTCATGTTCCTCGGCCTCTTCCTGGTCTTCGCCGCCACCCTCGTGCTCGCAGGGATCGGCCGGCTGGCGGCAGTCGTTGTCCTGGCCGTCGCCGGGCTCGTCCGCGGAACCCCGGTATCACGGGAAAATGGGGCTGGGGAAGAGCCGGCGCCGCACCGGCCGGCCAAGGCAGCGAAGCCCGCACGCCCCGCCCGGAATGCAGCCAAAAAGGAACCCGCACTGTCGCCGGAGTGGGCGGCCGCCGTGGCCCGGGCAGATGCCCGCGCCGCCGCGAGGGCCAGGGCCGAGGCCGGACCCGCCGTACGGGTCACCGTCCGGGATCTGCCCGACCCCCTTGCACCGGCACAGGACATCACGGAAGTCTCTGCCCTCGTGCAGTCTGCCACGGACACCAATGGAACACTCGGCTCCGTCCCGCGGGCGTTCAAAAAGCCGCCCATGCCCGCAGCGAAGTCCCTGCTGGACACCGGATCGCTCGTGGCGCTGCGCGGCACTCCGCCGGCCGGGAAAGCCAAACAGCCGGTCCAGGAACGCAAGGCCGGCTGAGCCCTTACCCCGGGCAGGCAAGTCCGCTACGTTGGAACCCATGGAATTCAGATACCTCGGGAACAGCGGCTTCAAGATTTCAGAAATCACGTTTGGCAACTGGCTGACCCATGGCTCCCAAGTGGAGAACGATGTCGCCACCCAGTGCGTCCGGGCCGCGCTCGACGCCGGTATCAGCACCTTCGACACGGCCGACGTGTACGCCAACACAGCGGCGGAGACGGTCCTCGGAGCAGCCTTGAAGGACGAGCGCCGCGAGTCGCTGGAAATTTTCACGAAGGTCTTCGGCCCCACCGGGCCCAAGGGCCACAACGATCTCGGCCTGTCCCGCAAGCACATCATGGAATCCATCAACGGCTCCCTCACCCGGCTGCAGACCGACTACGTGGACCTCTACCAGGCACACCGCTACGACTACGAGACGCCGCTGGAAGAGACCATGCAGGCCTTCGCGGACATCGTGCGGCAGGGCAAGGCCCTGTATATCGGGGTCAGCGAGTGGACGGCCAACCAGATCCGCGACGGCCATGCCCTCGCCAAGGAACTGGGCTTCCAGCTGATCTCCAACCAGCCTCAGTACTCCATGCTGTGGCGGGTGATCGAGGCCGAGGTGATTCCGGCGTCGGAAGAACTGGGCCTATCCCAGATTGTCTGGTCCCCGATTGCCCAGGGCGTGCTGAGCGGCAAGTACCACCCCGGCAAGCCTGCCCCTGAGGGCAGCCGCGCCACGGACTCCAAGGGCGGTTCACGGATGATCGAGCGTTGGATGTCCAACGAGGTCCTCACCGGCGTCCAGCAGCTCAAGCCGATCGCGGAGGAGGCCGGGCTGACCATGGCGCAGCTCAGCATCGCCTGGGTGCTGCAGAACAAGAACGTGGCCTCCGCGATCATGGGCGCGTCCCGGCCGGAGCAGATCGAGATAAACGTCGCGGCAGCCGGCGTGAAGCTGGACGCGGTGATCATGGACAAGATCGACGCCGTCATCGGCTCACTGGCCGAACGCGACCCCGCGCAGACCAAGTCGCCCGCCTCCCGCGAGGCCTAGGCCATGACCAACGCTCCCGAGCTTGCTGTCACCGGGTCCACCGGCCAGCTGGGCGCCCTGGTGGCCAGGCTGCTGGCCCAGGCCGGCAGCGAGCAACGGCTCCTGGTGCGGGACGCCGCCCGGGCACCTGAGCTCGAAGGCGCCGTCCCCTTCGTCACCACCTACGCCGAGCCGGAGCAGGCGAAGACGGCGCTTTCCGGGGCGAAAACGTTGTTCATGGTCTCCGCAGCCGAGGCCGAGGACCGGCTGCAGCAGCACTACGCCTTCGTCGATGCCGCGGCCGCAGCGGGCGTCCAGCACATCGTGTACACCTCGTTCTTCGGCGCGGCGCTGGACTCCACGTTCACGCTGGGCCGGGACCACTTCGCGACGGAGGAGCGCATCAAGGCCTCCGGCATGGACTACACGTTCCTGCGGGACAACTTCTACCTGGACTTCCTGCCGCTGCTGGCCGGCGAGGACGGCGTGATCCGCGGCCCCGCCGGAGACGGCGTCATGGCTGCCGTGGCGCGGTCAGACATTGCCGGCTCGGCCGTCACCGTACTGCGGGACCCGTCCCTGCATGTGGGACGGACCTATGACCTGACCGGCCCGGAAGACATCTCGCTGGCCCGCGCCGCCGAACTCCTGACCGCCGGAACCGGCCGGGCCATCACCTTCCACAACGAGACCCTGGCGGAGGCCTACGGGTCCCGTGCCTCGTACGGCGCCCCGCCATGGCAGGTGGACGCCTGGGTGAGCACCTACACGGCCATCGCCGCCGGCGAACTCGCCGGTCCGACGTCGGCAGTGCATGAGCTGACGGGCCGGGAACCGCTGAGCCTGGCGCAGTTCCTGGCCGAGGCGCACACGCTGTAGCCCCTTGACCGGAAGAGACGGGACCGGAAGGGACGGGACCGGCGCGTCCCGGTGTTGACGGTTTCCGGGCTGCGGCGTAGACCTGAGACCAGGTGATACCTACTAAAACCGGCGGGTCCTTCACAGGAGCGGGACCGGGCCGGTCCGGAAAGAATCGCGGCATGCCATGCCAAAGCAAATGTCCAGACACTCTTCTGTCCTGAAGAGTCCGCGCCGGCAGGCCGGACAACCCCGGGCGCATCCCGGCGAACCGAGCCACGGCCCGCTGACGGCGGAGGAACTCCAGCTCGCCGTGCGGAACCATTCCATGCCGCTCGAGGCCCTGCGGAGCGACACCACACCGCCCGGACTGCACTACGTGCTCACGCACTTCGACATCCCGTTCATCGACGCAGATCACTGGCATCTGTGGATCGGCGGCGCCGTGCAGCGGTCCTTCGAACTGAGCCTGCGGGCCTTGCTCCGGGCACCGAGCATCACCCTCCCGGTCACCCTGGAGTGCGCCGGCAACGGCCGGTCCCTCCTGCGGCCCCGCCCACTGAGCCAGCCGTGGGTACTCGAGGGCGTGGGGACCGCCGTGTGGACCGGTGTCCCGCTCGCCTACCTGCTGACGCGGGCCGGAGTGGAGGACGACGCCGTGGAGGTGCTCTTCACCGGGGCCGACGCCGGCAGCCAGGGCGGCGTCGCCCAGCAGTACGCGCGCAGCCTGCCGATCGAGGAGGCCTTGCGCCCCGACGTCGTGCTCGCCTACCGGATGAACGGCGCAGACCTGCCGCCTCAGCACGGCTATCCGCTCCGGCTTGTGGTGCCCGGCTGGTACGGCATGGCGAGCGTGAAGTGGCTGACCTCGATCAAGGTTCTGACCAAGCCTTATGACGGTTTCCAGCAGGCAGTGGCGTACCGCTACCAGCATGACGCCGAGGATCCCGGAACCCCGGTCACCTGGATCAAGGTCCGCTCGCTCATGATGCCCCCGGGTGTCCCGGATTTCTTCACCCGGAGCCGGATCCTGCCCCCGGGACCGGTGATGCTCACCGGCCGGGCCTGGTCCGGGCAAGGCGCCGTGCAGCGCGTCGACGTCGGAATCGACGGAAAGTGGGCAGCGGCCCATCTGGAGCACCCTGCAGCGCCGTTCGCGTGGTGTGCGTGGTCGATGCCGTGGGTGGCCGATCCGGGCGAACACGAGCTCTCCTGCCGTGCCACGGATGCCAGCGGCGCGGTCCAGCCGCTGGAACCGGAATGGAACTACCAGGGCATGGGCAACAACGTGGTGCAGCGGATCAAGGTCAGCGTGGCATAGCGCCCCCATCCGGGGCGCGGGGACTTAGCGGCCGCGCCGCAGGTGCTCCGCATTCAGTTCATCGAGCTGGGAATCCGTGAGCTCGTCAAAGCCGCGGGCCTCGCGTTTGTCGCTGCGGGAGAAGCGGATGAACATCAGGATGATCAGGGGCAAGTCGACAATTTCGCAGATGAACCACAGGACGTCCCCCGCCAGCTGCTGGTCACGCAGGGCGTTGGGGAACCAGCCCATCGCAGACGGCGTCGTTGCCACGTGATCCAGCACCTGGCCGTTGAGGCGCAGCAGGATCCCGGGCACGGCATCGACCAGCAGCTCGATGAAGACAAACACGAACTCCACGATGAAGAACGCGCTGGAGCGGCGGAAGTCCGCGTCCTCGATGATCGGCAGGGCCATCATCATGCCAAGCAGCGGGACCCCGACCGTCAGGAGCGCCTCGGTCCAAGCGGCTGTGCGGAGGGTGTAGAAGGCCGGAGTCAGGAAGGTGGCGAAGAGGGCAAGGCCCAGGAGCGGGGCGGCCATGGAGTTGCCGGCAAACCGCACCGCGCTGTGCGCGAGCGCCCTGTTCAGCCGGCCGACGCCGCGCGGCGGCAGGGCCGCACGGGCGAGGGAGATGGGTTTTCCCAGGCCGATCAGCAGCGGCACCACGAAGAGCAACAGGGAAATCTTGAGCGTGAAGGCCCACCGGAGCTGCGCGCTGTAGACGCCAGGGAACCCGCACGTCAGCACTGTCAGGGACCCAAGGCCCAGAACATAGAACGCCAGCGTCCGCCACCCGGGATGGCGGTGCCCGCGCGCCGCCGCGGCCCTCAGGCCCAGCGCGTACAGCAGCGCCGAGCCGCCGATCAGGGCGGCGGCGGCCCAGTCGATCTGCCAGGCGGTGAGGACTACATCAAGGGGCGGCACGGGCTCATGATAGATACCATTTCTTGGAAGACGCCGGGCCCGTGCCTGGCCGGGCGGCCCGGGGCAGGCCTCAGCATCCCTCGTAGCCGGTGAGCACCTTGACCTTGTCCGCCGAGGCGGACGACGGATCGAAGGCGTCAGTAGTCCACGATCGCGCCGGCGGAGATGTTGACGGTCGCGTCCGTGATGGCCGCCGCCTTGTCCGAGACGATGAAGGAGGCCACGTTACCGACGTCCGTCAGCGTGGCCGTCCGGTTCAAATGCGCGGCCCTGGCAATCTCCACTACGATCTCTTCGCGGCCCTCGGCCTGCCACGGGATGGTTTCGATAATGCCGCCGGTGACCATGGTGACCACCCTGATGCCGTGTTTTCCCAGTTCCAGGGCCCATTGCCGGCGCAGTCCTTCCATCGCGTCGAGCGCCACCTTGAAACCGCCCAGGCCGGGGATCGTCTGGGGGCCCGAGCCGCCGAACATGAGCACGACGCCGGAGCGTTGCTTGACCATGTAGGCGGCGGCCGCGCGGGTGGTCAGGAAGTGCGTCCGCGCGGCCAGGGTGATGGGCTGGGTGAAGTCATCCACATCGATCTCCATGAGTGGCTGCTGGATGTCGCCGAATGAGATCACGTTGAAGGAGATGTCGATCCTCTTGCTCTTCTTCGCCACCCGGCTTACGAAGGCATCCACTTGCTCTTCGTCCAGGGCGTCGACGACGGCGGTTTCGGCTGTGCCGCCCGCCTCGCGAATGTCATTGGCTACTTTTTCCAGCCGCGATTCCGTCCTTCCGGCAATGTGCACTGTGGCGCCGTCGGCCGCGAAAGCCCTTGCCACCGCCCCGCCGACCGCCCCGCCGCCGCCATAGATCAGGGCGGTCTTGCCGTGAAGCACGCCGTTTTCCGGAATCCCGATGTTCACCATGGTCGCCTGCCTAGTGCCGCGGAGTACGTGAATTCCCTCAACTATGTTCTTGCGGAGGGCGGGTGGCAAGAGGACCGGGCGCAGCGCGGCATTAGCTTCTGGGCAGCCCTCCGGGTCCGGTGGCTGGTCCTCCGGGTCCGGGTGCGGGCCCGGGTCCTGGTCCGGCGGAGGGTCCGGGTCCGACCGCGGGTCCGGGGGCGGGTCCAGGCCCGACGGGCCCGACGGGTCCGGCAGCGGGTCCGGGGGCGGGCCCTCCGGTTCCGAGCGCGGGTCCGGCGTATGCAGGCACCGGCAGCTCGCCCGGATCGACCGGACCCATATCAAGGTGGAACGGCGGATATTCGTCCCGCATGAGGGCAACGTAGGCGATAACGCGGTAGATCCAGCGGTTCAGGCCAAGCAGGAGGTCGAAGAGCCCCCGCTGGTATTGGCCCGTGAACAGCAGGATCACGCCGGCGATGAGGACCAGCAGCCCCAGGAGGGAGATGCCCACACCTTGCTGCACCCACTCGCCGTCCCGGTACTCCCACGTCCTCGCGGTCCCCGTCAGCAGGCTGATAAGCAGCAGATGTGGAATGGCCAGCAGCCAGGACTTCACCAGCACCAGGCCGCGGGACAGCCGTTCGGGATAATCGACGTCGAAGTCCGCCGGGTAATCGGTGCGGGCCAGGGTGAAGGGGGGATAGACATCCGTGCCGATCGCGCTGAACGCGTAGAAGGCCACACGCCAGTTCCAGCGGATCACACCGACACTGAAATTGAACAGCGAGCGCGGGTAGCGCGCCGTGAACAGGATCGCGAACCACGCCACAATCGTGACCACTCCGAAGGCGAACCAGAGGATAAACAGGACGATGAAGTGCGGGATGGCCAGGAACCACTTCACGAGCCACATCCACCGTGACAGGTTCGGGTCGAGGTAGCCGTGGAGGCGGGCGGGGTACACATATGCGGTCGTAGCACCCGGTGCCACCGGATACGGAGTCCCCGGCGTGGCAGCGTAGGCTGCCACGGCACCCGGCGGGGCCGCACTGTTCTGCTGGCCGGGGGTGGCCCTGGGCGGGTAGGGACCCGCGGGATACGGCTGGCCGGGCTGGGCCGGCAAGTGCCCGGGAGGGACACCGCTGCCCGTCCCGCCTTGGCCCGGGCCGCCGCGGCCGAGTCCAACGGCGCCCAGCACTATCAGCGGCACGCCGATCAGCAGCATCACAAGTCCGCCGATCAGCAGGCCGATGAACACCGGCAGGAGCAGGTCTGTGCGTGCCCCTGCCTGCAGATTCACGCTCACCGGAGACGTCGCGTCGGCGTTCATGACCACCACTGCCCAGGATCCGGAGCGGAGGTCCCAGGTCAGTTCCTGTTCCCCCGGGCCTGTGGCAGTCGCGGCCCAGAAGGTCTGCTGCGCCGGATTGGACGGGACCTGGGAGCCGGCCACTTCGCGGTACCGCGCGCGGAAGGGGTTGAACCTGACGTCGACGATTTCGGTGCGCCGGACACCGGCCAGGTACGTCGCGACGTCGGCCCGCGGGGCAATTCCGATGAAGATTTCCTTGCCGGGGTCGGTGGAGGAACCGCGGAGCAGCACGCTGCCCGCAATGTCCACCGGAACGCCGTCGTCCACGCCGCCGCCGGTCATGAGGTCCAGCCGGGGGGTCGTCAGCGCGTAGGAATTGCCTGAGAAAGGCGCTGACGGCGTGATGAAGTACCTGCCGTCACGTTGTTGGTAGTTGACCCAGCCCGCAAAGCCGGCGCCCGCCAACAGTCCCAAACCGACCAGCGCGCACAGCGAGCCGATCACCAGCATGACAATCCGGCCTGCCTTCATGGCCGCCGTCCTTTCAGATGGTCCGTTTGCCACGCCCGGCCGGGCGTGGCTTCCGGAAGCTGGCGGCCCGGGCCGCTACCGCCCGAGCGGGATCACGAACGGCTTGGCTTCGTCGATCGCGCCGGCACTGCCGGCGTGGAGGACAACGAGCGCGTTCATGCCGTGATCACGACTTTGAGGGCCTTCGTCTCCGCGGCGCGGGCGAAAGTGTCGTACGCCTCCATGAACTCGTCAAAGGTGAAGTGGTGGGTGGCGAAACTGTCCGCGGGGATCTTTTGCTGTGCCACGAGCTTGAGCAGCATGGGGGTGGTGTTGGTGTTCACCAGGCCCATGCTGATGTTGATGTTCCGGATCCAGAGGTCTTCGACGTGCAGTTCCACGGCTTTGCCGTGCACGCCCACGTTGGCCACGGTGCCGCCGGGACGCACGATGTCGGTGCACATCGTGAAGGTCGCCGGGACGCCCACGGCCTCGATCGCCACGTCCACACCCTGCCCGTCGGTCAGGAGCATAAGCTGCTCCTTCCAGTCGGCATCGGATGAGAGGACCACGTCGGTGGCTCCGAATTCGCGGGATTTCTCGAGCCGGTTCGCGTCGAGGTCGACGGCGATGATCGTGGCGGCGCCGTAGAGGCCGGCGGTGGAGATCGCGGCAAGTCCCACGGGGCCCGCGCCGATGACGGCGACCGTGTCGCCGGGCTTGACCCGGCCGTACTGCACGCCGATCTCAAAGCCGGTGGGGAGGATGTCGGAGAGCATGACGGCCTGCTGGTCGCTGACTCCCTCAGGCAGGAGGTGCAGGGAGTTCTCTGCATAGGGGACGCGGACGAACTCGGCCTGCGTGCCGTCGATCAGATGTCCGAAAACCCAGCCGATGCCGGAGGTTCCTTCCTCCCCCAGACAATGGGAGTACAGGCCTGTCTTGCAGTTGGCGCAGTGCCCGCAGGACTTGATGCACGAAATGATGACGCGGTCCCCGACCTTGAGGCTGGTCACGGAGGCGCCGATCTCCGTGATGGTGCCGACCCCTTCGTGGCCCAGGATGCGGCCCTTGGTCACCGCGGGGACGTCGCCTTTGAGGATGTGCAGATCGGTCCCACAGATGGTGGTGGTGTCCACTTTGACGATCACATCGCTGGGATTCTGGATTGTGGGATCGGGGACCTCGGTCCACGATTTCTCCCCGGGACCGCCATAGACGAGGGCTTTCATACGTGCTCCTTGGTTTTGAGGATGACCAGCGGGTCCACGAGGCGCAGACGGCACGGAGTCTCCGTGCCATCGATTCCCGAATACAGCAACGAGGCGCGGGCACGCTCACGGAGTTCCTCGATCGCGGCGGCCGACACCCGGGCATGGGCGAGGTCGAGCACGAGTTCGAATCCGGGAAGCTTGCTTGTGACGCGGCGGCAAACGACGTACAGTGCCCGCACGTTGGCCACGGTCACCACACCATGCACGTCGATCCGAGCTGTTTCGGCGTCGGCGTTCAGGCGGATGAGCACCTTGAGTTTAGGGTCCCCCGAATGGTGATGGATACTCATGTGGCCGTGGTCTCCTGCCTTTTCCTGCTGAAGCCGGAAAGTGCAAACGCCATTTCCTTCCCCAATTCGCGGTGAGACCCGTGCCGTATTTACGTGAAGTGGTTTTTCGCTCGACACGTCCCCCAACTGGCCGTGCAGCAACCTCCCCACACATTCAGCTTGGGGGGCGCTCGTGGCAGAGGTAAGGGGCGAAAGTCCCGTGTGCGCCTGTTGGGTCCTGCGGCGTCGCCCGCCTAGCCTGTTCCTATGCCTGTTCCGCTCGATCCCTGCCGACCCCCGGACCTCGTGCTGGCCTCCGTGCGGCACCCCGGGGAGGAAATATGCTTCGACGTTCATGTTCGCGCCGGGGCCGTGTCGGCGATCATCCCGTCGCGCCCGGGCCCGGGCGCGCTCCCCGCTGCAACCCGGGTGGTGGATCTGGAGGGCCGCTACGTCATTCCTGGGATGTGGGATGAGCACGTTCATATGACGCAGTGGGCGCTGGCCTCCAACCGGCTTGACCTCTCCAGTGCCGGCTCGGCGCGCGAGGCGGCCGCCGTCGTCGGGGCCCATATCGCCGGGGACACTAGCACCGGGACCGGAAGCGGCGCCGGAGCTCCGGGTCCCGTCCAGACGCTGGTGGGCGTCGGTTTCCGCGATGCCATCTGGCATGACCTGCCCAGTCTGGACCTCCTGGACGGCGTGACACGCGGCCGGCCTACGGCCCTGATCAGCCACGACCTCCACTGTGTCTGGCTCAACTCCGCAGCGGCCCAACAGTACGGAATGCCGGTGGATGCGGGCGGCCTGCTCCGGGAAGAACCGGCGTTCGCCCTGACCCGGGAGCTTGGCCAGCTGCCGGACGCGGTGGTGGATCCGTGGGTGCGGCAGGCAGGTCAGGCTGCGGCCGCGCGGGGCGTGGTCGGGATTGTGGACTTCGAGATGACATGGAACCGCGACGCCTGGCTGCGGAGGATCTCCGGCGGCTTCGCTGCCCTGCGGGTTGAAGCGGGCGTCTATCCGCAGGACCTGGACCGGGCCGCGGCAGAGGGGCTGCGGACAGGTTTGGCGGTGGCCGGCAGTGGCGGGCTGCTCAGCGTGGGCCCCCTGAAAGTGCTGATCGACGGCTCGCTCAATACCCGCACAGCGTATTGCGTGGACCCGTATCCGAACGGCGGCCACGGGCTGCTGACCGTGAGCGAGGCGGAGCTGCTCGCCCTGTTGGTCCGGGGCCGGCAGGCGGGTTTTGTGCCGGCGGTCCACGCAATCGGCGACGCGGCCAACCAAGTCGCCTTGGATGCGTTTGAGGCGGCGGGCCTCGCCGGACGGGTGGAGCATGCCCAGTTTGTCCGGAGCGAGGATTTCGCCCGCTTCGGCCGGTTGGGCGTGACCGCGAGCGTCCAGCCTGCGCATGCCCTCGATGACCGGGACGCCGCCGAGGCTAACTGGCCGGGGCGCACGGACCGGTCCTTCCCGCTCCGTTCATTGCTGGCCGCCGGGGCGACTCTCGCCTTGGGCTCGGACGCTCCGGTGGCCCCCCTGGATCCGTGGATTGCCATGTCCGCTGCCACGGCGCGGGACCGGCTGGATGGCCGCGGGCCGTGGCATGCCGAGCAGGCCCTCACGCGGCAGGAGGCCCTCACGGCCTCGACCCGCGGTCGCGGCCGTCTCCGGGTCGGGGACCCCGCCGATATTGCAGTGCTCGACGCCGACCCGCTGACCGTGTCGGATGCGGATTTTGCGGCCATGCCGGTGGCCGCCACGTTAGTGGGGGGACGGTTCACGTACGGCGGCTAAGCACCTTTGACGCGCGCCTGGACTGAGTTGGCGTACGGCAGGCGGCCGTATTCTTCGATGAATGCGGCATGGTACCGGGCTTCGGCCGCGTTGAGTTGCTCAACGGGCAACTCTTTCCACGCGATGATCAGGGCCCCGGGCACGGCGAGCTGCCAGATGAGCCGCCCGTCCCAGTGGCCTGGCGGCTTGCCTTCGCCGAAGTCGACGAATTCCTGGATTTGCCGGCGCAGTCCGCGGTTGCCCTTGCTTCCGGGGCCGGCTTTGCCCACGAAGAGGACATCGGCGCCGTCCACCCATTCGGCGTCGAGAGCGTCCGCCTTGAGGGTGGGGTTCTTCTTCTTGAAGATGCCGGCGGTGCTCCTGGCCAGGAACTGGGGCCGGAAGCCCTCGGGCCGCAGTACCGCGAAGATCCCGGGCTTCTGCGGGATCCGGTTGATGTCAAGGTCCTGGAGCGGCCGGAAACCGGTGAAGCCGTCCTGTTTCAGCGACTGTGTGTTGATGGGCATGGGTTCCTTGGATCGGGGCTCGTGGCGTTTCTTTGAAGCTTACGGAAGAAGCTCACTCACTGAAGTCCGGGCTCAGCTGCGGGTGAAGGTGCCCAGCCCGGTCTGATCGTAGAAATCAAGCCTGACGCTCGGAGCCGTGCCGCCTCGGGCTGCGGCGTCCGCACCAGGGGCTGCAGCCGCGCCGGGGGCGAAGATTGCCCCGGCAAGACCGTTGGCGTTCTCGCCGATTGATTCAAAGCTGAAGGTGTCGCCGTCAAAATGAGTGAGCGGGAACTTGGTGGTCCTGCCGGCCGGGCCCAGCTCAAGGGTCAGCACGCCGTTCTCCACCGCGACGGTGAGCGGGCCGTAGTAGGAGTTCGCGTAACTGCCGATGTAGAAGTCGTTGCCCTGCGCCGGTTTGGCCTGGGCCGGCGCCTTGGAATAGTCGACTTTCGGCTTCTCCGCCTCATCGATCTTCTGGAAGACGCCCGAGGTGAATCCGATCCAGTCCACTGTCGGGGCGCCGTTCTGGGCCGTGTCCAGGAATGCGGCGCAGATGGCTTCGGGGATGCCCTGCGGCCGGCCATTGGTCAGGGCCACAATGCCCAGCTGCTCGCCGGGGAGCAGTGAGACGGCGGTCGCGGCACCAAGGTTGAAGGCTCCCGAGTGCCCGAGCATCAGCCGGGCGTGGTCGTCGTAGGAGACGTTCCAGCCCAAGCCGTAGAAGCGGGTGCGGGCGCCCGGCGTCGCCGGTGGGCCCGACACGGCGTGCGGGACATGCGTGACACCAAGCGCGTCCGGGTCGATGACCTCGCTTCCCTCAAAGCTGCCGTTGGCGAGCTGCAGGCGGATCCAGCGGGCCAGGTCGCGCACGGAGGAACTGGCCCCGCCGGCGGGTGCTTCGGCGTCGGCATCCCGGGTGTATTTGGTCACCCAGGTCTTGTTACCGGCTGGGACGTGGATCAGTGCCTTGTTCGTTGCCTTTTGGTAGTCCGCGTGGCGATAGCTCGTGGATGACATGCCCAGGGGCTTGAACAAGACTTCTTCGGCGAGGTCTGCCCAGGGTTTGTTCATGGCATCGGCGACAGCCTGCGCACCAGCCGTGTAGCCGAAGTTGCTGTAGTTGTAGCTCGACCGGAAGGAGTCCAGCGGCTGCTGGTTGAGGTGGCTGAGAATATAGGACTGGTCGAATCCGAGGTCTTCCAACAGATCGCCCGCCCCCGTACTGAGGCCGCCTTGATGTGACAACAGGTCGGCCGCCGTGGCGTTCCGCGTGACGTAGGGGTCTTTCAGGGCGAAGCCGGGGGTGTGGTTGATCACCGGTTCCGTCCAGGAGATGGCCTTGCGGCCCACGGCCACGGCCGCCACCGTGGAGGCCAAGGGTTTGGACACCGAGGCCAATTGAAAAACGGTATCCGCGTCCACTGTCTCGGGCCGGCCCGATTCCCGCACGCCGAAGCCCTTGGCGTACACCATTTGGTCTTGGTAGACCACGGCCACGGCGACTCCGGGAACACCGGTACTCTCCATCACGCCCTGGACCATCCCGTCCAGCTTTGCCAAGGCGGCGTTGACCTTCTGTTGGTCCAGGAGCGGTTTGACCTGCGGTTCCGGCGCCGGAAGCAGAGACGCCGACGGCGCACCGGAGCCGCCGGAGGCACTGCTTCCGGTACCGGCGGGGGCACTTTGGGCCGTGCAGGCGGCCAGCAGCGGCATGCCCGCTATACCCGCGGCGCCGACGCCGACGGCCTTAAGTAACGAGCGGCGGTCCGAAGGCAGCGAGCTGATACTCGTCGCGATAGATTCCCTCTGGTTCATGGACAATCCTCCGCCCGGTTCCGCCTGGGGCGCAGAGCTAACGCCCTCTCCCATGATGGACCCGTGCCCGTTTTTGAGACAGGGGCGGTGCGCTCGGGTGTGGGTCCTCGGACGCCGGGATCTCGGGGCCGCACCTCCACAACCGCCAACGAATCCCACCAATCCCGCTAACCTCGCGGCCTCCTTCTGGTTGCCCTATTAATGTCCGATCCCCGGAGGAGACTGGATTCATGGACGGCAATCAGGGGCCCGAAGTGGTTCCGGCGGGAGACGGCGACTACGGCCTCGGCCGCGCCGGGAGCAGTGACGGCGGCGTCCAGGATTTGCTCGCATTCTGCTCCCGCGTACTCCGGGACCTGCGTCAGGCCGAAGATTGCGCCGGGATGATCGAGCAATACCGACGGCTTGACGAGTTTCACTCTGCGCTCGACGCGTTGCGGACGCGTCTTCAGCTCGACGTTTTCCTGGGCAGCGTTTCGGGAGTGACGTTGGGATCTGGAAGGTCGCCGATGGCTTCCGAAGCGGTGGAACGGCTCCGGAGGGCCATAAATGTCATAGCCCGCAGGGACACTTAACTCATGGACGGCAATCAGGGGCCCGAGACGATTCCGGCAGACCCGGCACCGGCAACTGCGGGGACCGTCGCTGAACTGGCCCGGATCCTGGCCTTCCTCCCGGCCCCGGACAGCGCTGCCGCACTGATCGACGAGATCCGGGACCTGGAGGACCTGAAGTCCGCCATGGCAGCCCGGCAGGCCCGGCACGCCGTGGCCTTCGACTTGCTCCAGCGCCGCGAACAAGCCCGGCTCGGCGTGCCGGCCGAGAGGCTTGGCGCCGGTGTCGGCGCGCAGATCGCCCTGGCCCGGCACGAATCCCCCGCCAGGGGTGGCCGGCTCCTGGGCCTGGCCAAAGCCCTGATCACCGAGATGCCGCACACCCTCACCGCCCTGGAAACCGGGCAGCTGAACGAATGGCGCGCCACCCTGCTCGTACGCGAAACCGCCTGCCTGACCGCCGCCGACCGGGCCGCCGTCGACGAGGAATTGGCGCCCGACGCCGGGACGTTCGCCGGGGCCGGTGACCGGTCCATGGTCGCCGCGGCCCGCACCGCCGCGTACCGGCGTGACCCCCGCTCCGTCACCGAACGCGCCGCCCACGCCGCCAGTGAGCGGCGTGTCAGTCTCCGCCCGGCCCCCGATGCGATGACCTGCCTGACCGCGCTGCTGCCCGTGACCGCCGGCGTCGCCGTCTACAAGGCGTTGAGCGGGCACGCCGACACCCTCCGTGCCGCCGGGGACCCGAGGGGCCGCGGGCAGCTGATGGCCGATGCCCTGGTCGAACGCACCACCGGCACCCCGGGCGGGATCACCGGGGTCGAGATCCAGCTCGTCATCACCGACCGCACCCTCTTCCAGGGAGACTCCGAACCGGCCGTCCTGCCCGGCTACGGGACCGTCCCCGCCGGCTGGGCCCGCACCCTCATCAACGGCACAAGGGGTGCACACAGAGGTGAAGGCGGCCGTCCCCCCGGACCCGGCCGTCCCCCGGGATACAGTGGTCCCCCTGCAC
>NZ_JBFUAA010000024.1:0-6159 GCF_056406495.1 Arthrobacter sp. P1_B9
GGGGGCGGGGTGTGTGTGGGGTGTGTGGTACGGGGTTGTTGTTTGAGAACTACATAGTGGACGCGAGCATCTTTTATAAGAAGCAATTTCCAAGAATATGAACCTGGATCTGTCGCTGTTGCCTTTTGGGGTGATGGTGGTGGTTTCTGTGGTTCTCTCGAAAATTACTCCTTGATCTTTTGTGGTCAAGTTTTTAAGAGCACACGGTGGATGCCTTGGCATTAGGAGCCGAAGAAGGACGTAGGAATCTGCG
Organism: Arthrobacter sp. P1_B9; assembly: GCF_056406495.1. Taxonomy (NCBI): domain Bacteria; kingdom Bacillati; phylum Actinomycetota; class Actinomycetes; order Micrococcales; family Micrococcaceae; genus Arthrobacter; species Arthrobacter sp. P1_B9. The sequence continues at coordinate 254 of NZ_JBFUAA010000024.1, forward strand.
ATAAGCCTGGGGGAGTCGATAACCGGACTGTGATCCCAGGGTGTCCGAATGGGGAAACCCCGCCAGGGGCGCGAGCTGCCTGGTGACCCGCATCTGAACACATAGGGTGCGTGGAGGGAACGCGGGGAAGTGAAACATCTCAGTACCCGCAGGAAGAGAAAACAATAGTGATTCCGTCAGTAGTGGCGAGCGAACGCGGATCAGGCTAAACCGTTCCATGTGTGATAGCCGGCGGGCGTTGCATGGTCGGGGTTGTGGGACTTCCCACTCCAGCTCTGCCGGGCTGGGAAGGTGAGAGTGCAGGCATAGGTGAACGGTCTTGAAAGGCCGGCCGTAGAGGGTGTGAGCCCCGTAACCGAAATGTTGTGCACCGCCTGGTGAAGTATCCCAAGTAGCACGGGGCCCGAGAAATCCCGTGCGAATCTGTCAGGACCACCTGATAAGCCTAAATACTCCCTAATGACCGATAGCGGACCAGTACCGTGAGGGAAAGGTGAAAAGTACCCCGGGAGGGGAGTGAAACAGTACCTGAAACCGTGTGCTTACAATCCGTCGGAGCCTCCGCGAGCGATCGTGTAGGGGTGACGGCGTGCCTTTTGAAGAATGAGCCTGCGAGTTAGTGTTACGTCGCGAGGTTAACCCGTGTGGGGAAGCCGTAGCGAAAGCGAGTCTGAATAGGGCGTTGCAGTGGCGTGATCTAGACCCGAAGCGAAGTGATCTACCCATGGCCAGGTTGAAGCGACGGTAAGACGTCGTGGAGGACCGAACCCACTTCAGTTGAAAATGGAGGGGATGAGCTGTGGGTAGGGGTGAAAGGCCAATCAAACTTCGTGATAGCTGGTTCTCCCCGAAATGCATTTAGGTGCAGCGTTGCGTGTTTCTTACCGGAGGTAGAGCTACTGGATGGCTAATGGGCCCTACAAGGTTACTGACGTCAGCCAAACTCCGAATGCCGGTAAGTGAGAGCGCAGCAGTGAGACTGTGGGGGATAAGCTTCATAGTCGAGAGGGAAACAGCCCAGACCACCAACTAAGGCCCCTAAGCGTGTGCTAAGTGGGAAAGGATGTGGAGTTGCGAAGACAACCAGGAGGTTGGCTTAGAAGCAGCCATCCTTAAAAGAGTGCGTAATAGCTCACTGGTCAAGTGATTCCGCGCCGACAATGTAGCGGGGCTCAAGTACACCGCCGAAGTTGTGGATTTCAGACATTAGCCAAGCCCTTGTGGTTCAGGCGTCTGGAGTGGTAGGGGAGCGTCGTGTGGGCAGTGAAGTCGCGGTGGAAACCAGCGGTGGAGCCTACACGAGTGAGAATGCAGGCATGAGTAGCGAAAGACGGGTGAGAAACCCGTCCGCCGGATGATCAAGGGTTCCAGGGTCAAGCTAATCTGCCCTGGGTAAGTCGGGACCTAAGGCGAGGCCGACAGGCGTAGTCGATGGACAACGGGTTGATATTCCCGTACCGGCGAAAAACCGCCCATGCTGAACAGGGGATACTAACCGCCCGAAACCTGCCCTAGCACCCTTCGGGGTGTGTGGGTTTTGGTGGAGCGCGGGACCTGATCCTGGGAGGCAAGCGTATTAACAGGTGTGACGCAGGAAGGTAGCCGAGCCGGGCGATGGTTGTCCCGGTCTAAGGATGTAGGGCGAACGGTAGGCAAATCCGCCGTTCATGATGCCTGAGATCTGACGGGACCCCCGTATGGGGGGATTCGGTGATCCTATGCTGCCRAGAAAAGCATCGACGCGAGGTTTTAGCCGCCCGTACCCCAAACCGACACAGGTGATCAGGTAGAGAATACTAAGGCGATCGAGAGAATTATGGTTAAGGAACTCGGCAAAATGCCCCCGTAACTTCGGGAGAAGGGGGGCCCCAACCTTGAACACCACTTGCTGGTGGGAGGGGATCGGGGCCGCAGAGACCAGGGGGAAGCGACTGTTTACTAAAAACACAGGTCCGTGCGAAGTCGCAAGACGATGTATACGGACTGACTCCTGCCCGGTGCTGGAAGGTTAAGAGGACCGGTTAGCCGCAAGGCGAAGCTGAGAATTTAAGCCCCAGTAAACGGCGGTGGTAACTATAACCATCCTAAGGTAGCGAAATTCCTTGTCGGGTAAGTTCCGACCTGCACGAATGGAGTAACGACTTCCCCGCTGTCTCAACCATAAACTCGGCGAAATTGCAGTACGAGTAAAGATGCTCGTTACGCGCAGCAGGACGGAAAGACCCCGAGACCTTTACTATAGTTTGGTATTGGTGTTCGGAGTGGCTTGTGTAGGATAGGTGGGAGACGTTGAAGCCCGGACGCCAGTTCGGGTGGAGTCATCGTTGAAATACCACTCTGGTCACTTTGGACATCTAACTTCGGCCCGTAATCCGGGTCAGGGACAGTGCCTGATGGGTAGTTTAACTGGGGCGGTTGCCTCCTAAAAAGTAACGGAGGCGCCCAAAGGTTCCCTCAGCCTGGTTGGCAATCAGGTGTCGAGTGTAAGTGCACAAGGGAGCTTGACTGTGAGAGAGACATCTCGAGCAGGGACGAAAGTCGGGACTAGTGATCCGGCGGTACATTGTGGAATGGCCGTCGCTCAACGGATAAAAGGTACCTCGGGGATAACAGGCTGATCTTGCCCAAGAGTCCATATCGACGGCATGGTTTGGCACCTCGATGTCGGCTCGTCGCATCCTGGGGCTGGAGTAGGTCCCAAGGGTTGGGCTGTTCGCCCATTAAAGCGGTACGCGAGCTGGGTTTAGAACGTCGTGAGACAGTTCGGTCCCTATCCGCTGCGCGCGCAGGAAATTTGAGAAGGGCTGTCCTTAGTACGAGAGGACCGGGACGGACGAACCTCTGGTGTGTCAGTTGTACTGCCAAGTGCACCGCTGATTAGCTACGTTCGGATGGGATAACCGCTGAAAGCATCTAAGCGGGAAGCTCGCTTCGAGATGAGATTTCCATACACCTTGTGTGTGAGAGGCCCCCAGCCAGACCACTGGGTTGATAGGCCGGATGTGGAAGCGAGGACTAACGACTCGTGAAGCTGACCGGTACTAATAGGCCGATAACTTACACCACACACTCTTCCCGTGAACGGATTCAAAAGACGTTCACACCAGGGAAGRGTACAAAGAAACAAGACTGCTTGCGTCCACTATGTGGTTCCCAAMCAACAAACCCGTCACCGACGGCACTGTTGCGACAGGAACAAAACCACAACAAAATAACAACACCACAGCTGCATTCGCTGCAGCGGCCATGTTGTAACCACAGATTTCCCCACCCCCGCCAACAGCGGGCACGGTGGCGGAGCAAGGGTTACGGCGGTCATAGCGTGGGGGAAACGCCCGGTCCCATCCCGAACCCGGAAGCTAAGACCCACAGCGCCGATGGTACTGCACCCGGGAGGGTGTGGGAGAGTAGGTCACCGCCGGAACACCATTAACGGTCGAGGACCCCCACCACCAGGTGGGGGTCCTCCCGCATTTAACCCCCCCTCTCAGGCAGGGCCGGGACCCCGGCCCCGGAGCCCGGGCCCACGGCCGGCTGCCCCCAAACCGGGCCGGTACACGGCCAGATGCCCCCGGGCCGGGCCGGTAATCGCCCCTGGCGCCCGATCGCCCGATGAGGGGCCCTACGACGTCATATGCTCCGCCTTGAAGGAGGCCCCGCGTTGCTGCAGGAACGTACAGGCCGGACGCGCCTGGACGGCCTCATTCGGCATCGGGCACGCCGTCCCCTGCCCCTCCCGCTGACCTGAGCTTCCGGCGTCTGCGCCGGCGCCAGACGATCACCAGGCCAAGCACGACGAAGGGGACCAGCACCCAGCCGCCGATGTCGAGAGCGTCACCGATGGCATTGGCCAGCGCCCCGGCCAAATAGGCGAGAACACTGAGGCTCGCGACCCAGGCAATGGACCCTGTGATGGTCCAGAGCAGAAAATTGGGCCACGGCATCTTGGCGGCCCCCGCGGCAATGGCGCCCCAGAGCCGGACCACTATGACCCAGCGGCCGAAGAACAAGGCTTTGCCACCGTGCCGATCGAAGAACGACTCGAGCTGGAGGATGCGATTCTCGTCGGCGTGGAAGCGCCGTGCGAGTCGAAGCATCAGCGGACGGCCTCCCACCCGCCCAAGTACGTAGCCAATAGTGCTCCCGAGCATGGCGCCCAGGCTGCCGACCGCGATAACGGCGGCAAGGTTCAGGTCTCCGTGGCGCGCCGAGGCGTAGGCTCCAAGCAGGACGGCCACGGCGGGAAGCGGTACACCGGCGCACTGGGCCAGCACAATCACGAAGACGGCGAAGTAGTACGCCCATTCGTCCGCAACCCCTGCTTCCGCGGCGAAGTAGGCCGCCCAGCCGAGCGCCACGAAGCGGAAGGCAACTAATCCGGTCATCGCTCACACCTCACTCCGCTGCTCCGCCGTGGTTCATCATGACGGTCCCCGCGCTGCCCGCGTTCTGTCTGCGGTCATAACCCCCGCGACAGCACCGGGATGGCCCTTGTCTACCCTTGCGGCCGGGGCCGCGTCAAGAGCACGCTGCGGACACTGCCCGGCCGGCGGCGGCACAGCGTTTCCGGCCGCGGCGCTAGGCTCGGCGCTCCGGCCGGATCGCCCGCAACCACCACCGCCCGCGCCGGTACGACCGCCGGACCTGCGCGTCTACTACGCCTCCTGCTTTAGGCCCTGAAGAGCTGCCCAGGTTCCCGGGACTATTGGCGACCGAAGACGCACGAAGGAAAGGCTCACACACAGGCCAAGCCCGCCCTCCCTCCTGGCGCGTACGCCCTTCAGCACCAAGACGCTTGGGTGGATGCGCTTTCCGAGCATGAAGATGGATTCCGCGCGTGGGTGAAGGCCGTTGATGACACTGCCTGGGATCGCGTCGGGTGGGAACACGTTCGCCAGGCGGCTCCGGCAGGCAATGAACACGCGTCGGTCTTGTTCGTCGTGGAAGGTGCCGCTCTTGAAAGCGGTATCCGATACAGATCACGGATCTGCGCGACGCATCGAGCCGACCGTTCCGATGCATTGCGGGCGAACTCAGGGGAGTCGATAACACCTTAGACATCGCGAACATCGACTGGGGGAGCTCTCAGTAAGCACAGACAGCAAGGGTGACTCCAGGGGGTTGCCTGACAGTTCTTGCTGCTTCGACGTCCTGGGAACAGGCTGCGGCCGAATCAATCGCTCGATCAAACCACGAGATCATGCAACTTCCGCCGCGGGTTGCAAGGTCCTTCGCTGATTCCAGGTAGCTGACGTTCGTCAGGTGTTCCCTTCAGCCATGATTTCGGCGGGGTGGCTGCTGTCGGGCCATCAACTCGTCATACGCCCCGGCAGATGGCAGACGGCAGTGCTGGCCGGAAGGCCGGCGATGATCGCGGCGGGATCCATGAGCCCGCGCAGGGTCAGGCAAGCCGTCCGACGTCCGGGAACCCGGTTGCGGTACCCCTCGAACAACACTTGGTTCGGAGTCTGGCCCAGAAGGCATCGGAAGCATCCTGCCGCGTCACGCCCCTGTGGCGGCCTGCATTCGACAACACGACGGCTGTTTGGCTGCAATTGCATGGGCCCGCCATGTGGGGGATCTGCTGGCACGGGGTTGGAGTGATGCACGGCATAGTGGCCGTGGGTGGCGGGGGAGCGTGTGATGAGGTGCGTGGCGGGTGGTTTTGGGTTGTGGTGGCGGGGTTTTTGGGTGGTGGGGTGGGTGTGGGGGGTGGAGTTGCGGTGGGGGCGTGGTGGGTGTATTGTTTTCTAAGTCGCCGCGAGGGAGACCAGCGGAAATGCTGGGAACCGGAGGCGGCCAATCCCCTAAATTTCAAGACCGGATCTGGTCGGCGTTTTGTGCGCTCCGGGTTCGGGTGGGGCGGGTTGGATGGTTTGCGGGTCGCGGAAACGCTGATTTGCAAA
>NZ_JBFUAA010000025.1:0-5358 GCF_056406495.1 Arthrobacter sp. P1_B9
GGTGCAAGGCCGACCACGTCCGGCACAAACAGCAAGGAAGGAGGCCCGAGTGATCCCGAGTCGCAGCAAGTCAGGCCGTTCCAGGCGCTCCCGGCCATGAACGCGTAAGCAGCAACAGCGCTGTCCAAGCCAAGAAAAGGAGCCGCCAGACCGCAACGGCCACCAACAAAAAATGGGCCCCCGCAGGGGCCCATAAAAGGAGATTTGTACACATTCAGAGGCCCACAAGCCCCTGAACAGGGAAAACACGTGCCCGAGGTGGGACTCGAACTACATTCCAGCCCTTGCAAACACTGGGAACTCCCGGAAACATGCGGAATCCGGCCCGATCCGGCACCAGTACGAACCGATCCGAAGCCCAAAGTGTGTACTTTGTACACACCCCAAATTGGCCAATTCCACGGATCAGGACGAAGCCTCACCCTAGCTCCTTCGACCGCGGGGAGAGCCCGCTTATGGCCGATATCGAGTCGCGTCAAGGCTAGGCCGCCGGCTGAAATTCGAGTTCAGCCCAATCGACCCGGACGGGTCGGGAGCCAAGGGCGGCGGATATCCGGCCCGCCACTTGTCTCGCGGGATTCGATTATCTAGTGCGATTTTCTCTCGTTCACCCAGAAGATCCGACAGGGCGCCGACAACCCTCCGCACGCTGCTTGACACTCCAACCCAACGCGGGATATGTTCTATCTCACATCTACTTACGCGCGTTAGTAACGCGCATCAGTAGATTTAGCTAGACTCTCATCCAAAGTTCAGCCCTTATTACTAGACATCGGACGGTCAATGAAGACGAACCCTCGGCAGGCCAAAGTGACAATGCAGGATGTCGCGAACCATGTCGGAGTCTCTCGGACGACGGTTTCCTTTGTCCTAAACGGCGGAACGGGAAACGGAATTCCACAAGAAACCCGTGACCGCGTCCACCGGGCCGTGACCGAACTGGGCTACCGCCCGAACGCTGGAGCCCGAGCGCTGGCAGCCAAACACACCAAGCTCTACGGGCTGATCACGGAAATTGTTACGGCGCCTTATGCCGCCGACATCGTCCGAGGCGCCGAGGAACAGGCCGCGCGGGAGGGTAAAACACTACTGATCGCCAGCACCGACGGCAGCAGTGACGCCGACCGGCAGGCAATCGAAACGATGCTCGAGCACCGTGTCGAGGGTCTGATCTATGCAACAAGCTGGCATAGGGGCGTCCGGCTGCCGGCTGTCGCAGACGAGGTGCCGACGGTCCTGGTTCACTGCTTTGACGAAGCGGCCACCCTCCATTCCGTCATTCCTGACGAGGCTCAGGGCGGCTACGCCGCCACTATGAGGCTCATCGGGGCCGGACACGACCGGATAGGGCTCATCAACCTTGATCCCGTAATTCCAGCAGCCATCGGCCGCCGGGCCGGTTACATCCGCGCTCTGGACCAGGCAGGTATGGGCCTGGATGAGAAGTTGATCATCAACGAGGACGGCGAGGCAGACCAGGGCTACCGTGCGGCATCCTCCCTCCTTGACAGCGCGGTGCCGCCTACGGCCATCTTCTGCGCCACTGACCGTATGGCCATGGGCGCATACGACGCCATCAAAGAACGAGGGTTTCGTATTGGGGAAGATATCTCCGTGGTTGGCTTCGACAACCAGGAAGTTATCGCCAGCTACCTGCGACCCAGCCTGACGACTGTCGCACTGCCATTCCGGCAAATGGGGGCAACCGGCGTCGCGCTGCTGGCCAAACTGGCAGCGAACCGCGATCTAACACCGCTCCAACACATTGTCGAATGCCCTCTGGTGGAGCGTACATCCGTGCGCCTGCCCCTCCTGACGTCCACCACCCGCTAACCCCATCTCCCTTTCACTGACGAAACGAGCTCCCTCATGCCCAAAATCAACCCCAAAAGATCACTGACCGTTGTTGCAGCCACACTTGCGATCGGCGCCCTGACTCTCACCGGATGCAGCGCCGGAAACACAGCTGGAAGCACAGCAAATGGCGGAAGCGCCTCCAGCGGGCTCCTGACCATCCCCCGGGAGGACACCGCAACGTTCACCAGCAACTTCAACCCGTTCTCCCCGAAGGCGCTGCCTATGACGCAGCAGTCGGTCTTCGAGCCACTGCTGATCGTCAACCCCGTCAAGGGCGAACCCGTGCCCTGGCTCGGCGCTTCGTGGAAGGCAGACGAAGACGGCAAGGGAGCGACGTTCACCCTCCGCGACGGGGTCAAATGGTCGGACGGACGGCCACTGACGGCCGATGACGTGGTGTACACCTTTGAGCTCCAGAAAAAGATCCAAGGCGGGTTCGACTACTTGGCCAAGGTCTCAGCCGTAGATGCGCACACTGTACGCTTCGATTTCAACAAGCCCTACGCGCCCGGACTTTACGAAGTCGGCCAGCAGGTCATCGCCCCTAAGCATGTCTGGTCCCAGATCGCGGACCCGGCAAAAGCCACTAACGACAATCCGGTCGGCACGGGTCCTTACACGCAGGTCTCCCATTTCCAGGCACAGTCATTCGAGCTCGATAAGAATCCCAACTACTGGCAGCCGGAAAAGCAGCAGCTGACCGGCATCAGGATGCTGGCCTTCGCCGGCAACTCCGGTGCCAACCTCGCCCTGCAGAATGGCGATGTGGATTGGAGCGACCAGTTCATCCCCAACGTCCAGAAAACCTTTATCGACAAGGATCCGGCCCACCGCCACTTCTGGTACCCCACCATAGGTGGCACCATCAACTGGCAGCTCAACACCACCAAGGCTCCCTTTAACGATTCCGTCGTCCGCAAAGCACTCAGCATGGCCGTGGACCGCGATCAGGTGACCGGCCTGGGCATGGCGGGCTACACCCATCCGGCCGACTGCACCGGCCTCAGCGACGCCTACAATAGCTGGCGCGACCAGAGCATCGTCGACAAATGTGACTGGACCAAGCTGAACGTGGACAAAGCCAACCAGATGCTCGATGACGCCGGTTACAAAAAGGGAGCCGACGGCATCCGCACCCTCAAGGACGGCAAACCGTTCCAGTTCAAGTTCTCTGTCGGCTCGGCATCTTCGGACTGGCTCTCCGTCGGCCAGATCATCTCCAAGAACATGGAAAAACTCGGCGTTAAGGTCGAAGTCAGCTCCCCTGACTGGTCCCAGGTCGTCTCCTCCTACACCGACGGATCCTTCGACAGCGGCATCGTCTGGAGTAGTGCCGGCGCGTCCCCGTACGAGTTCTACCGCGGCGTAATGTCCCAGAAGGTGGTTGTGCCGGCAGGGCAAAAGGCGAACGAAAACTACCACCGCTTTGGCGACGCGGAAGCGACCGCAACCCTGGACAAGATGGCGGCAACGGCAGACCCGGCAGCACAGAAGACCCTCGTCGGCACCCTGGAGGCCCGCTTCAACGACGCGGCCCCGGTGATCCCGCTGTTTTCCGGCCCGGCGTGGGGCGCCTACACCGACCAGCGATTCACGGGCTGGCCCAGCAGCGATAACCCGTATGCGACCCTTTCGGTCCGCTCCGCCACCACCGTGCTGGTTCTGACCTCGCTCAAGCCGGCGCAGTAGCCATCTCGTGGCTGTCCGGGGCAACCGGCCCCGGACAGCCACCAAGTCCGCCGCACATGCGGCCCCCGCACCGTTACCACCTGCCGGACCCGGACCGATCCCCGGGCGGCGCAACAATCATCAAGAAAGAAGCGGAATCATGGTATTCCTCCTCCGCCGTCTGGGGTTCTACGTCATCGCCTTCTGGGCCTGCATCACCCTGAATTTCTTCCTCCCCAGGCTGATGCCCGGGGACCCTGTCAGTCGAATGTTCTCCCAGGTACAGTCCCAGATGCGCCCCGACCAGGTGGATGCGCTCCGGCGGCTCTTCGGCCTGGACGACCGGCCGCTATGGGAGCAGTATCTGGCGTACATCGGCAACATCTTCCGCGGGGACATGGGCATCTCGCTCTCCCGGTTCCCCACCCCCGTTTCGGAAGTGATCGCATCACAAATCGGATGGACCCTCCTGCTCGGCGGCACCGCCCTGGTTATTGCCGTCATTCTGGGCAATCTCCTCGGCGTTCTGGCAGCATGGCGGCGCGGAAAGTTCCTGGATTCCGTCTTTCCCCCGCTGCTGATTTTCGTCGGATCATTTCCCTACTTCTGGCTGGCCATGGCCGCTCTATATCTGTTCGGGATAACCCTCGGGTGGCTGCCTCTGAACCATGCCTTCTCCACAGGCCTCAACCCGTCGTTTTCCCTCGAATACATCGGCGACGTAGCCGCGCATCTCGTCCTCCCGGCCCTGACCATCGTTCTGGTCTCCATCGGCGGGTGGATGCTGGGGATGCGTAACACGATGATCGCCACCACCGCCGAGGACTACATCACGATGGCCCGGGCCAAGGGACTCCGCCCGGCACGGATCATGTTCCAGTACGCGGCCCGCAACGCCATGCTGCCTTCGGTGACGTCGTTCGGCATGTCCCTTGGCTTCGTCGTCGGCGGCGCTCTCCTTACCGAAACCGTGTTCGCGTACCCGGGCATTGGCTACCAGCTTCTGACCTCTGTCCAGGCGCTGGACTACCCGCTGACCCAAGGCATCTTCCTCACCATTACCGCAGCCGTGCTGGCAGCTAACTTCCTGGTCGACATCATTTACGTACGACTGGACCCCCGGGTCCGGGTCAGCTAGAAACAGGTCCCCATGTCACTTACAGACTCAACACCCACCACGATCACCACGGCCGGCAACCCCACCGTTCAACTACCTGAACCCCCCGCCCCCGGGCGCCTGGTTCATGGAGGATTCGTCCACGGCATCCTCACGAACAAGAAGGCCCTCTTCGGACTGGCCATCCTAGTGATATTTGCCCTCTTGGCACTGCTGGCGCCTCTCCTGGCACCGGGTAACCCCTCCGACTTCGGCTCCGAAGCATCTCTGGCGCCATCCGCGGACCACCTCCTCGGAACCACCTCCAAAGGCCAGGACGTGCTCGCCCTCACCCTGTGGGGATCGCGAAGCTCCCTGGCGGTCGGATTCACCGTAGGCCTGGCGGCGACCTTCATCGGCTGTCTCGTCGGCATAGCCTCCGCGTATTTCGGCAAAGCCATCGACGAACTGCTCTCGCTGTTGACCAATGTATTTCTGCTCATCCCCGGGCTACCGCTTCTGGTGGTTCTCGCCGCATTTCTGCCGCCGGGACCCGTCACCGTCGTCACTGTGCTGGTCATCACGGGCTGGGCAGGTAGCGCCCGGGTGCTCCGCTCCCAAGCTCTGTCCCTGCGCAGCAAGGACTTTGTCGCTTCGGCCGTCGTGACCGGTGAGAAAGCGTGGCGCATCATGTTCCGGGAAATCTTGCCCAACATGGCCTCCATCGTGATGAGCAC
>NZ_JBFUAA010000026.1:0-1836 GCF_056406495.1 Arthrobacter sp. P1_B9
CTATTTGTTGATATTCCACCCGTGAGCACCCGCCGCAGAACTAGCGTCTGCGCAACGGGCGTACTCCTGACAACCCCACCACACGGACATAACGCCCGGCAGGGTGGTTGTAGGTGCTCCTTAGAAAGGAGGTGATCCAGCCGCACCTTCCGGTACGGCTACCTTGTTACGACTTAGTCCCAATCGCCAGTCCCACCTTCGACAGCTCCCTCCCACAAGGGGTTAGGCCACCGGCTTCGGGTGTTACCAACTTTCGTGACTTGACGGGCGGTGTGTACAAGGCCCGGGAACGTATTCACCGCAGCGTTGCTGATCTGCGATTACTAGCGACTCCGACTTCATGGGGTCGAGTTGCAGACCCCAATCCGAACTGAGACCGGCTTTTTGGGATTAGCTCCACCTCACAGTATCGCAACCCTTTGTACCGGCCATTGTAGCATGCGTGAAGCCCAAGACATAAGGGGCATGATGATTTGACGTCGTCCCCACCTTCCTCCGAGTTGACCCCGGCAGTCTCCCATGAGTCCCCGCCATTACGCGCTGGCAACATGGAACGAGGGTTGCGCTCGTTGCGGGACTTAACCCAACATCTCACGACACGAGCTGACGACAACCATGCACCACCTGTGAACCGGCCCCAAAGGGGAAGGACTGTTTCCAGCCCGGTCCGGCCCATGTCAAGCCTTGGTAAGGTTCTTCGCGTTGCATCGAATTAATCCGCATGCTCCGCCGCTTGTGCGGGCCCCCGTCAATTCCTTTGAGTTTTAGCCTTGCGGCCGTACTCCCCAGGCGGGGCACTTAATGCGTTAGCTACGGCGCGGAAAACGTGGAATGTCCCCCACACCTAGTGCCCAACGTTTACGGCATGGACTACCAGGGTATCTAATCCTGTTCGCTCCCCATGCTTTCGCTCCTCAGCGTCAGTTAATGCCCAGAGACCTGCCTTCGCCATCGGTGTTCCTCCTGATATCTGCGCATTTCACCGCTACACCAGGAATTCCAGTCTCCCCTACATCACTCTAGTCTGCCCGTACCCACCGCAGATCCGGAGTTGAGCCCCGGACTTTCACGGCAGACGCGACAAACCGCCTACGAGCTCTTTACGCCCAATAATTCCGGATAACGCTTGCGCCCTACGTATTACCGCGGCTGCTGGCACGTAGTTAGCCGGCGCTTCTTCTGCAGGTACCGTCACTTTCGCTTCTTCCCTACTGAAAGAGGTTTACAACCCGAAGGCCGTCATCCCTCACGCGGCGTCGCTGCATCAGGCTTGCGCCCATTGTGCAATATTCCCCACTGCTGCCTCCCGTAGGAGTCTGGGCCGTGTCTCAGTCCCAGTGTGGCCGGTCACCCTCTCAGGCCGGCTACCCGTCGTCGCCTTGGTGAGCCATTACCTCACCAACAAGCTGATAGGCCGCGAGTCCATCCAAAACCACAATAAAGCTTTCCACCCCCCACCATGCGATGAGRAGTCATATCCGGTATTAGACCCAGTTTCCCAGGCTTATCCCAGAGTTAAGGGCAGGTTACTCACGTGTTACTCACCCGTTCGCCACTAATCCCCGGTGCAAGCACCGGATCATCGTTCGACTTGCATGTGTTAAGCACGCCGCCAGCGTTCATCCTGAGCCAGGATCAAACTCTCCGTTGAAGTAAAACAGACACAACATGCGCCCCCGGGAAAACGGGATGCACACGCTGCACAAAATTTGAAACCAGCCAAATAACACCAGACCACACCACGGGGTGGCGGGCCCGGCAAATTCAACCAATTCAATACAATAAATTGGTATCAACAAACTTGGCACACTATTGAGTTCTCAAACAACAGACACA
>NZ_JBFUAA010000027.1:0-744 GCF_056406495.1 Arthrobacter sp. P1_B9
TGGTAACACCCGAAGCCGGTGGCCTAACCCCTTGTGGGAGGGAGCTGTCGAAGGTGGGACTGGCGATTGGGACTAAGTCGTAACAAGGTAGCCGTACCGGAAGGTGCGGCTGGATCACCTCCTTTCTAAGGAGCACCTACAACCACCCTGCCGGGCGTTATGTCCGTGTGGTGGGGTTGTCAGGAGTACGCCCGTTGCGCAGACGCTAGTTCTGCGGCGGGTGCTCACGGGTGGAATATCAACAAATAGGTGCCTGGCGGCACAGGCCGGCAGCTAGTACGGATGCTCTCTCTTCTTCGGAAGTGTGGGGGTCCTGGAACGCACGCCGGAATGAGCTGTTGGGTAGTGTTTGGCACACTGTTGGGTCCTGAGGCAACAGGACCATGGCGCGGCCGCGTTGTCCTTCCCTTTCGGGGGTGGGTGCGTGGTGGTGGTGTGGGACTTGTGTTTCTGGTTTCCTGGCTGCACCGATCACACGGTTGTTCTGCTCCCTTCGGGGGCGGGGTGTGTGTGGGGTGTGTGGTACGGGGTTGTTGTTTGAGAACTACATAGTGGACGCGAGCATCTTTTATAAGAAGCAATTTCCAAGAATATGAACCTGGATCTGTCGCTGTTGCCTTTTGGGGTGATGGTGGTGGTTTCTGTGGTTCTCTCGAAAATTACTCCTTGATCTTTTGTGGTCAAGTTTTTAAGAGCACACGGTGGATGCCTTGGCATTAGGAGCCGAAGAAGGACGTAGGAATC
>NZ_JBFUAA010000028.1:0-725 GCF_056406495.1 Arthrobacter sp. P1_B9
TGGTAACACCCGAAGCCGGTGGCCTAACCCCTTGTGGGAGGGAGCTGTCGAAGGTGGGACTGGCGATTGGGACTAAGTCGTAACAAGGTAGCCGTACCGGAAGGTGCGGCTGGATCACCTCCTTTCTAAGGAGCACCTACAACCACCCTGCCGGGCGTTATGTCCGTGTGGTGGGGTTGTCAGGAGTACGCCCGTTGCGCAGACGCTAGTTCTGCGGCGGGTGCTCACGGGTGGAATATCAACAAATAGCGGCCGCCGGTTCTTCGCCGGCACCCAGTACGGTCCCCTGTGCTTCCTTTGGAAGTCCGGGTGGTCCTGGAACGGTGCGGGAGAGGTGATGGGCGGTTTAGTGTTTGGCACACTGTTGGGTCCTGAGGCAACAGGACCGGGTTGCTGCGGCTTTGGCCGTGGTGGTTCCGGGACTTGTGTTTCTGGTTTCCTGGCTGCACCGATCACACGGTTGTTCTGCTCCTTTTGGGGGCGGGGTGTGTGTGGGGTGTGTGGTACGGGGTTGTTGTTTGAGAACTACATAGTGGACGCGAGCATCTTTTATAAGAAGCAATTTCCAAGAATATGAACCTGGATCTGTCGCTGTTGCCTTTTGGGGTGATGGTGGTGGTTTCTGTGGTTCTCTCGAAAATTACTCCTTGATCTTTTGTGGTCAAGTTTTTAAGAGCACACGGTGGATGCCTTGGCATTAGGAGCCGAAGAAGGACGTAGGAATC
>NZ_JBFUAA010000029.1:0-598 GCF_056406495.1 Arthrobacter sp. P1_B9
CGGGGGCGGGGGTTGGTGGCGGTGTTCATCACGGTGATCAGGTGTTCGAACTGGTCCGTGGTGGCGAAGATTTCCAGGTGTTGCAGGCCGTGCCGGGGTTTGCGGAGGAAGGCGCCCTGGAGCTGGCGGAGCAGTTCCTCGGAGGGTTCGGCGCCGTCCTGGTCCAGTGCCTCGGCCCAGCTGCGGCTGATCCGGGCCAGGAAGTCGGCGTCGTTCTCGGCCGCGGTGCGGGTCAGGGCGTGCTCCATCGCCGCGGCGGCCTCCGGGAGGCAGCTGTGCCGGACCCGGTCCAGGGCGAGCGTGATGACGGTCGCGGCGCGGGAGGCGACCTCGCCGGCCGCGACGGCGGCTCCGAGCTCCGGGTGCACGGGCGGGATGGGCCGGCCGGCGAGTCCCTGCCGGGGCAGCAGCGTGTCGGCGAGGCAGAGCCGGCGCCTGGCCTCCGCGGCGCTGATCCGCAGCCGTGCCCGCAGGAACTCCACCGTGTTCCGGTACCCGTCATCCAGCACCGATTCCGGCACCGCCGGCTCACCCGTTCCGGGGCTTCCGGCGGGAGCCGAGGACAAGGAGGTGCCGGCGGGAACCGCCCCAACAGACC
>NZ_JBFUAA010000030.1:0-546 GCF_056406495.1 Arthrobacter sp. P1_B9
CGTTCATCCTGAGCCAGGATCAAACTCTCCGTTGAAGTAAAACAGACACAACATGCGCCCCCGGGAAAACGGGATGCACACGCTGCACAAAATTTGAAACCAGCCAAATAACACCAGACCACACCACGGGGTGGCGGGCCCGGCAAATTCAACCAATTCAATACAATAAATTGGTATCAACAAACTTGGCACACTATTGAGTTCTCAAACAACAGACACACCCGGCACCACCACAACCAACAAACAGTCGCGGATCGCTCCGGAGCAACTTTTCAAACTTACCCGAGTCCGGACCGCTTTGCAAATCAGCGTTTCCGCGACCCGCAAACCATCCAACCCGCCCCACCCGAACCCGGAGCGCACAAAACGCCGACCAGATCCGGTCTTGAAATTTAGGGGATTGGCCGCCTCCGGTTCCCAGCATTTCCGCTGGTCTCCCTCGCGGCGACTTAGAAAACAATACACCCACCACGCCCCCACCGCAACTCCACCCCCCACACCCACCCCACCACCCAAAAACCCCGCCACCACAACCCAAAACCACCC
>NZ_JBFUAA010000031.1:0-536 GCF_056406495.1 Arthrobacter sp. P1_B9
CCCGCCCGGAACGGGTGAGCCGGCGGTGCCGGAATCGGTGCTGGATGACGGGTACCGGAACACGGTGGAGTTCCTGCGGGCACGGCTGCGGATCAGCGCCGCGGAGGCCAGGCGCCGGCTCTGCCTCGCCGACACGCTGCTGCCCCGGCAGGGACTCGCCGGCCGGCCCATCCCGCCCCTGCACCCGGAGCTCGGAGCCGCCGTCGCGGCCGGCGAGGTCGCCTCCCGCGCCGCGACCGTCATCACGCTCGCCCTGGACCGGGTCCGGCACAGCTGCCTCCCGGAGGCCGTCGCGGCGATGGAGCACGCCCTGACCCGCACCGCGGCCGAGAACGACGCCGACTTCCTGGCCCGGATCAGCCGCAGCTGGGCCGAGGCACTGGACCAGGACGGCGCCGAACCCTCCGAGGAACTGCTCCGCCAGCTCCAGGGCGCCTTCCTCCGCAAACCCCGGCACGGCCTGCAACACCTGGAAATCTTCGCCACCACGGACCAGTTCGAACACCTGATCACCGTGATGAACACCGCCACCAACC
>NZ_JBFUAA010000032.1:0-536 GCF_056406495.1 Arthrobacter sp. P1_B9
CGTTAATGGTGTTCCGGCGGTGACCTACTCTCCCACACCCTCCCGGGTGCAGTACCATCGGCGCTGTGGGTCTTAGCTTCCGGGTTCGGGATGGGACCGGGCGTTTCCCCCACGCTATGACCGCCGTAACCCTTGCTCCGCCACCGTGCCCGCTGTTGGCGGGGGTGGGGAAAACTGTGGTTACAACATCTGTGGTGTTGTTATTTTGTTGTGGTTTTGTTCCTGTCGCAACAGTGCCGTCGGTGACGGGTTTGTTGGTTGGGAACCACATAGTGGACGCAAGCAGTCTTGTTTCTTTGTACCCTTCCCATGGTGTGAACGTCTTTTGAATCCGTTCACGGGAAGAGTGTGTGGTGTAAGTTATCGGCCTATTAGTACCGGTCAGCTTCACGAGTCGTTAGTCCTCGCTTCCACATCCGGCCTATCAACCCAGTGGTCTGGCTGGGGGCCTCTCACACACAAGGTGTATGGAAATCTCATCTCGAAGCGAGCTTCCCGCTTAGATGCTTTCAGCGGTTATCCCATCCGAACGTAGC
>NZ_JBFUAA010000033.1:0-516 GCF_056406495.1 Arthrobacter sp. P1_B9
GGGCCGCGTCGGACTTCGCCGGCAGCGTGGAGGAAGTCTCCCGCGCGGTGGAGTATCTGCAGCTCGTCGCGGCGGCCGCCGTGGACCGGACCAGGAAGCAGTCCGCCGCCACGGCCACGGGGGTCGCGGCGGGGGCCGTCACCGGGTGGACCACCGGCTGGCGTGAGAGCCCCGCCGGGTGGCAGACCGGCACACCCGGAACCGCGAAACCCGCCGGCGCCTCCCTGGCCTCGGCTCCCGCCGGCGCATCCTTGTCCTTGGCTCCCTCCGGCAGGTCTGTTGGGGCGGTTCCCGCCGGCACCTCCTTGTCCTCGGCTCCCGCCGGAAGCCCCGGAACGGGTGAGCCGGCGGTGCCGGAATCGGTGCTGGATGACGGGTACCGGAACACGGTGGAGTTCCTGCGGGCACGGCTGCGGATCAGCGCCGCGGAGGCCAGGCGCCGGCTCTGCCTCGCCGACACGCTGCTGCCCCGGCAGGGACTCGCCGGCCGGCCCATCCCGCCCCTGCACCCGGAGC